>CALWLK010000088.1 GCA_944381505.1 uncultured Lachnospiraceae bacterium
CCTCTCGGGGATAATATATTCAGTGAACAGCTACAGAAAGCGCCGCATTTAGCCTTGCGGCGCTTTGACTTTGATGTTAAAATCAAAGCCGAGGAAAAAGTCAAATAAATAAATCGGAGGAACAGTCTGAAATGGAAAAAAATCGCGACGTTTACCAAAGTCCTTTCTCGGGAAGATATGCGGGCAAGGAGATGCTTTATACCTTTTCGGAAAATTTTAAATTCAGGACTTGGAGAAAGCTGTGGATAGCTCTCGCCGAGACGGAGAGAGAGCTGGGACTCCCCATAACAGAGGAGCAGATAGCCGAACTCAAGGCCCACGCCGAGGATATAAACTACGAGGATGCCGAGGCGAGAGAGAAGGTGGTGCGCCACGATGTAATGAGCCACGTGTACGCTTACGGACTCCAGTGTCCGAAGGCTGCGGGCATAATCCATTTGGGTGCCACCTCCGCTTTCGTGGGAGACAACACGGATATCATACAGATGAAGACGGGGCTTGATTTGGTACACAAGTCTTTGGTCAACGTAATAACCGAGCTCTCAAAATTCGCCATGAAATATAAGGATGTGCCCACCTTGGCCTTCACCCATTTTCAGCCGGCTCAGCCCACAACCATAGGAAAGCGGGCGACTCTTTGGATACAGGATCTTATGATGGATCTCTCCGACCTTGAGTATGTGAGGGGAAGCTTAAGGCTCCTCGGCTCAAAGGGGACCACAGGGACTCAGGCAAGCTTTTTGGAGCTTTTCGACGGGGATCATGAGAAGTGCAGGGAGGCCGACAGAAGGATAGCTCAAAAGATGGGCTTTGAGGGCTGCTACGATGTCTCAGGACAGACCTACTCAAGAAAGGTGGATTTCCGGGTGCTTTCAGTGCTCTCCGGGATAGCTCAGTCAGCCCACAAATTTTCAAACGACATAAGGCTTTTACAGAATCTCAAGCAGATAGAGGAGCCCTTTGAAAAGACTCAGATAGGCTCATCAGCCATGGCCTACAAAAGAAACCCCATGAGATCCGAGAGGATGGCCTCCATAGCAAATTATGTTATGAGCGATATAATGAATCCCTCCATAACCGCAGCTACCCAGTGGTTTGAGAGGACCCTCGACGATTCCGCCAACAAGAGGATATCGGTTCCCGAGGCGTTTTTGGGAGTCGACTCCATATTGAGGCTCTACATGAACATAGCCGACGGCTTGGTGGTCTACACCAAGGTCTGCGAAAAGTACTTAAAGGCGGAGCTGCCCTTCATGGCAACAGAGAACATTATGATGGATTGCGTAAAGAGGGGCGGAAACCGTCAGGAGCTCCATGAGAGGATAAGAGAGCTGTCCATGCAGGCGGGAAAGAGAGTGAAGGAGGAGGGACTTGACAATAACCTTCTTGAGCTTATAGCCGCCGACAAGACCTTCGGCCTTGAGAGGGAGGACATAGAGAAGGTCCTCGATCCCTCTCTCTACGTGGGAAGAGCCCCGGAGCAGACGGAGGAGTACATAAAGAATGTGGTTGAGAAGAAGCTTTCAGGCTACGGCGCGGAGCTCGGACTTGACGCCGAGATATCTCTCTAAGGGAAAAAAGCCTGCGGCATATTGACTTTTTACATATAAATCATGTATGCTTTTTAGTACTTGATGAAAGATGGGCAAGTAAGTATAATAATGCTTACCCTTTTGGGAAAGTCAGGCGGTGTGAGGGGAATGTTCATGATAACTGTTAAGGCGAAACCGGCACAATACAGTCTTAATGACATGATGATTCATGTGAATTCAGAGCTCGCGGAGACCGGTGTAAGCTTTTTTACAGGCTCATGCTGCGGGACCGAAGGGAAAGTGTATAATTAAAGAATGTAAGAGCAGTCTGAAACAGGGCTGCTCTTTAATATTTTTCTTAAGGAAAATCGGAGAAAGAGGAGGATGTAATGAAAAAAGTAGGAATCATAATGGGAAGCGACAGCGATTTTCCCGTTGTTGAGAAGGCGGTCAATACTTTGAAGGAGTACGGGGTGCCCACGAGGGTCCACGTATATTCGGCTCACAGAACGCCTGCCGAGGCAAAGAGCTTTGCCGAGAACGCCAGAAAGGAAGGCTACGGAGCCATCATCTGCGCGGCGGGAATGGCAGCACATTTGGCGGGAGCGATTGCGGCAAACACCACTCTTCCCGTTATAGGCATACCCATAAAGGCAAAAGCTCTGGAGGGGATAGATGCCCTTTTATCTACAGTCATGATGCCTCCGGGAATACCTGTTGCCACAGTTGGAATAGACGGTGCTCAGAATGCGGCGCTCATTGCCATAGAGATACTCTCGGTATCAGACGAGAGCCTTGCCGAAAAGCTTCAGGAGGCCAGGGACAAAAAGGCCGCCGCCATAAGGGAAAAGGACAGGGAACTTTCAGAGAAATATTCTATAGATTGATTTTGGAGATGTGATGAAGAATAAGATAAACGAGGAATGCGGCGTATTCGGAGTATGGTCCGCAAAGAAGACGGACGTGGCGCTCACCACATACTACGGACTTTATGCGCTGCAGCACAGAGGGCAGGAGAGCGCGGGAATAGCGATAAACGACGAGGGGATATTCAGATACTACAGAGATCTGGGGCTTGTGAACGACGTGTTCACGCCCGAGCATATAGAAAAGCTCGGGGAGGGAAATATGGCTGTGGGCCATGTGAGATATTCCACCTCCGGGATTACCAACAGGATAAACGCCCAGCCCATAGTCATAAACCACAGCAAGGGAAGGATGGCCCTTGCCCACAACGGGAATCTCGTAAACTCATATGAGCTCAGGACAGAGCTTGAGAATCAGGGCTGCATATTCCAGTCAACAACGGACACGGAGGTCATCTCATATATAATTACCGGGGAGCGGATCCGCACGGGAAGCATTGAGGAGGCCGTAAACAAGGCTATGGACAGGATCAAGGGGGCCTACTCCCTTGTCATAATGTCACCCTCCAAGCTCATCGCCGTGAGAGACGAGCACGGCTTCAGGCGTCTCTGCTACGGAGTGACGGAGGGCGGGGTATACGTTGTTGCCTCCGAGAGCTGCGCTCTTGACGCGGTGGGGGCAAAGCTCGTGAGAGATATAAAGCCGGGAGAGATACTGGTATTCAGTGACGAGGGAATAAGGTCCATCGAGGATCATTGCAATAAGGCAAAGCCCAGTCTCTGCGTCTTCGAGTATATATACTTTGCAAGGCCCGACTCTGTTATAGAGGGCTGCAGCGTCCATGAGGCGAGAGTCAGGGCGGGAGCCTTCCTCGCTCTGGAGCATCCTGTGCAGGCTGACGTGGTAATAGGAGTACCCGACTCGGGAATAGACGCGGCCATAGGCTACGCGAGGCAGTCAGGTATACCCTACGGCGTGGGCCTCATAAAGAACAAATATATAGGAAGGACCTTCATAGCCCCCAACCAGAAATCCAGAGAGAATCTGGTCAGGATAAAGCTCAACCCCATATCAGAGGTCATAAAGGGCAAGAGAGTCATACTTATAGACGACTCAATAGTTAGGGGAACCACATCTGCAAGGATAGTAAAGCTCATAAGAGAGGCAGGAGCAAAGGAGGTACACATGAGGGTGTCGGCGCCTCCCTTCCTTAACCCCTGCTACTACGGAACCGATATAGATTCGAGGGAGAATCTCATAGCATGCAAATACAGCGTTGAGGAGACGGCAAAGATAATAGGAGCGGATTCTCTGGGCTATCTCTCTGTTGCAAACGCCCTTGAGATAGCAAAGGGAGCCGCAGGAAACGGAAGCTTCTGCGCGGCGTGCTTCGACGGTGCTTACCCTACGGAGATACCTACGAAGACAGAGAAGAACAGGTTTGAGGAGAAGCTTCCCAAATACAGAAACAATACTGAAAATAACAACGACGCTTGCGCGGGAAAGGCGGAAAACTAATGAAAAGCTACAGTGAAAGCTACAAAAACGCAGGAGTGGATATCACTGCGGGCTATAAGGCTGTGGACCTTATGAAGGAGCACATAAAGAGGACTCTCACTGCGGGAGTGGTTTCGGATATAGGGGGCTTCGGAGGGCTCTTTGAGCTCCCCGAGGGCTACAAAAAGCCTGTACTTGTGTCGGGCACCGACGGAGTTGGAACCAAGCTCAAGCTGTCCTTCCTCATGGAAAAGTACGACACAGTGGGAATAGACTGCGTGGCAATGTGTGTAAATGATATCATCTGCTGTGGCGCTAAGCCTCTGTTTTTCCTTGACTATATTGCCTGCGGCAAAAACGTGCCGGAGAGGATAGCCGACATAGTAAAGGGCGTTGCCGACGGATGCGTTATGGCGGACGCCGCTCTCATAGGCGGAGAGACCGCCGAGATGCCGGGCTTCTATCCCGAGGATGAGTTCGACCTTGCGGGCTACTCCACAGGAATAGTAGACAAGGATAAGATAATAGACAACAGCACCATGACCGAGGGAGACGTTATGATTGCCCTCCCCTCAAGCGGAGTACATTCAAACGGCTTCTCCCTTGTGAGAAAGGTATTTGACCTTGAGAATATTTCAGAGGAGGAGTTGAAGAAGCCTCTTCCCGAGCTTTCCGGAAAGAGCCTTGGAGAGAAACTCCTTACCCCCACGAGGATATATGTAAAGCCGGTGCTTAAGCTCCTTGAGGAGGTGAAGGTAAAGGGGATATCTCACATCACAGGAGGCGGCTTCTACGAGAACATACCCAGATCCTTAAAAGCAGGGCTCGGAGCCTTCATAAAGAAGTCCGACGTGAGAGTGCTTCCCATATTCAAGCTTATCGCCGAGAGAGGGGGAATATCCGAGCACGACATGTTCAACACCTACAACATGGGCGTGGGAATGAGCATAACAGTCGCCGCAGAGGATGCGGACAGAGCCCTTGAGATCCTTAAGGCAAACGGAGAGGACGCATATATACTCGGAAGGATAGGCGTCTCCGAGGACCCCGTGGTTTTGGAGTAGAGCTATGGAAAAAAAGAGAAGGATAAAGACGGCGGTACTCATATCAGGCGGCGGGACGAACCTGCAGGCTCTCATAGACGCGGTGAGCTCCGGTGAGATAGAGCATGCCGAGCTCTGTGCGGTAATATCCGACAATAAGGATGCCTACGGTCTGGTGAGGGCCGAGAAGGCAGGCATCCCACGCTACACAGTGGAGAAAAGAAAGGCCGAAAGAAACCCCGACGGTTCGGTAAACACGGAGGACAGGGCGCTTAAGCAGGCGGAGTTTGAGAGAGAGCTTGTAGGAGTGCTTGAAAGCACGGGAGCCGAGCTTATAGTCCTTGCGGGATTTTTGGCCATATTAAGCGAGGACTTCACAAAGAGATACCCTGAGAGGATAATAAACATCCACCCTTCATTGATACCTTCCTTCTGCGGAAAGGGATATTACGGGCTTAAGGTCCACGAGGCGGCCTTGGCTTACGGGGTCAAGGTCACAGGAGCCACGGTGCATTTTGTAAACGAGATACCGGACGGAGGAAGGATAATACTTCAGAAGGCCGTATATGTTAAGGAGGGAGACACCCCCGAGATACTGCAGAGGAGGGTCATGGAGGAGGCTGAGTGGGTGATACTGCCGAAAGCCCTGGAAATGGTTTCGGCAGACATGGCGAAGTCCGAAGCTCTTAACAGGTGATCATGATTCTACATATATAGAGATAAAGAGGGATGAAATATGGATACTTACGCATTGAATGATATTGGAAAGCTCCTTTCCGAAAACAGCTATCCCGGAAGAGGGATAATAATAGGAGAGACGCCTGACGGTAAGAACGCTGTGACAGCCTACTTTATAATGGGCAGAAGCGAAAACAGCAGAAACCGCGTGTTTGAGGAGGACGGCGAGGATCTCATCATCTACCCTGCTGACGAGAGCAAGGTGGAGGATCCGAGCCTTATCATCTATAAGCCCATAAGGAGATTTGAAAACAGGCTCATCGTGACAAACGGAGACCAGACAGATACTATATATGATTTCCTGAAGGAGGGGAAGAGCTTTGGGGAGGCGCTCACAACCAGAGAATTCGAGCCGGACGCTCCCAATTATACTCCCAGGATAAGCGGGATGCTTACCTTCTTTGAGGAGGCGGGAGAGAGAGTATTTCGCTACAGGCTCTCCATACTGAAATCGGCGGATGAAAAGGGAAGCGCCTGCAACCGCTTCTTCTACGGGTACTCGCCTTTAAGAGGAGTGGGACATTTCATACACACATATAAATGCAACGGAAATCCCATCCCCACCTTCGAGGGAGAGCCTGAGAGAGTGGAGACGGAAAACGATATAGAGGCTTTCGCAAAGAAGATATGGGAGAGCCTTGACAGCGACAATAAGATATCTCTCTATGTGAGATACGTGAATATAAAGACCGGAGAGTGTCAAAACCTTATGTTCAACAAAAACGTGAGAAAACAGAAATAAAAAAAGACAAAGCGTTTCCGGAAGGAGGAATATTGATGAAGGAATTTCAGTTGAAATACGGGTGTAACCCCAATCAGAAGCCCTCGAGGCTTTATATGGCGGATGGAGGAGAGCTTCCCTTCGAGATACTGAACGGAAGACCGGGATATATAAACTTCCTTGACGCTCTCAATTCTTGGCAGCTGGTAAAGGAGCTGAAGGAGGCTCTGGGCCTTCCTGCGGCAACCTCATTTAAGCATGTTTCCCCCACCTCGGCTGCTGTGGGAAGAAAGCTTTCCCCGGAGCTTAAAAGGGCCTGCTTTGCAGACGATATAGAGGGGCTTGACGATTCACCTCTCGCCTGCGCTTATGTGAGGGCAAGAGGAACAGACAGGATGAGCTCCTTCGGAGATTGGATCGCGCTCTCCGATAAGTGTGATGTCGTTACGGCAAGAGTGATAAAGAGAGAGGTGTCGGACGGAGTGATCGCTCCCGATTATGATGAGGAGGCCCTCGAGATACTCAAGTCAAAGAAAAAGGGAAACTACAATATCGTAAAGATAGATCCCGAATATGTTCCTGCCGAGGCGGAACATAAGGAAGTGTTTGGAATAACTTTCGAGCAGGGAAGAAATAATTTTAAAATAAACAAGGAACTCTTGGAAAACATAGTTACCGAGAACAAGAACCTTCCTGACAGCGCAAAGAGAGATCTCATCATTTCTCTCATCACACTCAAGTATACTCAGTCAAACTCCGTATGCTTTGCCGCCGACGGCCAGGCTATAGGAGTGGGTGCCGGTCAGCAATCAAGGATACATTGCACGAGGCTTGCAGGGCAGAAGGCGGACATATGGCATCTCAGACAGTCGGAGAAGGTACTCTCCCTTCCTTTCAGAAAGGAGCTTGGCAGAGCTGACAGAGATAACGTTATAGATGTGTATATATCCGATGAGTGCGACGATGTGCTCTCGGAGGAGAACTGGAGAAATTACTTTACCGAGAGACCCGAGCCCTTCACAAAGGAGGAGCAGAAGGAGTATCTCTCAAAGATAAGCGGAGTCGCCCTCGGCTCGGACGCTTTCTTCCCCTTCGGAGACAATATAGAGAGGGCGCGCAAATCCGGCGTGAGCTACATAGCCGAGCCCGGAGGAAGCGTGAGAGACGACAACGTGATAAATACCTGCAATAAATACGGAATGACCATGTGCTTTACAGGCATGAGGCTCTTCCACCACTAAATAAAGTATACTCAAGCATACTCGGAGTGCAGGTCAAAAAGGAGGGATGATGAAATGATACTTGTTGTTGTAGGCGGCGGAGGAAGAGAACACGCCATAATAAAAAAGCTTGGAGAAAACAAAAACGTTGATAAGATATATGCCCTTCCCGGAAACGGGGGCATTGCGGAGGACGCGGAGTGCGCCTCTGTAGCGGCGACGGACGTAAAAGGAGTGGTGGATTTCTGCGTTTCACACAAGGTGGATTATGTGGTGGTCGCCCCTGACGATCCGCTGGTTATGGGAATGACAGACGCTCTCAAGGAAGCGGGTATACCCTCCTTCGGTCCTTCAAAGGATGCCGCGATAATAGAGGGCTCCAAGGTATTCTCCAAAAACCTCATGAAAAAGTACGGTATCCCCACGGCTGCATACGAGGTATTTTCGGATCCCAAGGAGGCGTACAGATACGTGGAGTCCTGTCCCGTGCCCACTGTCATAAAGGCGGACGGCCTTGCCCTTGGAAAGGGAGTTATCATAGCTGAGACAAGGGAGGATGCAAAGAATGCCGTAAAGACCATCATGGAGGACAAGAAATTCGGAAAAAGCGGAGACGAGATAGTGATAGAGGAGTTCCTCACAGGCCCCGAGGTTTCTGTCTTAAGCTTTACGGACGGAAAGACTATGGTACCCATGGTATCAAGCATGGATCACAAGAGAGCTCTTGACGGAGACAAGGGTCTCAACACAGGCGGTATGGGAACAGTAGCCCCCAACCCCTACTATACGGAGGCTGTTGCCAAGGAATGTATGGAGAAGATATTCCTTCCCACTATGGAGGCAATGAACCGTGAGGGAAGGACCTTCAAGGGTTGCCTGTACTTCGGACTGATGATCACAGCAGACGGGCCCAAGGTCATAGAATATAACTGCAGATTCGGAGACCCCGAGACTCAGGTAGTGCTTCCCCTCCTTAAGACGGACCTCTTTGATATAATGAGGGCCGTGACAGAGGAGAGGCTTGCGGATATCAACATTGAGTGGAAGGACGAGTCGGCAGCCTGCGTTGTCATAGCGTCAGGCGGTTATCCCGAGTCATACAAAAAGGGCTATCCGATAGAGCTTCCTGAGGACAGAAAGGGCATATACGTGGCGGGAGCAGAGCTCAGAGACGGAGTGCTCGTCACCTCGGGAGGAAGAGTCCTGGGAGTGACAGAGACGGCGCCCTCGCTTCCCGAAGCGTTGGAGAAGGCCTATAGGACAGCGGAGAAGGTGCATTTCACCGACATGCATATGCGCCGCGACATAGGAAAGAGAGCTCTTTCAGCCCTCGGCATAAAGTAAAAGAACAAATAAAGATCATAATAAATTAAGAACGGAGCAGATATGGTTTATCGAATATTCGTAGAGAAAAAACACGGCCTTGAGAACGAGGCCAACAGCCTCCTTTCCGATGTGCGTTCCTTCCTGGGGATAGGCGGGCTAAAGGCTGTGAGGCTCTTTAACAGATACGACGTGGCAGGTATCTCGGAGGATATATTTAAAAAGGCGGAGAGAACAGTTTTATCGGAGCCGCAGCTTGACATAGTAACAGGTGATGTGGAGGAAGTGGGAGCAAAGGACTATTACACCGATTTCGGCAAGGCTCCCGACGCCGCCACAGAGGAAAAGCGCATAGCAGAGGCAGGCATATCAGACTGCGAGGCCTGCGTGTTTGCGGTGGAGTTCCTTCCCGGACAGTATGACCAGAGAGCCGACAGCGCCGCTCAGTGTATTCAGATAATATCCGAGGGAGAGAGGCCCGACGTGAGGACGGCCAAGGTCTATAAGCTCTACGGAAAGCTTTCCGAGGAGGAGCTGGAGGCTGTAAAGAGGTACGTTATAAATCCGGTGGAGGCGAGAGAGGCCTCCCTTGAGCCTGTAGACAGCCTCAAGATAAAATATGAGATTCCCAAAGAGGTGGCGGTGCTTGAGGGCTTCACAGGCCTTTCGGACGAGGAGCTTGAGGCGCTCAGGGTAAAGCTCGGGCTCGCCATGGATTTTGACGATATAAAATTCTGCGCCGATTATTTCCGAAAAGAGATGCGGGATCCCACTCTGACAGAGATAAAGATGATAGACACCTACTGGTCGGATCACTGCCGCCATACCACCTTCCTTACAACAGTGGACAAGGTGCAGTTTGAGGATGCGGAGACTGAAGCCGCATGGAAGAGATATATTTCCGTGAGGGAGGAGTTGGGAAGGACTAAGCCCGTAAACTTCATGGATATAGCGACTCTTGCGGCCAAGTATCTCAAAAAGCAGGGAAAGCTCCAAAAGCTTGACGAGTCTGAGGAGATAAACGCCTGCACTGTCAAAATCAAGGTGAACGTGGAGGGGAAGCCTGAGGATTGGCTCCTTCTGTTTAAAAACGAGACCCACAATCATCCCACAGAGATAGAACCCTTCGGAGGAGCCGCCACCTGCATAGGCGGAGCCATAAGAGATCCTCTGTCGGGAAGAGCATACGTATATCAGGCTATGAGAGTGACGGGAGCGGCGGACCCCCTTAAGCCCCTGTCGGAGACTCTCCCCGGAAAGCTCCCCCAGAGGAAGCTTGTGACAACAGCGGCCGCAGGATACTCCTCCTACGGAAATCAGATAGGCCTCGCCACGGGAATGGTTGACGAGATATACCATGACGGATATGCCGCAAAGCGCATGGAGATAGGCGCTGTGGTAGGAGCGGCCCCTGAGGAAAACGTGAGGAGAGAGGTTCCCGCCCCCGGGGACGCAGTGATACTCTTGGGTGGAAGGACAGGAAGGGACGGCTGCGGCGGAGCCACAGGTTCGTCGAAGGCCCATAACCTTCATTCCATAGAGACCTGCGGAGCCGAGGTCCAGAAGGGAAATGCACCGGAGGAGAGAAAGCTCCAGAGGCTTTTCAGAAACAGGGAAGCCTCACTGATGATAAAGCGCTGCAACGATTTCGGAGCAGGCGGCGTGTCCGTAGCCATAGGCGAGCTTGCGGACGGGCTTTATATAGACCTCAACAAGGTCCCCAAGAAATATGAGGGACTTGACGGAACGGAGCTTGCCATATCCGAGTCCCAGGAGAGGATGGCTGTCGTGGTTGCCGCTGAGGATGTGGAGAGGTTCATGGAGCTTGCCCACAGTGAGAACCTTGAGGCCACGGAGGTGGCCGAGGTGAGAAAAGAGCCCCGCCTCGTGATGAATTGGAACGGAAAAAATATAGTAGATATAAGCAGAGATTTCCTCAACTCCAACGGTGCGGAGAAGCACGTGGAGATAGTTGTGGAAAAGCAAGAAGACCTTGTAAACGGAAAAGAGGACAGCGAGCCTGACAGCAAAAACAAGGGGGCTTGTCACAGCTTCAAAGAAAGGCTCACAGCGCTTTCGGAGGATCTTAATATATGCTCTAAGAAGGGACTTTCCGAGCGCTTTGACTCCACCATAGGAGCCGGAAGCATACTCATGCCCTTCGGAGGAAAGTATCAGATGACCCCTTCTCAGGCCATGGCCGCAAAGGTCTCCGTCGAGAAGGCTGATACAGATACCTGCTCTGTCATGGCTTGGGGATATAACCCCTTTATCACGGAGAAGAATCAGTACAGGGGCGCATATCTGGCTGTAATAGAATCTGTATCAAAGCTTATAGCTTCGGGAGCAGGATTTGAGGATGTTTACCTCACCTTCCAGGAATACTTTGAAAAGCCCGGGACCGACGGAAAGCGCTGGGGCAAGCCTTTGGCGGCTCTTCTCGGCGCATTTGAGGCCCAGCTTGATCTTGAGGCCGCTGCCATAGGCGGAAAGGACAGCATGAGCGGAAGCTTCGAAAAGCTCGACGTTCCTCCCACTCTCGTATCCTTTGCGGTCACGACGGAGAAGGCACATAATATCATCTCTCCGGAATTCAAGTCGGAGAGAGCTTCAGTCCTTCTCATGAAGCCTCACTACAGAGAGAACGGGCTTCCTGATATGACTTCCCTTAAGAAGCTCTACGATACCGTCCATAAGGCTGTGACAAACCGGAAGATAATTTCAGCCTACACTCCCTGCGCGGGAGGAATAGCGGAGGCTGTCATGAAGCAGTGCTTCGGAAATATGACAGGCTTTGAGTTCGACAAAGAGATAGGCGCGGAGGAGATCTTCGGATATAACTACGGATCCTTCATAGTGGAGACCGACAGCCCGGAGACCGCAGAGGCCATATTAGGCTGCGAGACGGTAAAGTCGGGAGCATTTGAGGTCAAAAGACTGGGAAGGACTACAGCCGATAAGGCTATAGCATTCGGCTCGGAGAGGGTTGAGCTTTCAGAGCTTCTCAGCCATTATGAGGAGAAGCTTGAGCCTGTATTCGCCTGTAACATAGGCTTTGAGGACAAGGATTGCAGTCTTCCCGATTTTAAGGCGGACACATGGGCGAAGCCCGCGGCAGGGGCGGCGGCTCCCAAGGTACTCATCCCCGTATTCCCGGGAACAAACTGTGAGTATGACAGCGCAAAGGCCTGCGCCGAAGCGGGGCTCGTGCCGGATATAGAGATAATAAGGAACCTGACGGCAGATGATATCAAAGAGTCTGTTGACAGAGTCGCAAAGGCTATAGCAGAGAGTCAGATCATCTTCATTCCCGGAGGCTTTTCCGGAGGAGACGAGCCTGACGGATCCGCAAAATTCATCACCTCCTTCTTCAGGAGTGAGAAGATAAGGAGAGAGGTGGAGAAGCTCCTCTCCGAGAGAGACGGACTTATGTGCGGAATATGCAACGGCTTCCAGGCGCTTATAAAGCTGGGTCTGGTGCCCTACGGAAGGATAATGGACACGGACAGCGACTGTCCTACTCTCACCTACAACACCATAGGCAGACACCAGTCAAAGATAGTCACAGTGAGGGTAAATTCAAACCGTTCGCCTTGGCTCATGAATACGAAGCCCGGTGAGCTCTTTGCAGTACCCATCTCCCACGGCGAGGGAAGATTCCTTGCATCCGAGGAACTCATAAAGGAGCTCTCGGCGAAGGGACAGATAGCCACTCAATATGCGGACCTTGCGGGAGCTCCGACCATGGACATAAGATACAATCCCAACGGATCCGCCTATGCCATAGAAGGCATCACTTCACCGGACGGCAGAGTCTTCGGAAAGATGGGACATGCCGAGAGGATAGGAAAGCAGCTCTACAAGAACGTTCCGGGAAATTATGACATGGGAATGTTCAGGGGAGCAAAGGAGTATTTCAGATAAGATAAAAAAAGATAAAACACTCTCATCCAAAACCCGGTCGCTTGCGCTAAAGGGCCTTGGATGAGAGTGTTTTTATCTTCTCAAATCATCCGGTCGAAGGAGAGCGTCAGGACGCAGGCTAAATTCCTTCGACCGAGTGTGATATTCCGCTTTTTTGTGTTGCGGGAGCTGATGAGTTCGGCACATGTGTTTTGGTACTTGATGAAACCCGATAAAAAATATATAAATAAACATCTGAAAATCTTTTTTCATAAATCTCAAATTTTTTTCTGATTTGTTTTTCCAAATTTTAAAATCAAATATTTTATGCAGAGTTTTTTTGCTGTATTTTTGCCGCACTTTATCTGCAGATCGGAGGCCGGATGAATGATATCACTAATGTGATAATGAGTATAGAGGAGGGAAAAGAAAAATATGACAATGCATTAAAAGAGCTTTTGGCCAACAGGCAATTTCTGTCAAGGATTTTAAAAAGATTTGTTCCTGAATTTAAAAATTGCAGGCTAAATGATATAGAGGAGATATATATAGAGCCGCAAAAGATTTTTGTGTCGGATATATCGGTGGAACGAAATCTCACCAACCTTGAAAGACATGCGGTCGAAGGGCTGTCAAATGAGGATAATACTCAAAATGAGGCAAATATCAAATACGATATAATATTTAAAGCATTTTATCCTGACCTAAAAGGGAAGCTAATAGGCATGTATATAAATATAGAGGCTCAAAATAATTACTATCCGGGATACCCGATAGAAGTCAGGGGAATGTTCTATGCTGCGAGGCGCTTCGGTTCCCAACTCAAAAGCATAACAGGGGCTACTGATTACGGAAGATTGGAAAAGGTATATTCTGTGTGGATATGCATGGGTAACGTCCCTGACAAGGAGGCGGGAACGGCCACCTTGTATAGGACAGTCAAGGATGATATAATAGGAACTGTAGACAGAGAAAGAACCGAATTTGATTTTATTAATGTCATAGTCATAAGATTGAACGATAGAATGAAGGCCGAGGATGCCGTCTTGGGAATGCTTCAGGCGCTTTGCAGCAGGAGGATGACAAAGGAAAATAAGATGGAGGCCCTCAAGGAATATGGTATAAGGCTGACGGAAGTGGAGGAGGAGGTCAATAAGATGTGCAACTTGAGTGATTGGGTGTTTGATACTGCTATAGAGAGCGGAATGAAAAAAGGAATGGAAAAAGGCATAGAAAAAGGAATGGAACAGGGAATACAGCAGATATCCTTAGAATTGTTAAGAGACGGAATGCCCTACGAGAGGGTGGCAAAGTATGCCGGTGTGCCGGTAGAAAAACTTAAATTATGGGAAAAAGAGTGCAGATAACCGGTCTTTTGTGTATCCCTGAAGCTTGAAAAACCGAGTATTCGGATTTTACGGACAGGGCTATGATGCGTCCTCCTTTATATATTCAAAGTTCTAAGGAAAAATAAAATCGCAATTCATACTTCCGCGGCCGCGTTGAGAATTTGACGGCTCATTTTCGGAATCCGTATGAAATGCGATTTTTATTTAAAGGCTTATTGTCGGCTTATCTCTTAAAAGGAATAGTATACCCGGTTCGGCTGCAGTGTAACGCCCTTATACTTTGCCAGCTCGCTTACGGTGACAAGCTGGTAGCCCTGTGCGGTCAAGGTGGGGATGAGGTAGTCCGAGGCGTCTGCCGTGGCATTATAGAGCTCGTGCATGAGGACTATATCTCCGTCCTTTACCTTGCTCATGACCTCGTTTATGGTCTTCTGAGCGTTTTTGTGATCCCAGTCCCTTGTGTCTATGTTCCAAAGTATGATGGGCATATTTACGTTGGCAAGCACAGTGGAGTTTTTGTTTCCTCCCGGGAGCCTCATTACAGAGGGGCGGACGCCGCAGACATTTTGAATGGCCGTGTTGCAGTTTTCCACCTCGGCGCGTATAGTCTCCGCTCCGTACTTGTTGAGATACTTGTGGCTGTAGGAGTGGTTTGCCACCTCGTGGCCCTCCGCAACCATCCTTTGTACCTCTGAGGCGTAGGAGGCTACCCTGTTCCCTACCATAAAGAAGGTGGCTCTGCCGTTGTTCTGAGCCATCTTGTCCATGATACGGTTTCCGACCTTGGGGTTGGGACCGTCGTCATAGGTGAGGGCTATCATGGGCCTGTCGAGATAGAGTATGCGCCCGTTCGACATTACCGCGTTTGCGGGAAGGGCATTTTCCTGTGCTGCTGTATCCTCCTGAGCTGTCGCATCCTCAGAAGGGGTATTCTCTGAAACTGCCGACTCGCCGGACTCGGAGCTACCTGATTCGGCGGACTCCGAAGCGACTGACTCGGCATTGCCTGTAGTATCAGGGGATACCGCTGTATTTTCATCGGGAGTGCTGCTGACTTCATCTCCCATGCCCGCATTGGGATCGACTCGTATGATTATATTCTCCGAATGCTCGTAGACGGGACTCTGAGAGGTTGCCTGTCCTCCGGGGGAGTTCTCATCCACCCACACGGCCTCGCCGGGGCCTAATTCTTCGTTGAGCCATTCCGCGTTTGCCGTGAGAGGAAAAGCGAGGCTTAAAAGCAGCGCTGCCGCCGCAAACTTTGAAAATATCTTTTTTCTCATGATTCTTTCTCCTGAAATTGCTTACTTATGTGTCTACAATTATATATGAATAATGTGCTTTTGTGAACTTAATTAAGCTTAAGTCCTCTAAATCCCATTGAGCTGCAAAAAAATGATTAAGATTTTCTTACATTCTTTCAGATATATACGAAATATATCGACATATATTCAAAAAAGATATATTATAATTGATATAATTAAATTATAAGAGATATGGAAGAGGTAGCATTTATGATGGTGAGAAGGGAACTGTATCTTAAAAGGATAGAAATGTACATAGGAAGGCCTGTGGTCAAGCTGATAACAGGCGTGAGACGCTCCGGTAAAACTACCATACTGAGGCAGATAAGAGACGAGCTTTTGGAAAATGAAACTCCGAAGGAAAATGCCATATACATAAATTTTGACGGATTGAATTATGCTTATCTTACAGAGGAGGAGCAGCTTTATGCCCTTCTCGCCGAGGAGGCGGATCAGAGGGAGGGGAAGCTTTGGTTCTTCCTGGATGAGCTTCAGAACGTGAAAAATTGGGCGAAGGCCGTCACAGCCATAAGCTCCGAGTATGACTGCGAGTTTTTTGTGACCTCCTCCACGAACAAGCTTCTCTATGACGGATTTGCCAGGGATCTTGCTTACAGGTATGTAAAGATAGACATATATCCCCTCATATTCAGCGAGTACCTTGAGTTCATAAAGGACAAGGAGGAATTTAAGGAAAAGTCCGAGGAGGAGCTCTTTAAGTCTTATCTTTTGAACGGAGCTATGCCGGGAGTCCATTCTCTGAACGAGACCATAGGGACAAGGAAGTCCTACCTTCAGGACATATATAATTCCATACTCTTAAAGGATGTGGTTCAGTGCAACAAGCTGAGAGACATATCCCACATAGACAGGATAATGCAGTTTATAATGGAAAATGTCGGAAACACCTTCTCTCCCAAGGCCATAAAAGACTATGTGAAAGACCAAGGGGTGACCATAAGCGTTGACACGGTGTACTCATTCCTGGACGCACTCATGGGAGCTTACCTTATATACAGGGTACCCCGTTATGACATAAAGAATGACAAGCTCCTTGAGACTCAGGAAAAATACTATATCTGCGATTTCGGAATGAAAAATGCCGTCATGGGGAAGCTTCCCTCAAACTACGAGGCGGAGCTGGAAAATGTCCTCTATCTGGAGCTTCTCTCGAGAGGCTTCAAGGTGTACGTGGGAAAGCAGGGAAGATATCAGATAGATTTTATGGCCACAAAGCAGGAGGACAGGACCTACATCAACTGCTGCAATCTCCTGCCTGACAACGAGGCTGTGAGAAAGGAGTTCAATCCTCTCATAAAGGTGAAGGACAACTACTTCAAGATCGTTCTATCCATGGACAGTAATGCAAGGATCAACAAGGGTGGAATAATGAATTATCCCCTTCTTAAGTTCTTGTGCGAGGCATAGCTATGGTAGATATAAAAAGGCTTACAAAAAAGAAGATAGTGGTGGTGACAGGCTCCACAAGGGGCATAGGCTTTGCCATCGCGAAGAAATTTGCGGATTACGGGTATTTTGTGGTCCTCAACGGAAGGGAGAGGCATGCCTTAAATCTTGCCACGGCGGAGATAGAAAAGCTGGGGATACCATGTGCCGGGGCCGCGGGGGACGTGTCGGATCCGAAATTTGTTAAGGGCCTGTTCATATCCCTTGAAAAGATAGCGGCACAGTACGGCTATGAGCATCCTGTAGATATCCTTGTAAACAATGCCGGGATATCAAAGGTGGGGCTCATACAGGATATGAGCTTTGAGGACTGGAACGAGATCGTGAGCGTGAACCTCACGGGCGTCTTCAATACCTGCAGAGAGGCGGTTCCCCGCATGGTAAAGCATAAGGCGGGGAAGATAATAAACATATCATCTGTCTGGGGCTGTGTGGGAGCCTCCTGTGAGGTGGCCTACTCCGCCACAAAGGGCGGAGTCAACGCCCTTACCAAGGCCCTTGCCAAGGAGCTGGCCCCCAGCGGGATAGCCGTGAACGCCTTGGCGTTGGGAGCCATAGATACGAGGATGAATGCCTTCATGGACGAGGAGGAGAAAAAGAATCTCATAGACGAGATCCCTGCCGGAAGGATGGGAACGGCTGACGAGGTGGCGGATTTTGTGCTTAAGCTTGCAAGGACAGGAAACTATTTCACAGGCGAAGTCATAAGATTTGACGGAGCGTGGATCTGAAACTGATATAGATATTTTTCAGGATTCGACAATTTGATATATTGTCGGGTCCTTTTTTTATTAAAAACTCTCGCTCGAAGGAATAGCGGATGCTCATGACTGAGAGAGAGAGTTTTTAATTTTATTTGGGCTTAAATACTTTAAAAAGGCCTTTTTTTGTGCTAAAATTTTTAGTCAGTATGCTTTAATAATGAAAAAGGAGCAATTTATGGCATTTATAAAAAAGCCTGTGACGGGCATGCGGGACATTCTGCCCGATGAGATGGCTGTAAGGAGCTATCTTATGTCGGTCATCAGGGAAACCTACAGCAAATACGGCTTTTCATCTCTGGAGACCCCTGTGGTGGAGCACATAGAAAACCTCACCGGAAAGCAGGGAGGGGAGAACGAGAAGCTTATCTTTAAGATAATGAAGAGGGGAGAGAAGCTTGGTCAGGAGGAGGCTTCCCTGAAAAACGGGGACTTTGACGCCTTGGCGGACAGCGGATTGAGGTATGATCTGACCCTGCCCCTTGCGAGGTACTACGCAAACAACGCCGCAAAGCTTCCCCAACCCTTCAAGGCTCTGCAGATGGGCCCTGTGTTCAGAGCCGACAGGCCCCAGAGGGGAAGGTTCAGGCAGTTTGTACAGTGTGACATAGACATACTGGGAGACGACACGAGCCTTGCGGAGAAGGAACTCATTCTTGCCACCTCCGAGGCCCTTGACGCTATCGGCTTTGACAAGTATGATTTCAAGATAATAATCAATGACAGGCGCATACTCTACGGAATGCTCTCTTACGCGGGATTTCCGGAGGAGGATGCTCAGAAGATATTGATAATCCTTGATAAGGCTGACAAAATAGGCCCTGAGGGAGTTGATGAGGAGCTTCTCTCGGAGGGCTATTCGGAGGAAAGCGTTAAAAGGCTGAGAGGCTTGTTGGAGGCCGCATCAGGAGGAGAGGGACTTTCGAGGCTCGCACAAATGACCGGGGAGCCTGCTATGGAGGCAGCCTGCAGGAACGTGTCGGACATAATGGAGAGCGTGAGAGCCGTAAAGTCAAGGCATATAAACATAGAATTTGCCCCTACTCTCGTGAGAGGCATGGGATATTACACGGGAACCATATTCGAGATTCAGATATCGGACTTTGGCTCCTCTGTCGGAGGGGGCGGAAGATATGACAAGATGATAGGACGCTTTACCGGAAAGGATGTTCCTGCCGTGGGATTTTCCATAGGCTTCGAGAGGATAATGACCATACTCATGGAAAACGGCTTCAAGATCCCTTCAAGGTCAAAGAAGACGGCCTATCTCGTGGAGAAGGGTATGGGCGCGGAGCGTATAGGAGAGATCATGGACGAGGCTTCGAGAAGGCGCGGCGACGGAGAGACCATACTGGTGACTTGGATGAACAAGAACAAGAAATTCCAAAAGGAGCAGCTCCTCAAGGAGGGCTATGAGGAATTCAAGGATTTTTATAAAGAAGCGTTAAAAAAATAAGGATTTTCATAAAGCGGAAAAGAGGGAGATTATGGCTGAGAGTTTAAAGGGGCTTAAGCGCACATGCAGATGTGCCGAGCTTACAGTCGATGATATAGGCAGAGAAGTGACAGTGATGGGCTGGGTCCAAAAATCAAGAAACAAGGGCGGCCTTGTATTCACTGACATGAGAGACAGAAGCGGTATACTTCAGGTCATCTTCGAGGAGGATATATGCGGCAGCGCCGTGTTTGAGAAGGCAGGGACCCTTCACAGCGAGTACTGCATCGCCGTCACAGGAAAGGTCAGAAGCAGAGGAAAGGACGTAAATAAGGAGCTTTCCACAGGAGCGATAGAGATAGAGGCAAAGGATCTGAGGATACTCTCGGAGTCGGCGCCCCTTCCTTTCCCCATCGAGTCGGAGACAAAGACCAGAGAGGAGCTGAGGCTCAAGTACAGATACCTTGATTTGAGGAGGGCTCCCCTTCAGAAAAATATCCTCATGAGGAGCAAGCTCGCCATGAGCGTCAGGAATTTCCTTGACGAGGAGGGCTTCATAGAGATAGAGACTCCCACCCTCATAAAGTCCACACCGGAGGGAGCGAGGGACTATCTTGTGCCCTCAAGGATATATCAGGGAGAGTTTTATGCCCTGCCCCAGTCTCCCCAGCTTTTGAAGCAGCTTCTGATGTGCTCGGGCTTTGACAGATATTTTCAGCTTGCCCGCTGCTACAGAGACGAGGACCTCAGAGCGGACAGACAGCCGGAGTTTACACAGATAGACATGGAGCTGTCCTTTGTGGATGTGGACGATGTGATAGACGTAAACGAGAGGCTCATAAAGAGAGTGTTCAAGGATGTCATAGACGTGGACGTGGAGCTTCCCATTCCCAGGATAACTTGGCAGGAGGCCATGGACAAATACGGCTCCGACAAGCCGGACCTTCGCTTCGGGCTTCCCATATGTGATGTTTCGGAAACTGTCAGAGGTACGGAGTTCGGTGTATTCAAGTCCGCCCTCGAGTCAGGAGGAGTGGTTAGGGCAATAAGAGTTCCCGGAGAGGGTCATATGCCCCGCAAAAAGATAGACGCCCTTGTGGAGGTGGCAAAGTATTACGGCGGAAAGGGCCTTGCATACCTCTGTGTGAACGCGGGAGAGGACGGCAGCCACAAGTGCTCCTTTGCGAAATTTATGACGGCCGAGGAACTTGATGCCATCATTGAGGCTGTGGGAGCCGAGAAGGGCGACCTTATCGTATTTGCCGCAGACAAGCTGAGTGTGGCAAGGACAGTCCTCGGGAATGTGAGGTTGGAGCTTGCAAAGCAGCTTAATCTCATCAAGAAGGGAGACTGGAAGTTTACTTGGGTGACGGAGTTTCCCCTCTTTGAGTGGTCAGAGGAGGAGGGCAGATACATGGCTATGCATCATCCCTTCACAGCGCCCATGGAGGAGGACTGGCAGTATATAGATTCGGATCCCGGAAGGGTAAGGGCGAAGGCCTACGACATAGTCTTGAACGGCACGGAGCTGGGCGGAGGCTCAGTGCGTATCCATCAGGCCGACGTTCAGGAGAAGATGCTCGAAAAGCTGGGCTTCACCCCTGAGAGGGCCGAGGAGCAGTTCGGCTTCCTTTTGGAGGCCTTCAAATACGGAGTGCCTCCTCACGCGGGACTTGCCTACGGTATGGACAGAGTCGCCATGTGGATGGCGGGAGCGGAGAGCATCAGAGACGTCATGGCTTTCCCGAAGCTAAAAGACGCTTCCGACGCCATGATGGGAGCTCCCTCGGAGGTGGACGTGGCACAGCTTGATGAGCTGGGCATCGAAGTAAAGCCCGACCAGTCGGCTCCGGAAGCTGACGATACCCATGAGGTGTAGGTTTTATAACACGGAGATTTTTGATGAATAAAAGAGAATTCCTTTCAAAGCTTGAGGAGGCCTTGGTCTACGAGCTGCCTCCGAGAGCTGTGGATGAAAATCTGAGATACTATTCTTCCTATATAGATTCGGAGGTAAAGAGCGGAAGGAGCGTTGAGGAGGTCTTGGAAGAGCTGGGGGATCCCAGGCTTATAGCAAGGACCATAATAGACGCGGTGAGCTCCGGGGCGGACGGCATCCCGGGGACAGCGGACGACGTGGTGTACAGAGAGACACCGGATTCGGACGATTCGGGCTACGGGGCCTACGGAGGCAGGGCTTCGGATCACGGATCCTCGGATAACGGAGGCTTCAGAGGCAGCGTAGAGATAAACAGCCATACCTATTCGGGCTGTATGCCCTGTCTCATTGCAGTGCTTATCGCCTGCCTTATAATCTCCGCTCTGATGGGGCTCTTGACAATGCTTGCGCCGGTACTTGCCCCTGCCGCCGTTATACTTTTGATATGGTGGCTTTTGGGAAAGGCAGGTGACGACAGATGACATATTTTTTTGCATCGGATATACACGGCTCGGCTTTTTATTGCAGAAAAATGCTGGAGCGTTTTGAGGAAAGCAAAGCGGAGAAGCTCATACTTTTAGGTGACATACTTTACCATGGGCCAAGAAACGATCTTCCCGAGGCTTATGCTCCGAAGGAAGTCATAGGAATGCTCAATCCTCTCGCGGACAGGATACTGTCAGTCCGCGGAAACTGTGAGGCAGAGGTCGATCAGATGGTCCTCTCCTTCCCCGTGCTTGCCGACTATGCTGTCCTTTATCTGAACGGCATATGCTTTTATGCAACTCACGGCCATATATATAATGCCGAGGATGACGGCAGGAACCTTCCTCCCCTCTGCGAGGGGGACGTGCTCATACACGGACACACCCACATCCCGGTGGCGGAGACGAGAGAGCTTACCGGGAAAGACGGACAAAAAAGAAATGTCACGGTGCTGAATCCGGGCTCGGTATCTATCCCCAAGGGAGGATACCCTAACTCCTATGCTTTGCTTAAGGACAGGGCCTTCGAGATACTTGATTTTGACGGACATATCATAAAAAGCATAGAGCTCTGAGAAGGGGATTTACGGAGAGTCTGATGAGATATGAATTTATAGCCCCATGTCATTTCGGCTTGGAGGCATGTACAAAGAGAGAGATAAATGATCTCGGCTATGATATATCCGAGGTCTCTGACGGGAAGGTCTCCTTTTGGGGAGACGAGGAGGCGCTGTGCCGCGCCAATATAAATCTTCGCACGGCGGAGAGGGTCCTTCTCAAGGCGGGAGAATTTGAGGCGAGGAGCTTCGAGGAGCTATTCGAGGCCACGAGAGCCATCCCCTGGGAGAACTACATACCGGAGGACGGACGCTTTTGGGTGACGAAGGCATCCTCCATAAAGTCAAAGCTGTTTTCACCCTCGGATATACAGTCTGTGATGAAGAAGGCTATGGTGGAGAGGCTTAAGGAGAAATATCACAGCTCATACTTCAGAGAGACCGGGGCGGAGTATGCTCTGAGAGTTTTCCTCCACAAGGACAAGGTCACCGTGGGCATAGATACCAGCGGGCCCTCCCTTCACAAGAGAGGCTACAGAAAGCTCACGGCAAAGGCCCCTATCACGGAGACCCTTGCCGCGGCGCTGATAATGCTTACGCCCTGGAGAGGGGACAGAATACTTGTGGATCCCTTCTGCGGCTCGGGGACCTTTCCCATTGAGGCTGCCATGATGGCTATGAATATGGCTCCGGGAGGAGAGCGCTCCTTTGTGTCCTGTCACTGGGACAATATCATACCAAAAAAGTTTTGGTATGACGCCTATGACGAGGCAAAGGACATGGAAAAAAGCCTTTTGGAGGTGAAGGAGGTCTGCGACATTCAGGGCTATGATCTCGATGGAGGCATAATAGCGGCGGCCAGAGAAAATGCAAGGCTTGCCGGAGTCGAAGAATTGATACACTTTCAAAAGAGAGATGTGGCCATGCTCAGCCACCCAAAAAAATACGGCTTTATCATAACAAATCCCCCCTATGGGGAGCGCCTTGAGGACAAAAAGGATTTGCCGGCACTCTACGGCAAGCTCGGAGAGAGGTTTTCACAGCTTGAGGATTGGTCCATGTACGTCATAAGCGCCTATGACGAGGCCGAGAGATATATAGGCAGGAAGGCTGACAAAAACCGGAAGATATATAATGGTATGATGAAGACCTATTTTTATTCGTTTCTCGGAAAGAAGCCTCCCAAAAGGCATGAGACGAAGGAGTAAAGCATTGAAGGATGATATTCTGAAGTCCCCCGAAAATAAGGCCGTAATAGTTTTCGCCACGGAAAACGAGAACAAGATGGTTGAGATAAGGGAGATATTGAAGGAGGCTGTGGGCAGGGTATATTCCCTGAAGGAGCTGGGGCTCAAGGCCACGGCGGAGGAAAACGGAAGCACCTTCTCGGAGAATGCCGAGATAAAGGCGAGGGAGATAGCCGAGAAGCTGAAAAGCGACAAACGCTTTGAGGGGATGTACCCCATAGTCATGGCTGATGACAGCGGACTTTGCATAGATTTTCTCGGGGGAGCGCCGGGAGTGTATTCCGCCAGATGGCTTGGGCATGACACCCCCTATGAGGAGAAAAATCGAGTGATACTTGAAAAGCTTGAGGGAGTGGAGGAAAAGGACAGGGGCGCGGCCTTTGTCTGCGCCATATGCGCCGTGCTTCCCGACGGCAGGGCCCTTCATACAGAGGGCCGGATGACCGGAAGGATAGCATATGAGGCCAAGGGAGAAAACGGCTTCGGCTACGACCCCATATTTTTCCTGCCCGAGTACGGAAAGACCTCGTCTGAGATATCCGGAGAGGAAAAGAACCGAATAAGCCACAGGGGCAGGGCTATAAAGGAGATGGCCCGCTCTCTTAAAGAATATTTATAGTGAAATCAGGTGCAAAAGTGAAAAAAATTTTGGTGGTAAGCGATACCCACGGCAGCAATGAGAGGCTTAAAAAGCTTATAGAGATGCATAAGCCCGTGGACGTGTTGATACATCTGGGGGACGGCGAGGGAGTTGAAAATATCATAGGAGAATGGATCCAAGCCGATACAAAGCTCTACATGGTGAGGGGGAACAATGATTTTTTCTCCAATCTTGAGAGGGATATGGAGGTGGACCTGTACGGGCACAGAGCCTTTTTGACCCACGGACATATGTACGGAGTCTCAATAGGGATATCGAACCTTGCCGACGAGGCCGCATCAAGGCATTGCGAGCTGGCCTTCTTCGGTCACACCCACAGGCCTGTGTTTGAAGGCGTGGAAGGTGTGCTCTGTGTGAACCCGGGAAGCCTCAGCTATCCCAGACAGGCGGACAGAAGATATACTTTTGTGCTTATAGAGGTTGACGACAGAGGTGAGCTTCACTTCCATCAGGGAACTATGGATTGAAGAGAAAAATAAAAATAATGATATGACAGGAGCAAAAGGACATGTTTAATAAGAAGAACTTAAAGATCTCGGCTGCCGCATTGATATTGATGGCTGTGACAGGCCTTGCGGCATGCTCAAATACCGAGGCTCAGACGACGGCGCAGGAGACCGAGGCGGCCTCCATGGAGGAGACCTCCGAGCAGGCTTTGGAGGAGAGCGAGACAGATGAGCCTGAGACCTCTGAAAGCGCAAAGGAGAGCGAGGCGATGGTGAGAGTAGGCTCTCTCAAGGGGCCCACTACCATAGGCCTTGTAAATATGATGCAGAGCGCGGAGGAGGGAGAGCTTCCCTTTGAGGCCGAGTTTACAATGGCTACGACAGCCGACGAGATAACGGCGAAGCTTGTCGGAGGCGATCTCGATATCGCACTCATCCCCGCCAATGTGGCCTCTGTGCTTTGGAACAAGACCGAGGGAGGCATAAGCGTGATAGACATAAACACTCTCGGAGTCCTCTATGGAATAACCGGAGACGAGAGCGTTCAGAGCCTTTCAGATCTTGAAGGAAAGACTGTCTATATGACCGGGCAGGGCACTACACCCGAGTTTGCCGTAAACTATATACTTGAGGAGAACGGGCTTACAGGAAAGGTGAACATAGAGTTCAAGAACGAGGCGACGGAGATAGCAGCCCTTTTAAATGCCGATCCCACAGGGACCGCCATACTTCCTCAGCCCTTTGCCACAGTCTGCCTCAAGCAGAATGAGAGCATGAGAGAATTCCTTGATCTGAATGAGGAGTGGGAAAAATGCGATGCAAGCGGAGATTCAAGGCTTGTGACCGGAGTGACGGTGATTAGAAATGACTTCCTCTCCGAGAATGAGGCTACGGTAAAGAGCTTTATCACCGAGCAGGAAAAGTCCGCCGAAAAGGCTCTGGCCGAAACGGACCCCACCTCCGAGCTCGTAGTAAAGTACGGCATCATAGAGAAAGCCCCCATTGTCAAGGCGGCTCTCCCTAAATGCGGTATCGCTACTGTCACAGGGGAGGAGATGAAGGGGGCGCTCTCAGGATATCTTGAGGTCCTCTACAATGCAAATCCTCAGTCGGTGGGAGGAGAGCTCCCCGGAGATGATTTCTATGCCGTTTTGGAGTAAGCAGAGAAAACTATATAAGCTTTTGATAATACTGTTTTGGGTCGTGGTGTGGCAGCTTTGCGCCGTGGCCCTGGACAATGAGATAGTACTGGTGGGCCCTGTCGATACGGCAGCGGCCCTATTGGTTCTTGTGAGAAAAAAGGATTTTTGGTTTTCCGTCCTGAATACGTTTATAAGGATAGCATCCGGCTTTGTCACAGCTTCCGCTGCGGGAGTGATTTTGGGTATAACAGCTGCAGGCTCGAGATTCTTAAGAGATCTCCTTGAGCCCTTGGTGGCTCTGATGAAGTCCATACCCGTGGCGTCCTTTGCCATACTTGCCATCATATGGCTTGGAGGAAGCGCAAGGCTCAGCAGCTTCGTGGCTTTCGTGGTGGTCTTCCCCATGGTATATCTGAGCACTATAAGCGGGCTTATGAGCACGGATAAAAGGCTTTTGGAGATGGCGGAGGTATTCAGGGTAGGGAGAATTAAAAAGATATTGTATATTTACCTTCCGGCCCTCCTTCCCTATCTTATAAACTGCTTTAAGACGGCCCTTTCAATGGGATGGAAGTCGGGAGTGGCGGCGGAGCTGATAGGCCAGCCTGTAAACACCATAGGCGGAAATCTCTATCAGGCAAAGATCTTTTTGGACACAGCCTCCCTTTTCGCGTGGACATTTGTAATAATCCTTATAAGCAGTCTTTTCGAGTGGGCTGTGCTTTGCATCTTCACGAGTATCGAAAAGAGGCGGGGAATGTGATATGAATACGGATTTAAAAAAACGGGAAGCAGGAGAACCGGGGATAAGGATAACAGGGCTTAAAAAAAGCTTCGGGGATAAGAAGGTGACGGATATCGGCGAGCTTGAGCTTAAGGCCGGGGGAACCTATGCCCTTATGGGGAGATCCGGAATAGGAAAGACGACCCTTTTAAGGCTTATCGCAGGTCTTGAAAAAAATGACGGCGGAGATATCACTTTCATAACCGGAGACGGAAAGGCGCCCTCGGAGAGAAAGGACGTAAGGTTTTCCTTCGTTTTTCAGGAGGACAGGTTGTGCGAATACTTAAGCGCCGAGGAAAATCTTTACCTTGTGTCTGACGGCTTTTCAAGGGATGCATTTCAAGTAAAGGAGCTCTTAAGGCTTTTACCTGAGGACAGCCTTAAAAGGCCTGTAAGAGAGCTTTCAGGAGGTCAAAAGAGGCGAGTGGCCGTGGTAAGGGCCATGTCAGTGACGGAGGCCGACATTATATTGATGGACGAGCCCTTCACAGGTATGGACGAGGACACAAAGAAGCTCACCGCTGATTATATCAGGGAAAAAAAGAAAAAAAGGCTTCTCATCATATCGACTCACAGCAGGGAGGAAGCAGGGCTTCTTGACGCTGAGATCATCGACATGGAGAGCCTTCAGAAATAATTGTCTTTTGGCGTTAAGTATTATTTTTTAGGCCGAGACGACCGAATACCATCTCATAGCCGTCCTCGCCGTAGTTGAGTGAGCGGTTGACGCGGCTTATGGTGGCGGTGGAAGCTCCGGTCTTTTCGGCTATATCAAGGTAAGTGAGCTTCCTCTCCAGAAGGAGAGCCACCTCATATCTCTGAGCCATGGCAAGGATCTCCTTTATGGTACAAACGTCCTCAAAAAATTTGTAGCATTCTTCCTTGTCCTTCAGTGTGAGGATCGCTTCAAAGAGGTGATCTACCTCATCGGTATGGATTTTCGGATTCATATGCATTTCCTTTCAATTGATCAAATTAAAATCTATTAAAATTTTAACATTTTACCGCAGTAAAGTCAAATGATATTTCTACATATAATTCCGACTTAAAGATAAATACATATAAAAAAGAGATACATTCTCCGATTAATATGTTATAATTCATAAGATAACGATAAAGCGGGGAATACATTATGTTTTCAGATAACAGAGGAAGAGGGAAAAACCGAAGGAGGCCCTCCGGAAATTCCTACAGAAATAATATCTATGAGGACAGCACCAGGACTTTAAGGAGCTCGGTGGGCTCAGACTCAAGACATGAGCAGGCGGGCTACAGAAAGCCTGCGGGAAGCTCCTATTCCTACAGGAGGACGAGATCGTCGTCTTCGGCAAGGCATGGGAGGAATACCGCCACAAGGAGGCAGGCCGCAAGGAGAAGAAGGAGAAACAGGAACAGAAGGATAATCGCTATGATAGTCTTGATA
The DNA here is from genome assembly GCA_944381505.1 of uncultured Lachnospiraceae bacterium. Lineage (GTDB taxonomy): Bacteria > Bacillota > Clostridia > Lachnospirales > Lachnospiraceae > Avilachnospira. The sequence goes on from CALWLK010000088.1 coordinate 27,845, forward strand.
ATAGCGTTTGTGCTTTTGGTTGCGGCTGTTGTTTTCGGAGTGAGAAAGCTCATAGGTTTTTTCAGAGGATCGAATGAGGAAATAGCCACAGTATCTGTGGCGGAGACATTTCCCGCTGAAGCCCCTTCCACAGAGCCTGTTCAGACGGAGATCGACAGGATCCTTGCGGAAGCGGATTTCATGGCCATGCAGTACGACTATGACGGGGCAAAGGAACTCATAAAATCCAATCCCGAGGCTGCGGCAAGCCCGGAGGGAACGGCCGCCTTGGCGGAGTACGACGCTTTAAAAGCCGAGCTGGTGGAGCAGGATATCACGCAGATAACCCATGTCTTTTTCCACAGTCTCATAGTAGACGAGGAGAACGCCTTCAATAAGGAAAAGTGGGGCAAGCAGGCCGACGGCTACAATCAGGTCATGACCACCATCGAGGAATTCGAGAAGATGCTGGACAAGTTTTATGCCGACGGATACGTGCTCGTCAGGCTCCATGACATAGCCTCCATGCAGGAGGATGAGGACGGAGGCCTCTCCATGAAAAGGGGAAGCATAATGCTCCCTCCCGGAAAGCAGGCGATGGTAATAAGCCAGGACGACGTGTGCTACTATGAATACATGGAGGGGGCGGGGTTCGCCGACAGGATAATCGTTGGAGAGGACGGAAAGCCCACCTGTCATTACACCGACAAGGACGGAAACGAGTTTGTGGGAGAGTATGATCTGGTACCCATCCTGGACAGATTCGTGGAGGAGCACCCGGACTTTTCCTACAAGGGAGCCAAAGCCTGTCTGGCCTTTACAGGCTACAACGGCATACTGGGATACAGGACCGACGAGACCTACGATCCGAATTCCGACATGTATGATTCGGAAAAAGAGGCCAATGAAAACATAGAGGCGGACAGGGAGACCGCAAGACAGGTGGCAAAGGCCCTTAAGGATGCGGGATATGAGCTTGCCTCCCATAGCTGGGGCCACAGAAACTACACGGATATAAGCTTTGATCACATGAAGAGAGATGCCGACAGGTGGGAGAAAAACGTCAATCAGGAGCTTTTAAACGGTGAGTGCGACATTATCCTGTTCCCCTTCGGAGCCGATGTGGGCGACTGGCATGCATACTCTCACGACAATGCAAAGTTTGACTATCTTTGGGCTCTGGGATTCAGGTATTTCTGCAACGTGGATTCCGCCAGATATTGGGTGCAGCTTGGAAATGATTATTTGAGGCAGGGAAGAAGGAACCTTGACGGCTATGCGATGTGGCAGGACATAGCCGAGGGAAAGGACAAGCTTACGGATCTCTTTGACGCATCGGAGATATTCAGCGACAAGAGACCCACGCCTGTGCCCGGATATTGATAAAGGAGGGCATATGCCTATAAAGGACAGTGAGACGATCATAAAGGTTTCCAATCTCAAAAAGAGTTTCGGGGATCTGGAGGTGCTTAAGGGCATCAGCGAGGAGATAAAAAAAGGCGAGGTCATATCTGTGATAGGGCCTTCCGGAGGAGGAAAATCCACCTTCCTGAGATGCCTTAACCTTCTGGAAATTCCGGATGGAGGAAAGATCTTTTTTGAGGGTGTGGATATCACGGAAAAGAATGTTGACATAAATCTTCACAGGCAGAAGATGGGAATGGTCTTTCAGCATTTCAACGTCTTTCCCAACATGACTGTGGAGGAAAACATAACCATGGCGCCTGTGCTCCTCAATAAAAAGACGAAGGAGGAGGCTTCGGCTCTCGCAGAGGAACTGCTTTTGAGAGTGGGGCTTTCAGACAAGGCAAAGGAATATCCGGCAAAGCTTTCAGGGGGACAGAAACAAAGGCTTGCCATAGTGAGGGCTTTGGCTATGGAGCCCGATGTCATGCTCTTTGACGAGCCCACCTCGGCTCTCGATCCCGAGATGGTGGGAGAGGTGCTGCAGGTAATAAAGGAGCTGGTAAAGACAGGGATGACCACTGTGATAGTCACTCATGAAATGGGCTTTGCGAAGGAGATAAGCGACAGAGTGCTGTTTATGGACGGAGGGGTCATAGCAGAGGAGGGGACGCCTGAGAAGGTGTTCGAGCACCCGGAAAATCCCAGGACCCGGGAGTTTTTGAGCAAGGTCCTGTACTGATCCCGGGGGAAAACTTACGGAGTCTCGGGGGGGGGGACAGGAGTTATGACAGAGAAAACGGAAGGTATGAAAATGGATTTTGAGAAAAATAAAGTGTACGGAGACGGGGATTTGGTGGAGAGCTTTTCAGTGGACGAGACTGTCTATGACGGAAGACCTGTTGACCCGTCAGGGAGGAGCGAGGCGGAGCTGAGGGCCTATGACCTTCTTGACAGTCTGGGCATAAAGTATAAGAGAGTGGATCACAGCCCCGCATATACCATGGCGGCCTGCGAGGAGATAGACAGGATCTTTGACACTCTTATGTGCAAGAACCTTTTTCTGTGCAACAGTCAAAAGACGAGCTTTTATCTTCTGATGATGCCCGGGGACAAAAAGTTCAAGACCAAGGATCTGTCAAAACAGATAAATTCGGCGAGATTGTCCTTTGCCGACGAGGATTTTATGAGAGAGCTTCTGGGCCTTGCCCCCGGAGCGGTGACAGTGCTCGGCCTTATGAATGACAGGGACAAAAGAGTCCGCCTTATAATAGACAAGGAGCTTCTTTCGGACGAATATATAGGCGTGCATCCCTGCGTGAATACCTCGAGCCTTAAGATAAAGACCTCGGATGTCACAGATAAGCTTTTGAAGGCCATAGGGCATGATTACACGGTGGTAGAACTGCCGAGAGAGTAGACCGGATAAGATATGAGATATGTTTTTTGCGATATGGACGGAACTCTTTTAGATGACGAAAAGAGGCTACCCTCAGGATTTCCGGAATTAATGACAGAATATGAAAAACGGGGAGTTATTTTCGGCATAGGGAGCGGAAGGCAATACGAGACGCTCAGAAGGATGTTTCCCGGACATGAGGAAAGAATGATATTTATCTCGGACAATGGGAGTATCACTTTTTATAAAAATAAGTGCCTTTGGGTGGAGGAAATTCCTGAAGACACAGTGTTGAAAGTCCTGTCGGTATGTAGAGAAAATGGTTTCATGGCTGTCTTGTGCGGTGCAAACAGCGCATACGTCGAGAATGTTAATGAGACATTTTTGAATGATACAAGAAACTACTATAAGAAGCTTTGCATAGTGGACAGCCTGGAGGAAGCGTTTTGTATCGACAGGATCTGCAAGGTGGCGGTATATGACGCCGAGGATGCGAAAAAAAATATCTGTCCTCATTTTAAGTTTATGGAGGACGAGCTTCAGATAAGCGCAAGCGCCGGAAATTGGGTCGATATGATGAGAAAAGGTGTCAATAAGGGCACGGCGATACGTAAACTCAAGGAGATGTATGGCATAGATGAGAAGGATTGTATAGCGTTCGGAGACTATATGAATGATTATGAAATGCTTAAAGAGTGCTACTACAGTTACGCTATGGAAAATGCCATAGATGAGATAAAGAGTATATGCAGATTCAGGGCTCCGTCAAACAATGAAACCGGCGTTGTCAGGGTACTTAAGGATATACTTTGACGGCCTTTCAGGGACTGTAACGCAAATCCGAAACTTTATGAAAACACAGTAGGAAGGGCAGGTTGATTCTTGTATGTATAAATACGGTTTTATCGGAATGGGCAATATGGGAAAGGCCATCTTAAAGGGCCTTTCGGAAAGGGGCCTTTGCCGGGACGTGGTTTTTTCCTCCGGAGATCCCGAAAAAATGAAAAGCATAGCGGAGAAAACCGGAATAAAGGCGGCCGAGGGAAAGGACAGCGCGGAGAGAAACAGAAATGTGGCTTCCATGGCGGACATAATAATACTTGCGGTAAAGCCTCAGGTCCTGCCCTCGGTATGTGAGGATATAAGAGAGGCCTTGACATCTGAAAAGACGGTGGTATCCCTGGCTGCAGGCATAAAGCTTGAGAAGCTTTACGAGCTTCTTGGAGACAAGGCGGTCACAGTCAGGGCCATGCCGAACACTCCCGCCGCCGTGGGGGAGGGAATGAGCGCCCTTTGCTTCGGAAAGGCCGAGCTCACCGGGGAGAAGAAAAAAGAGATCAGGGAGATATTTGAGGCCTGCGGAGATACGGCGGAGGTCTCGGAGCCCCTGCTTGACGTGATGGGTGTAACAGCAGGATCGTCCCCCGCCTTCACATATATGTATATTGACGCCTTGGCGGATGCCGGTGTAAAGTACGGTATAAAAAGAGAAGAGTCCGTGAGGATAGCGGCGAAGGCCGTGCTTGGAGCGGCGGCCATGGTGCTTCGGACGGGAGAGCATCCCGAGGCCTTGAAAAACAAGGTCTGTTCCCCCGGCGGAACTACCATAGAGGGGGTCGAGTCCCTCTATGAGACGGGATTTAAGAATTCAGTCATGAAGGCATGTACAGCCTGCATGGATAAAAACGACAGGCTTTCGGGAAAATAGAGGCAAAAGCACAGAATGGATAATATTTTCGGTTTCAGTTTGATATCGCGGGAGGAGAGAGAGGCGAGGCGCAAGGCTTTTGAGTCTGTGGTGTTTCCGGGAGGAATGACCCAGCGCAGGGAGATTAGGGCAAAGCTTCGAGAGAGCTTTCCGAGGATAGACGTAACGCTTATGATGTATTTTTATTTAAGTGTAAAGGAACAGATGAAAAAGAACGGGCTTTGCTTCGACGACGCCGTAAAAGAGCTGGGAAAGACCCCGGTGCCGCCGAAGTTTAAGAATGAGGATCTGCTTGTTTTAAAACGAATATTAGAGGAGGATATGAGAGATGAGCATGACAGATACAGTCAGAGCTGAGATGGTTAAGGCCATGAAGGAGAAGGACAAGGACAGAAAGGACGCCCTTTCCGCAATGCTTACGGTTCTCAAGAACGGGGAGATAGAAAAGAGAGAGCCCCTCACGGAGGACGAGGCTGTTGCCATACTTAAAAAGGAATTGAAGCAGCTCAAGGAGACCTTTGACAGCGCGCCGGACTCGAGACAGGACATCAAGGAGGCGGCCCGCACAAGGATGGAGGTCATAAAGCAGTTCGTTCCGGACGACATGAATGAGGAGCAGATAGCGGAGGTCATAAGGACAGTCCTTTCCGAGCTGGGAATAGATGCACCCTCTGCAAAGGACAAGGGAAATATAATGAAGACCCTGATGCCGAGACTCAAGGGAAAGGCCGACGGAAAGCTGGTAAATGAAGTGCTGCAGAGCTTTTTGAAGTAAAAAGCAAAAGAACAACCGGATAAAAATATCCCGAGGGGGCCAAATCGAAAGCCCTCCTCGGGATATTTTCATCATGTGTTTTGACGATAAAGGCTATGCCACCGTCACCCTGCCCTTTGAGAGCTCGGATTCGGTTTTCTCGCACTTACATTTTGAGTCCAGATAGTACTGCATTATGTCTTTTCTGGTGACTATGCCTATAAATTTGCCACCGTCATCAAGGACAGGTACGAAGTTTTGATTGAGAGCGATCCTGATTAGATCGTCCATGTCGGAGCGGACAGATATGGGAACGTAATCCCTCCTTCTGGGAATGCCTGTTATAGGGATCCTCTCCGCCTCCCTGAGGTCAAGATTGAAGATATTTTTAATACCCCACAAAAGATCCCCCTCGGTGATGGTCCCCACATAGTTTCCATCCTTGTTGAGCATGGGTACGGCTGAATATCGGCGGTTCTCCATCTTCTCGAGGGTCTGCCTGAGAGTGTCGTCCTCCTCTATGTAAGCAACGTCACACTTTGGGGTCAGGTAAAATAAAACGTTCATAAATTTGTAAGCCTTTCACAATATTCAAGTAAAATCATCCTGCAATTTGTATATTTTTATGATATATCAATCTTTTGAATTAATTGTGAACAGAGGATTAAAAATACCTAAACTTAAAACTCCGGAGATTTTTATAAATTAAAAAAAGTCCTTTACCCTAAACAGGTTTTTTGTGGTATGATACCATATCATATATTAAATGAAAGCGGAGAAAATATGTTTAACGAAGATGAAAAGCTGAATAATTACGGCAGAGAATTCAACAGTCAGAAAAGGGGCGGAAACAGCCGCTTTTCTGTTGTGATAAAAAAGGAAAAGCCTGCAAAGCCCGAGAGAGAAGCTGTAGAGCAGAGCAGAGAAAAAAACGGATCGGGGGCAGAGGAGCCTGATTCGGAGAGAAAGCGCATATATCCCTTTGAGAGGACAGGGGCCGAGGACATGCAGGGAAGACGAGGAGGCAAAAACCATAGGGAACACTTTGACAGGAGAAGGAAGGGTGCTTCGGAGTACGGAAAGAGAGAAGGATTTTCCGACAGATTCAAGGGTAGAGAATTTTCGGGAAAACCGAGGCGCGGCATAAAGAAGGAAAGTTTTGAGGAAAACTATGTATTTGATGAGGAACACGCGCTCCTTAAGATGGGAGAGGTGGGAGCCCTCAGGGTAAAGGAGATCACAAAGATAGGTGCCTTCCTTGATATCGGACTTCCTAAGGATATGCTCCTTCCATTCAGGGAGCAGACCTACGGACCGAAGCCCGGAGATGAGGTCTTGGTATACATATATACGGACAAGACCGGGAGGCCCGCCGCAACTATGAGAGTCTATTCTCACCTGTCTGCGGACAGCGCCTATGAGAAGGAGGACACCGTCGAGGGGATCATATATGAGATAAGCGAAAAGCTGGGGGCCTTTGTGGCTGTGGACGATAAGTATTTCGGGCTTATCCCTCCCTCAGAGCTCTATGGCGACTACAAGCCGGGAGACAGAGTGGTCTGCAGAGTCCTTGAAAAGAGGGAGGACGGCAAGCTTGACTTAAGCCCCCGCAAGAAGGCGTATCAGCAGATGGATGTGGACGCCGAGCTTATATATGAGGAGCTTTGCAAGGCCGGGGGAAGGCTTGACTACGACGACAAGACCATAAGCGCAAAGGAGGTGCAGAGCATATACCACATGAGCAAGGCTCAGTTCAAGAGGGGCTTGGGCAGGCTTATGAAGGAAAAGAGAGCGGAAAAAAGAGATGGAGCCATTATAAAGCTTCAATAGTTATCACAAAAAGCTTTTAGCCGCAAAGTATATGAAAACTGCACAAAAATTTAAAAAAAATTTGGGCAAGTGGGCAAAACTCACTTGCTTTTTTTCGGCAATTATCTTAAAATCAACTGTAAAAGATAACGGAATTTGTAAAAAATTGGGCTAATAAGGAGGAGGACAATGGTTTCCAATCAGATTCTTCAGAATACGATCGACGGCTTTAGGGAGATCACAGGCACAGACGTGTGCATATGCGATCCTGACGGAAAGGTGCTCGCATCCACTATAGGAGGATTTGAGGCCGACGAGAGGGCGGTAGTCGCTTTCGCCAAATCTCAGGCGGACTCACAGACCGCAGGGGGATGCTGGTTCTTCAAGGTCTTTGATGAGAGGGAGCCTGAGTACGTTATCATCGTGAAGGGGGACAACGATGCCGCGTACACTCAGGCAAAGCTCATAGCTTATCAGCTTCAGACCTTGCTTGTGGCTTACAAGGAGAGATTTGACAAGGACAACTTTATCAAGAACCTTCTTCTGGACAATCTGCTCCTTGTGGATATATACAATCGCACCAAGAAGCTCCACATAGATCCGGAGGCAAAGAGAGCGGTATTTATAGTTGAGACCGCCGGCAGAGACGCAAACGCCTCGGAGATCGTCAAGACTCTCTTTGCGGGAAGACAGACAGACTTCATAACCACACTTGACGAGAACAACATCGTTATCATCAAGGAGGTGAAGAAAGAGGAGGGCTACGACGAGCTGGCGGAGTGCGCGGATGAGATAATGGACGCCATGAAGGCAGCTTCCGTATCTGTAAAGATTTCCTACGGAACCATTGTGAACGAGATAAAGGAGGTCAGCAAATCCTACAAGGAGGCAAAGATGGCCTTGGATGTGGGAAAGATATTCTATGCGGACAGCGATATAGCGGCCTACAATTCACTGGGTATAGGCAGGCTCATATACCAGCTCCCCATGCCTCTTTGCCGTATGTTCATAAGGGAGATATTTGACGGAAAGAATCCGGATGAGTTTGATGAGGAGACCATAACCACCATAAATAAGTTCTTTGAGAACAGTCTCAACGTATCCGAGACCTCGAGACAGCTCTACATACACAGAAACACTCTGGTTTACAGGCTTGACAAGATACAGAAGCTCACGGGCCTTGACCTTCGCGTGTTTGAGGATGCCATAACCTTCAAGATCGCCCTCATGGTAGTGAAATACATGGACTATATGGAGAAGATGGATTATTAATGATAGAGCTTACAAATGTCTCAAAGACCTATGAGACAGGCAACAAAGCCATAAAGAACATCAATTTAAAAATAAGGGACGGAGAGTTCGTATTTATAGTAGGAAAGTCGGGCTCAGGAAAGTCCACGTTATTTAAGCTCCTCACAAGGGAGCTTAAAGCTACGTCCGGGGAGATAACAGTAAACGGTTGCGACCTCGGGAAGATAAAGCGGCGTAACATACCAAAGTACAGAAGGACTCTGGGTGTAGTATTTCAGGATTTCAGGCTTCTCTATGACAGGAACGTTTTTGAGAACGTGGCCTTTGCCCAGAGAGTAATAGGTGCTTCAAATTCGGAGATAAGGAAAAATGTGCCTGAGATGCTTAAGCTGACGGGGCTCGGGGCAAAATATAAGTCCTATCCCAATCACCTGTCGGGAGGGGAGCAGCAGAGGGTTGCCATAGCCAGAGCGCTGATAAATCAGCCGCAGGTCCTACTTGCCGATGAGCCCACAGGAAACCTTGACAGCTACAATACTCATGAGATAATGCGCCTTCTTGAGACTATCAACAGCATGGGGACCACCGTTGTGGTGATAACTCACTCCAAGGAAATGGTTAACGAGATGAAAAAGCGGGTTATCACCATGGACAAGGGCGTCATAGTAAGTGACGATGACAGCGAGGTAAAGGAAATCTCCGTCATGCCCGTAAACGGGAATAGCGGAAGCAGAGCAAAGGGCAGGAGCAGGAGGCGCAGGGATGACGGGGCTTAATACGTTTTGGTACTGCTTTAAGCAGGGCCTTAAGAGCATAAAGAGAAATATACTGTTCTCCATGGCCTCAGTGGCGACGGTGGCGGCCTGTATTTTCCTTTTCAGCCTGTTTTACTCCATAGTCCTCAATGTGCAACATATCACAAAGGAAGCCGAGACCACTGTGGGGATAACAGTTTTTTTTGACGAGGGACTTTCGGAGGAGAGGAAGGCCGAGATAGGCGAGGATATAATGTCACAGCCCGGCATCAAGGCGATGAATTACATCTCCGCAGAGGAGGCTTGGGATAACTTTAAGACAGACTATTTCGGAGAGAATTCGGAGGAGCTGGCTGAGGCATTTGCTGACGACAACCCCTTGGCGACCTCTGACAACTATGAAATATTTCTCGAGAATATAAGCGACCAGCAGGCTATGGTGCAATACATACAGGGACTTGAGGGCGTGAGAGAGGTAAATTATTCCAACGCCGTCGTGTCGGCGATGAGTGGTATGAACAGAGTGATAAGCATTCTGAGCGGAGCCATAATAATCGTGCTCATTGCCGTGGCGGTATTCCTGATAAGCAATACCATATCCGTTGCCGCCGCTTTCAGAAAGCGGGAAAACGAGATAATGAAGCTCATAGGAGCCACCAACTTTATGATAAGGGCCCCCTTTGTCGTGGAGGGCGTGATAATAGGCTTTGCGGGAGCAGTCATACCCCTTGCGGCTATATATTTTATTTACAAGGAGGCCGCTGCCTACGTGGTGAACCATTATCTTCAGTACACAAGGCTTTTCGAGCTCATACCCTTGGGAGAGATATTCCCGGGTATAGTTGCAGTGGCTATGGTACTGGGCGTGGGAATGGGATTTCTCGTGAGCTTCTTTACCATAAGGAAGCATCTCAAGGTATAAGAGTCGTAAAGAAATATACACAGACAGGACATATTTAGGCAGTATAAATATAAATAATGAAGAGAAGCAGAAGAAGGACGATAAAAAAACATATGAGGGCAATAACCCTCTTTGTGGCTGCAGGCATAAGTCTGCCCTTTATTTCGAAGGCATACGCCACAGGAGACATAGAGGACTCGAAGGAGAAGATATCCGCCCTTGAGGAGGAAAAGGACAGAGTGGAGGATAAGCTCTCTGAGCTTGAGGGCCTCAAGGCGAATACCGCCGACTATGTGGAGGAGCTTGACAGGGAGCTCACCTCCTTGAGCACAAGGATCACGGAGCTTTCCGGACAGATGGAGGATAAGCAGACGGAGATAGACGCCACAAAGGTCGAGCTGGAGGCGGCTCAAAAGAGCGAGGAGGAGCAGTATTCCTCCATGAAGCTGAGGATCAAATATATGTATGAGAAGGGAGACACCAATTTCCTTGATCTGATATTTGAAGCTGAGTCTTTTTCCGATATGCTGAATAAAGCTGAATATATTCAAAAAATTTCAGATTATGACCGCAAAAAACTAAATGAATTTGTGGAGACCAAGGAGATGATCGCCGCAACCGAGCTCAAGCTTGAGGGGGAATACAACGAGCTTCAGGGCATGAAGGATGAGACGGAAGCAAAAAAATCCTCTGTTGACACACTCATGGCCGACAAGAAGAAGGAGCTTGAGGAGTACAATCAAAGGATAGCCGAGGCTCAGTCGGAGATAGACGAGATGCAGCAGGCAATAGCCGCCGAGGAGGCGAATATTGCAGCCATAGAAGCGGAGATAAAGAGGCAGGAGGAGGAAGCCCGGAAGAAGGCCGAGGCCGAGGGAAAGACCTATGAGGTCCAAAATATCTCAGGCATCAGCTTTACTTGGCCCTTGCCCGCAAGCAGCCGTATAACCAGCAATTTCGGCGGCAGGAGCTCGCCCACAGAGGGGGCTTCAAGCAACCATCAGGGCATAGACGTGGGAGCTCCGGAGGGCTCGACCATCATTGCGGCCGCCTCGGGAACTGTAGTCATATCCACTTATTCAAAATCAGCAGGAAACTATGTGATGATAAATCACGGCGGCGGAGTCTACACTGTGTATATGCACATGTCGAGCATAGCCGTATCCTCCGGACAAAAGGTCGGAATGGGGGATACCGTGGGGTATGTTGGGTCCACAGGCTATTCCACAGGGCCTCATCTGCACTTCGGAGTGAGGGTGAACGGAACCTACGTTAACCCGCTCAATTACGTGAGCCCCTGATCCCCCGGCGGAGATATGAAAAGGAAACTGATAAAACCGATGTTATAGAAAATCATGGACAATAACGAAAACGAACTTCAAAGAAACACGCGGCCGGCTGAAGACATATTGCCTCCCGAGGAGGCTGCGGCTGCTCAGGCAGAGCTCAAAGAAAGCCGCGAAGCGGATATCGAGAGGGATAAAAAGAGATATTACTTAAAAGGAATGATAACAGGGCTTGTAATAGCCGCAGCTGCGGCAGTTTTGGGAGCAGGCCTTGTTTTTCTGCTGCATTCAGGCAGCGTAGGAGGCACAGGAACTCCTGCGGGAGCAACCCCCTCGGTGGCGGATGTGGATTACGGAAAAATAAGCGCAAAGCTCAAAAAAATAGGAGAGCTGGTTGAGTCGGAATATCTCTATGTGGATGATACCGTGGCGGAGAATGTGGAGTCCGGGATCTTCAAGGGCTACATGTACAGCCTGGGAGATCTGTACGCGGACTACTACAGCCCCGATGAGTTCGAGGAGGAGACGACCACCTCCAACGGAAATTACTGCGGAATAGGAGTTCTCATGAGCTATAATGCCGTGACGAATACCGTGACGGTCATGGAGGTATATGACGGCTCCCCTGCAGAGGAGGCAGGGATCAGAGAGGGAGATATCCTCAGGGAGGTAAATCATGAGGATATAAGCATTTTGGACTTTGAGACAGTGGTGGACGAATACATAAAGGGTGAGGAAGGAACTTACGTGAACCTGACTTTCGAGAGGGAAGGCGAGGAGCTTGGCTTTCAGGTGGAGAGGCGTCAGGTGGAGATAACTACAGTAAAAAGCTCTGAGATAGCCCTTGGAAACGGAAAAAAGGCGGGGTATATAAACGTAAGCAGCTTTGAGAAGGCTACTGTAAATCAGTTTAAGGAGGCGATGGACTCCTTCGATAATGATGATTATGAGGGTATAATAATAGACCTGAGAGACAATCCGGGTGGGGTGATGAATTCCGCGGTGATGATGGCCGACTACATACTCCCCGATGATATAGCCCGGTTTTCCGATCACGACTATGACGGCGAGTACAGGGGAAGGACCCTGCTCCTCTACACTGAAAATCTAAAAGGCAAGGATAGCGCATATTATTCCTCCGACAAGCACAGCGTGGACAAGAAAATAGTCGTTTTGGTAAACGCAAACTCCGCCTCCGCCTCTGAGATTCTTACGGGTGCATTAAAGGACTACGGGGCAGCCACAGTGGTTGGAACCGAGACTTACGGCAAGGGCATAGTTCAGAGCATAGTCCCCTTGTCGGACGGTTCGGCGGTGAAATTTACCACAAAATCATATTTTACTCCTGCGGGGGGAGAGATACACGGTGTGGGTATAGCTCCCGATGTAAAGGTGGAGGCCGGCGAAGAGCTCCTTGAAAAGGGGGCGGATCCCAAGGCCCCTGACCCTGAGGTCGATAATCAGCTTAAAGCCGCCATGGAAGAACTGGAAAAATAAATATAAAAGGCTCACGATACGTTCCCCTCAGTCAGGCAAAGGCTTGATTCCTTCGGGAAACAATCGTGAGCTTTTGTTGTTTGATATTTTTGACGTTTTTCTATAAGCCGAATTTTATTAGTGCCTCATAAGCCCCTGTGAACTCGTGGACCTCAATATAATCCTTTCCACGCTCGTCACCCTGCTGACGGCTCCTGTTCACCCATATGGTATTCCACCTGAAGTAGGTTGCGGGGATGACATCCCAGAAGTAACCCTCGGCTATGTGGCAGTGGCCCTCCTTCGGAAGCTCCTTAAGTCCCAGCATGTCCTCGGAATACCTGAAAAATTCAAGGTTCGGCTTGTAGCAGTGGGTCTCGTCCGCAAGTATCTCATACTCGAAGGGATGCCCGAGCTCCTTTAAGTGGCAGTCCATGAGTTCTCTCTTTGAGTTGGACATGAGATAGAGCTTGTGTCCTTCAGCCTTCATTTTTGCGAGGGTATCCTTTACCTCAGGAAAGGCCTTATAGTTTTTGATGCATTCCACGGCCCTGTCATATTGCTTCCCGAATACTTTGGAGCACAGCTCAAAGTCAAGGTACTTAAGGGCATGGAGGACCACCTTGTCATAGTCGCAGTAAGGCTCCGCATACATGGCCCTTGCCTCATAGACAGGAAAGAGCTCCTTAGCCCGGTCTTGGGAAAGCCCTGCCTCCGAGGCCATATTTCCCACCTCCTCAAGTAGGGGAGAGGTGTCAATAAGCGTTCCGTAACAGTCGAAAGTAACAATCATGGAAAACCTCCTTAATGAAATAAAATTAAAGCTGACTGTAGCTATGATAATCCGCAATAATATCTTCCATCGTTATATTTTTAAGACTGCAGCTCAGCTCCTCCTGAATCCTCTCGTAGGAGGAATCAAAGACATTGCGGATGACCTTGCCTACAGGGCAAAAGATGACGGATTAGGGTGAAATCCGAACAGTTTTGAAATAAATTCCGGTTCTTCCGCCTTGCAGATTCTGTACAGTGATATTGAGGAGAGTGGTACTGCGATCTCGGCACTTCCGGTACCGGGACGATACCGTCCTTTTTCAATGCGGAGAGGATCGGGCATATAGCCGCAGGGTTGATGCCCGTTGACTTTGCCGGTAGCTCACCTGTTACTTTTTTCTCTTTTCCGAACTCGTGTATCACGATAAGACAATGCACAGCAACAGAACATTTTGTACTTATATGCATAAATAATTTCTTCCCTCCATATTATCATATCGGAGATTATATGCAAATCTAAAAATTACAACTACTCTGTATTTAAATATCAGCCTGCGTCATACATGAGCTTTCTTATATCCACCAGCCGGTCTCTTATGACGGCTGCCTCCTCAAAGTTAAGCTCTGCTGCGCATATGCGCATCTTCTTTGTAAGCTCCTTCTCAAGGGCCTTAAGCTCCTTCTCGTTCATGGACTCTATGTCCTTGGAATTCCTTCCGGAGTCGTCCTCAACAGTCTTTGATATGGCGATAAGGTCTCTGACGGCCTTCTTTATGGTGGTGGGAGTGATGCCGTGTTCCTTATTGTAGGCATCCTGGACTCTGCGCCTTCTCTCGGTCTCGTCTATGGCCCTCCGCATGGAGTCGGTGACAGTATCCGCGTACATGATGACACGCCCTTCGGCATTTCTTGCGGCTCGCCCTATGGTCTGTATTAGGGAAGTCTCGGATCTCAAAAAGCCCTCCTTATCCGCATCCAGTATGGCCACCAAGGAGACCTCGGGGATGTCAAGACCTTCTCTCAGAAGGTTGATACCTACCAATACATCAAACACGTCAAGCCTCATATCTCTTATTATCTGCGCCCTCTCCAGTGTGTCTATATCGGAATGGAGATATCGGACTCTTATGCCTATATCCTTCATATAGTCTGTGAGATCCTCCGCCATGCGCTTTGTGAGAGTGGTTATAAGGACCTTGTTTTTCTTAGCTGTCTCCCTGTTTACCTCGGATATCAGATCGTCTATCTGGCCCTTTACGGGACGCACGCTCACCTCGGGGTCAAGGAGGCCTGTGGGCCTTATTATCTGCTCAGCCCGAAGGAGCTCGTGATTTTCCTCATATTCCGACGGTGTGGCGGAGACAAAGAGCATCTGATCTATCTTTGACTCAAACTCCGAGAAGTTGAGAGGCCTGTTGTCAAGGGCAGAGGGCAGGCGGAAGCCGTAATCCACAAGGGTCATCTTCCTGCTGTGGTCTCCCGAGTACATGCCTCTTATCTGGGGGAGAGTAATGTGGGACTCGTCTATTATTATGAGAAAGTCCTTGGGAAAATAGTCTATGAGAGTGTAGGGAGGCTCCCCCGGAGCGGAGCCTGTGAGATGCCTTGAGTAGTTCTCTATGCCTGAGCAAAAGCCCGTCTCCTTCATCATCTCAACGTCAAAACTTGTTCGCTCCTCAATCCTCTGAGCCTCTATGAGCTTGTCCTCGGATTTAAAGTATCTTACCCTCTCCTCCATCTCTTTAAGTATATTGTCTGCGGCTATGAGCATCTTGTCCTTGGGCACGACATAGTGGGAGGCGGGAAAGACTATGCAGTGGTTTAACGTGGCCTTGGGCTTTCCGTCCACAGAGTCTATGGAGCTTATCCTGTCTATCTCGTCTCCGAAAAACTCTATCCTGTAGGCCTCGCCTCCCGAGTAGGAGGGATATATCTCCAACACATCGCCGCGGACTCTGAAGCTGCCTCTCTTAAAGTCCATGTCATTCCTTGTGTACTGCATGTCTATGAGCTTCCTTATGATCTCATCCCTGTCCCTGACTTGTCCCGGGCGCAGGGAGACGGTCATGCTCTTATAGTCTATGGGAGAACCGAGACCGTATATGCAGGACACGGAGGCTACGATTATAACGTCGTCTCTCTCGGAGAGAGCGGCGGTAGCTGAATGGCGCAGCTTATCTATCTCGTCATTTATGGCGGAATCCTTCTCTATGTAGGTGTCGGTAGAGGGAACATAGGCCTCCGGCTGATAATAATCGTAGTATGACACGAAGTATTCCACAGCATTGTTCGGGAAAAACTCCTTCATCTCTGAGTAGAGCTGGGCTGCAAGAGTCTTGTTGTGAGCAATTACAAGGGTGGGCTTTCCAAGCTCCTTTATGACGTTTGCCATGGTGAAGGTCTTACCGGAGCCGGTGGCCCCCAGAAGTGTCTCAAACTGGTTGCCCTCCTTGAATCCCTTTACCAGCTCGGCTATGGCCTGCGGCTGGTCTCCTGTGGGTGAGTATTCTGATACCAAATCGAAATCTGCCATGATGTTTACCTTCCGGAATGTGAAAAATTGAATATCTCTTCAGTGATGTTATCAATATTTTATCATATCTTTACAGCTCTTTCCATATCTCGGAAATTATGTTAAAATGAGCCTTGCGTAAGTTTATTACAGGAAACGGAGGTATTCAAATATATGTCAAAGAAACCTGTTGTTTTAGTTATAATGGACGGCTTCGGCTTGAGCGACGAGAAGGAGGGAAACGCCGTTTACATGGCGAAAAAGCCCAACCTTGACAGGCTCATGGCCGAGTGCCCCTTTGTAAAGGGATATGCCTCGGGACTTGCTGTGGGACTTCCTGACGGACAGATGGGAAACTCCGAGGTTGGACACCTTAACATGGGAGCCGGACGTATCATATATCAGGAGCTTACCCGTATCTCAAAGTCCATAGATGACGGAGACTTTTTTGAGATACCCGAGCTTAAAAGCGCTGTGGAAAACTGCAAAGAGCATGATTCCGCCCTTCATATGATGGGACTGGTATCTGACGGTGGAGTACACAGTCACATCACCCATATTTACGGACTTTTGGAGCTGGCAAGGAGAAGCGGGCTTAAAAAGGTCTATGTACACTGCTTCATGGACGGCAGGGACACTCCTCCGGACAGCGGCCTCTCATACATAAAGGAGCTGGAGGCTAAAATGAAGGAGCTGGGCACAGGGGAGATAGCCACCATAAGCGGACGCTACTATGCCATGGACAGAGACAAGAACTGGGACAGGATAGAGAAGGCCTATGACGCTCTCACAAAGGGTGAGGGAAATAAAGCCCGGTCGGCAGAGGAGGCCATGGAAAACTCCTACAGTGAGAAGGTATACGATGAGTTTGTAGTACCTGTTGTCATAGAAAAGGACGGGAAGCCTACAGCCACTATAAAGGATATGGACAGCGTCATATTCTTTAACTTCAGGCCTGACAGAGCCAGAGAGATGACAAGGGCCTTCTGCGACGACGAGTTTACGGGCTTTGAGAGAGGCGCGAGAAAAAAGGTGCTCTTTACCTGCTTTGTGGACTACGACGAGACCATAGAAAACAAGCAGGTGGCCTTTAAGAAGGAGGAGATCACTGAAACCTTAGGGGAGTATCTTGCGGAAAAGGGAAAGACTCAGTGCAGAGTTGCGGAGACTGAGAAGTATGCCCATGTGACCTTCTTCTTCAACGGCGGTGTGGAGACCCCCAACAAGGGGGAGGACAGGATACTTGTCCCTTCACCTAAGGAAGTGCCTACCTATGACCTTAAGCCTGAGATGAGCGCTCCCATGGTATGCGAGAAGCTCTGCGAGGCCATAAGCTCAGATAAATATGACGTGGTGATATGTAATTTCGCAAACCCCGACATGGTGGGACACACCGGCGTTATACCTGCTGCGGTAAAGGCTGTGGAGACAGTGGATGCCTGCATAGGCAAGGTCTGCGAGGCTGTAAAGAATGCAGGTGGAGTGCTGTTTATCTGCGCAGACCATGGAAACTGCGACAAGATGATAGATGAGAAGACAGGGGAGCCCTTCACAGCTCACACCACAAACCCTGTTCCCTTTATACTCTACAATGCGGATCCCAAGTATAAGCTCAGGGAGGGCGGTGTGCTTGCGGACATAGCTCCCACGCTTCTTGAGCTCATGGGATTGGAAAAGCCCAAGGAGATGACCGGGAAATCATTGCTGATCGAGAAATAGGACAAAATAAAAAGACAGATTGGAGACGCTTATGAAGGTTGCCGTGGTAACTGACACGCACAGCGGTATAACAAATGAGGAGGCAAAGGAGCTGGGTATATATCTCATAAATGCCCCCTTCATGGTAAACGGAAAACAGCACTACGAGGGTATAGATCTGGATCACGACAGCTTTTATAGCATTCTTGACGAGGGAGCTGACGTATCCACCTCCCAGTCCTCGCCTGCGGACATACTTAAATTGTGGGACAGCCTTCTTGAGGAGTACGATGAGGTGGTCATCATACCCTTGTCGTCAGGACTTTCAGGAGGCTATCAGACCATGGTGGCCCTCTCCTGTGATGACAAGTATGAGGGCAGGGTCTTTCCCGTGGACAAGCTGGGAGTATCCATCACCGAGCGGAGAGCGGCACTTGACGCAAAAAAGCTTGCCGACAACGGTTATGGCGGAGCGGAGATAAAACGGATACTTGAGGAGCACAGGAAGGAAAACCTCATCTACATCACAGTTCCCACCCTCAAGTACCTGAAAAAGGGAGGCCGAGTGACCCCCGCCGCCGCGGCTCTGGGCACGCTCCTAAAGATAAAGCCTGTGCTTATCATAGACGGGGACAAGCTTGACGCCTTTGCCAAGGCAAGGACCATGGCCAAGGCTTGCGACATAATGCTGGAGGCTGCTCAGACTGCGCTTACAGAGCGCCTTAAGGACCCTTCGGGGGAGGCTTCGAGGATATATTCCGTCCATTCCCGAAACAGGGAGCAGGCGGAGGCCTTTGCCGAGGAGATAAAAAAGAGGTGGCCCAAGGCGGAGATCTCCGTGGATGAGCTTCCATTGGCCATCGCCTGTCACACAGGCCCGGGAGCCTTGGCCATAGCTGTGGAGAGAAAGCTCTCGGAGGCGGAAGGGCTGTAAAGACCCGAATATAAAAAAGGAGTTTAAAATTGAATACCAAAAGACCGATGATGTTTATTGCGGCGATATTCGTGCTTGGAGAGCTTTGCGGTATGCCGGAAACGGTCTTTGGAGTGAGGTTGGCAGCCGGTTGCGGCTTTCTTGTAATGGCGTTTTCAGAGCTGATTACATGCCTCATGACAGGAAAGAGCTTTAAAGGCGGGATGAAGTTTATTTTCCCGCCTCTTTTGTTTTTGCTGGGGGCGTTGACCTCTTTTTCGTCGCACAGAGGCTTTGCGGCGGATGAGGCTTTGGCTGAAAGGCTTTCCCTGCACAGGGGAAAGGTCTACATGGAGGGAGAGGTATCCCTTATTGAGGACAAATCTGGATATAGGCTTATAGAGCTTTCCGGAGCCCGGGTATTTACCGGCGAAAAAACTGAAGGGGATCATGAGGCCTCGGAAAAACTTTCAAAGAAAATATATATCTACGATTATGACGGAAAAAACACAGGAGATGACAGGCTGTATCCGGGAATGAGGATAGGCTTTTACGGGGAGCCTGAGTGCTTTGACGGCGCCTCCAATCCGGGAGAATTCGACTACAGGATGTATCTCAAGTCCCTTGACGTGTCTCTAAGGACCGACATGGAGGGTATGAGAGTCACCTATGACGGCGCCGCACCCTATTTCAGAGTGATGCAGGATATGAGGGACAGGTGCAAGGCCGTGTTTGACAACATAATGGATGAGAAGGACTCGGGCATATTCAAGGCTCTCATCTTAGGGTACAAGTCCGATATGGACGAGACGGTAAACGAGCTCTACAAGACCCAGGGCATAGCACATATCCTTGCTGTGTCCGGACTTCACATAAGTCTTGTGGGGATGATATTTTATAATATCCTCCTGAAGGCGGGAGCGGGGCTCTCTGCGGCGGGGGGAGTGTCGACTTTTTTCGTGGTGAGCTACGGGATATTCACAGGAGCCTCAGGCTCCGCCATGCGAGCCGTGATAATGCTTATTATGAGATTTGCGGCGGCAAAGGCAGGTCGCAGCTACGATAACCTGTCCGCGCTGTCTCTTGCGGCCTTCCTCCTATGCCTCGCATATCCGTATATGCTTTTGCAGAGCGGATTTCAGCTGTCATTTACGGCAATACTTGCCATAAGCCTTTTCGGAGATACGGTCATAAGGGGAGTGGAGCTTCACATGAGAGAGAGCTATGTGGAGAAGCGGAACCGGTCCACATGGAAGCTTAAAGCACATCCGAGGCTTTGGAAGGAGGCTTTCCTCAGATGCCGGCTGTCATCCACGGAAAAGACTCTTATAATGGGATTTTTGATACAGATATTTACGCTTCCCGTTGTGCTTTGGCATTTCTTTGCCTTCCCTCTTTACGCCTTCTTTTTGAATCTCGCCGTCATACCACTTATGGCTTACGTCATGTACTCGGGAATATCGGGGCTTTTCGCGGGCCTCTTTTTCCCTGCGGCGGCTCCGATATTCATAGGCTCGGGACATTATATTTTGGCCTTTTACGAGCTTTTGTGCAGGATATCGGAGTCTCTGCCCTTTAACTCCATAGTCTTGGGAAGACCGGGGCTTTTTTCGGTGGCTGTCTACTATGTTCTGATATTTTCTCTGTCACTTTTATTTACAGGGCTTTTTAAGAGGGGAAGTAAGCGGCGGATCTTCAAATCTACCGGGAATATGCTCCTGTGCCTTCTCTTATCTCTTTCCGGCTGTGCTCTCATATTCGTAAAGCCGGGGCCCTTGAGACTTCAGGTGACGGCTGTGGACGTGGGGCAGGGGGACTGCTTTTTGATAAGCTTCAAGGATGCGGATATACTTGTGGACGGCGGATCGAGCTCCGACAAGAGCGCCGGGGAGCGCATACTTGAGCCCATGCTCCTTTCAAAGGGCATAACAGATCTTGATTGTGTCATAGTGAGCCACGGAGATGCGGATCACGTAAATGCAATATCATATCTTTTGGAGGGCTCCGACAGGATAAGGATAAAAAAGCTGATACTTCCGAAGGCTGCGGAAAATTCGAGGGAGGAGGTCTACGAAAGCATCAGGGAGCTCTCGGAAAAAACAGGCACAGAGCTTTTATACATGAATAGGGGTGACATAGCTGATATAGGGGGAGAGGCGACTCTTTCCTGTATCTATGAGGGAAACGCCGATTCGCGTGAAATGAATGAACACTCCGGCTTTCTCATGCTCAAATACGGAGCCTTCTCCATGCTCTTTACAGGGGACGCTCCGGAGAAGGAGGAGATGAGGCTCGTGAAGCTTATGAGGGACGAAGGCATAGAGAGGGAGAAGATAACAGTGCTGAAGGCAGGACACCACGGCTCGGATACGAGCACTTCCAAAAAACTTCTTGAAATGTTCGACCCTGATTATGCCGTGCTTTCCTACGGGGAGGGAAACAGCTACGGACACCCCCACAGAGAGGTGACACAAAGACTTGAGGAGGCGGGAGTGAAAATGCTGGAGACTGCAAAAAGCGGAGCAGTAACTCTTGTGACCGACGGAAAAAGGCTTCTGGTAATACCTTATAAGAGTTGACGTAAAAAGGCTGAGAGTTTATCCTATTTAGAGAGAAAATATCAGCAAGGAGTCTGACATGCCCGAGAACGAAAAAAATCTTTATCTGATTTGCGGAGATGAGGAGTTTCTCAAGCTCGAAAAAAAGAGGGAGCTTCTGGAGCGTTTCAATGCGGAGGGAAGCCTCAATTTTAACGAGTTTTCAGGAAAGGTTCAGGACATTTACGAGCTTAAGGAGCTATCGGAGACCCTGCCCTTTATGCAGGAAAAAAGAGTTATCCTTCTTTCGGATACCGGAGCCTTCAAGGGCTCTTCTGATGAGGACATGCTTGAGCTTATAAACGGGCTCCAGGAGTTTACTGTCCTTATATTTATTGAAAGCGAGACGGACGCCTCAAACCGCCTGTACAAGGAAGTGAAGAAGAGGGGCGAGATATTTAAATTCGTAAAGACCGGGGAGCTCTCCTACAAGGAAGCGGAGGCGGAGCAGGGAAGGATAAGGGAGAAGATAAAAAAATATCTTCTTGATCAGGGAAGAGATATATCCTCGAGAGATCTGAATGACCTTATGCTCCTTACAGGCTACGATCTTTTCAACATACATAACGAGTTGGAAAAGCTTATCTGTTATACTGAGGACGGAAGCGATAAAGTCCGAATGATAAGGTCCGAGGACATAGAGGCGATCTCCTCAAAGACAGTGTCGGACCGAGTTTTTGACATGCTCAATGCGAAGCTTTCCGGAAATATAAAAAAGGCTTTATATCTTTATGAGGAGATGCTCTCCATAAAGACCGCCCCAATGAAGATACTCTTTATGCTGGAAAAGCAGTTCAATCAGGTATATATACTCAAGGAGCTCTTGGAATCAGGGGCGACGGAGGCCGATGCCGCCGCAAAGATGGAGCTTAAGCCTTGGCTCATAAAAAGGCTCAGGGAGCAGTCGAGAGGCCTTAAGAAGGCCGACGCAAGGAGATATCTGGAGCTGGCTGCGGAGCTTGAGACGAGGGTAAAGTCAGGCGACATCTCGGATCGTCTGGCGGTGGAGATACTTTTGACAGACTGAAGACCGGAGGAATATAAATGGACTCAAAAGAGATCATGACTTCTGAAAAACACATAGAAAAGCTGCTGTGCCGGGAACTCCTTATAAAGCCCGGGCAGGCGCAGGCCGTGATAAAGCTTATCGACGAGGGAAACACTATCCCCTTCATAGCCAGATACAGGAAGGAGGCCACAGGAGACCTGGGAGACGAAAAGCTCAGGGTGTTTGAGGAGCGGCTGAAATACCTGAGGGGCCTTTGGGAGAGAAAGGAGGCCGTGCTTAGGAGCATAGATGAGCAGGGAAAGCTTACCGAGGATATAAAAAGGGCCGTGGAGGAGGCGGACAGCCTCGTGAAGCTGGAGGATATTTACAGGCCCTACAAGCAGAAGAGAAAGACGAGAGCCGCTGTTGCCCGTGAGAGAGGCCTTGAGCCTTTGGCCGCCTTTATCCTCTCGGGAGGAGAGGGGAGGTCTCTCAATGAGGAGGCGGAGAAATACCTTTCACCGGAAAAAGAGATATGCTGCGAAAAGGGCGCTGTCTCAGGAGCCTTGGACATCATCGCGGGAATGCTTTCGGACAGCGCGGCCCTGAGGCAGAGGATAAGGGATATAGCTTTCAAAAAGGGAGTGATAAGTTCCCGGGCAAAGGATGAGACGGCGCAGAGCGTATATGAGACTTACTATGATTTCAGCGAGCCGGTTAAAAAGATCGCGGGACACAGGATATTGGCTCTGGACAGAGGCGAGAGGGAGAAGGCCCTTACAGTGAAGCTTGAGGGCATAGATGAGGAGAGTATGAGCCTTATACTCCAAAGCCTTATGAGAATGGTACCCTCGGAAAAGGGAGAGATCGGGGATGACATAAAGGCCGCCCTCAGGGAGGCGGCAGGGGATGCATACAGAAGGCTTATAGCTCCCTCCATAGAAAACGAGGTCAGAAGTGAGCTGACACAAAGGGCGGGAGAGGGAGCCATAAAGGTTTTCTCCGACAATCTGAGGCAGCTTATGATGCAGCCGCCCCTTAGGGAAAAGACGGTCTTGGGCTGGGATCCCGCTTTCAGGACGGGATGCAAGCTTGCAGTGGTGGACAAAAGCGGAAAGGTGCTGCACACTGAGGTCATATATCCGACGCCCCCTCAGAATCGGGTGGAGGAGGCCTACACAAGACTTGAGTACATAGCGAAGAGATTTAATGTGGAGGTCATATCTCTCGGTAACGGAACGGCATCTCGGGAATCGGAGAGGATAATAGCCGATTTTATAAAGAGGTCCGGGCTTCCCATAAGTTACGCCATAGTGAACGAGGCGGGGGCGAGCGTGTACTCCGCAAGCCGTCAGGGAGCGGAGGAATTCCCCGGCTTTGACGTGGGCGAAAGGAGCGCGGTCTCCATAGCGAGAAGGCTTCAGGATCCCTTGGCCGAACTGGTGAAGATAGAGCCTGAGTCCATAGGCGTGGGGCAGTATCAGCATGATCTCAACAAGACGCGGCTCTCAGAGGCGCTGAAAAACGTGGTGGAGGACTGCGTAAACAGCGTGGGAGTGGATGTAAACACAGCCTCCGCCTCCCTTTTGGAGTATGTCTCGGGGATCAATAAGACTACGGCCAAAAATATAGTCGCCTACAGAGATGAACACGGGAGCTTCACAAATCGAAGAGAGCTTATGAAGGTGGATAAGCTTGGAGAGAAGACCTTCCGCCAGGCGGCGGGATTTTTAAGGATATCAGGCGGAGATGAGCCTCTGGACAGGACGGCGGTGCACCCGGAGAGCTACGGCGCCGCAAAAAGGATTTTTGAAATATTGGGTATAGACCCGGACTCACAGGAAGGAAAGCCCGGATCCTTTGAAGGACGGAAGGAGCTTAGGGATATAAGGAGAGCCGCGGAGGCCGCAAGGGGCGGGCTCAAGGAGCTTTCAGAGACATTGGGGGTGGGAGAGTATACCCTCAGAGATATTCTCATGGAGCTTGAAAAGCCGGGAAGAGACCCGAGAGATGAGCTGGAAAAGCCTCTTTTAAAGTCGGATGTCATGGAGATGAAGGATCTCAGGGAGGGAATGGTGCTGAAGGGCACGGTGAGGAACGTGACGGACTTCGGAGCCTTTGTGGATATAGGGGTACATCAGGACGGACTGGTACACATATCCGAGCTCTCGGACAAATTTATAAAGCATCCCTCGGAGGCGGTTAAAGTGGGGGATATCGTGGAGGTGAGAGTGCTCTCTGCGGATCCCGCCAAGGGACGCATAGCTCTGAGCATGAAAAAAGGATAAAAATAAAGCTTCAGGCGGGTCATTCCTGAAGCTTTTCTTTCTATGATAAATAGATCATTAGGAATTAGTTCATAGCTGCAACTGCCTTGGAAAGTCTTGCGATCTTTCTTGAAGCGGTATTAGCATGATACACTCCCTTGCTCTGAGCCTTGCTGATCTCTGATACGGCATTTGAGAGGGCAGCCTGAGCTGCAGCCTTATCATTAGCCGCGATAGCAGCATCGACCTTCTTTATGAAAGTCTTGACTCTGGATCTGATAGATTTGTTGCGCTCTGTTTTTGTCTGGATTACCAAGATCCTCTTCTTAGCTGACTTGATATTTGCCATGAGTTACACCTCCTTCTTTGATTAATATTTGTTTCCATCAATCCGGACACGGACAGTTTGGTGTAAACATTCTTATTTATTCTATAGGTTCTTTATTTATCTGTCAAGGGATTATTCGGACAAAAATACAAAGAAAATAAAGAAATATTGCAAGGCCTGATAAAAAATGATATTATTTCCTCATGTTAAAAAATACAGATCAAAGCTTAATAAGGAATTTTTGTATAATAGCCCATATAGACCACGGAAAATCCACTCTGGCCGACAGGATAATCGAGATGACCGGGCTCCTCACAAAGAGGGAGATGCAGGCTCAGGTCCTCGACAACATGGACCTT
This sequence comes from uncultured Lachnospiraceae bacterium, assembly GCA_944381505.1. GTDB lineage: Bacteria > Bacillota > Clostridia > Lachnospirales > Lachnospiraceae > Avilachnospira. Next base: position 53,003 of record CALWLK010000088.1, read on the forward strand.
GAGAGGGAGAGAGGTATCACCATAAAGGCCCAGACTGTGCGCACCGTTTATAAGGCGAAGGACGGAAAGGAGTATATATTCAACCTTATAGACACGCCGGGACATGTGGATTTTAATTACGAGGTCTCAAGATCTCTGGCGGCCTGCGACGGGGCGGTGCTGGTGGTCGACGCGGCTCAGGGCATAGAGGCTCAGACCCTTGCAAACGTATATCTGGCCTTGGACCATGACCTGGAGGTATTCCCCGTCATAAACAAGGTGGATCTCCCGAGCGCGGAGCCCGACAGGGTGGCTAAGGAGATAGAGGACATCATAGGTATAGAGGCGGAGGACGCCCCCAGGATATCAGCAAAGACCGGACTCAACGTGGAGGAGGTGCTTGAGGATATAGTAAAGAAGATCCCGCCCCCCACAGGAGACCCGGAGGCTCCCTTAAGGGCCCTTATATTTGACTCGGTCTATGACCCTTACAAGGGAGTAATAGTTTTCTGCCGAATAAAAGAGGGAACTGTGAGAAAGGGCATGCCCATACGTATGATGGCCACAGGAGCCGAGTACGATGTGGTCGAGGTCGGATACTTCGGACCGGGACAATTCATTCCCTGCGACGAGCTCTCGGCGGGATCGGTGGGATATATCACCGCATCAATAAAGAATATCCAGACCACAGAGGTCGGAGACACCGTCACAGGAAGGGATGATCCGGCTGCCGAGCCCCTTCCGGGATATAAGAAGGTCACGCCCATGGTTTACTGCGGGCTGTACCCTGCGGATGGCGCAAAGTACCCTGATCTCAGAGAGGCTTTGGAGAAGCTTGAGTTAAACGACGCGTCGCTCTTTTACGAGCCCGAGACCTCTGTTGCCCTGGGCTTCGGCTTCAGATGCGGATTTCTGGGACTTCTTCATCTTGACGTTATACAGGAGAGGCTTGAGAGGGAGTATGACCTTGACCTTGTGACTACGGCACCCTCCGTAGTGTATAAGGTCCACAAGACCAACGGGGAGGTCATAGACCTTACAAACCCCACAAATCTGCCGGATCCTTCAGTGATAGAATATATGGAGGAGCCCATAGTGGACGCGGAGATAATGGTGACTACCGAATTCGTCGGGGCCATCATGAAGCTGTGTCAGGAGAGACGCGGAGTATATAAGGGCATGGAGTACATGGAGGAGACGAGGGCTCTTTTAAAGTATGAGCTGCCCTTAAATGAGATAATATATGACTTCTTTGACGCTCTCAAATCCAGAAGCAGAGGCTATGCCTCCTTTGATTACAGCCTTAAGGGCTATCAGCAGTCCAAGCTTGTTAAGCTGGATATACTTGTAAACCGTGAGGAGGTAGACGCTCTGTCCTTCATAGTCCATGCCGATTCGGCATATGAGAGGGGAAGAAGGATGTGCGAGAAGCTCAAGGAGGAGATACCCAGACAGCTCTTTGAGATACCCATACAGGCTGCGGTGGGAGGAAAGATAATAGCCAGAGAGACCATAAAGGCTTTGAGGAAGGACGTGCTTGCGAAGTGCTACGGAGGAGACGTCTCAAGAAAGAAGAAGCTCCTTGAAAAGCAGAAGGAGGGAAAGAAGCGCATGAGGCAGATAGGAAATGTAGTCATACCTCAGCAGGCCTTCATGTCAGTCCTTAAGCTCGATGACGAGTAGAGAGACCTTCAAAAAACCTGAGCCCGACCCCCGGAACGGACACCGGAAATATTGATATAAAATTAACACATATGTCTGTTTTAAGACTTATGTGTTAATATAGAGACTTTTATTTACTAAATATTCTCCTCGTGATAATATTTTATTCAGATAAAGATACTGTCACGAGGAGAATCATTATGGATAAATGTTCATTTGAAAACTTCAAAAAAACCAAGCCTTACCTTGTCTGCATCGACTCCGACGGCTGTGCTATGGATACCATGGACATAAAGCACAAGCATTGCTTCGGACCCTGCATGGTGAGGGAGTGGGGGCTTTCAGATCATGAGAGAGAAGTCCTTGACATATGGAACGAGGTGAATCTCTACACAATGACCAGAGGAACCAACAGGTTCAAGGGATTGCTCCTTACCATGGAGTTTTTGGAGGAGCGTGGAATATGCAAGGTGGAGGGATATGAGGATATAATGAGCTGGGCAAAGGATGCCCCGGCCCTCAGCAACAGCACCTTGAAGGAGGCCATAGCCGAGAGGGAGGCCGCGTCAAAAGGCGCCTGTGCCCTTAAAAAGGCTCTCCACTGGTCCGTAAAGACAAACGAGTGTATTGCAGAGCTTCCTGAAGAAAAAATGCTTCCTTTCCCCGGTATGGTCGAAAGACTTGAAAAAATGCATGAAGTTGCCGACGTGGCGGTAGTGTCATCGGCAAATCCGGAGGCTGTAAGGAGCGAGTGGAACAGACATGGCTTGGTATCCCATATAGACATCATGCTCACTCAGGAGGTGGGGCCCAAGTCCTTCTGCATTAAGAAGATGCTGGAGTACGGATATGATGCCGACAAGGTCATAATGATAGGCGACGCTCCCGGGGACCGAAAGTCCGCGGAGAAGGTGGGAGTGAAGTTTTTCCCCATATTGGTGAGACATGAGGCCGAGAGCTGGGACAGATTTATGACGGAGGGGCTTCCCAAATTTACAGAGGGCGGGTATAATAGTGAATACCAAGACCTTGTAAACAGAGAGTTTGAGAGGGATCTGGGAAAGATAGAATAAAAAGCGTTTTTAAAGAGGAATTTAATATGAAAGATTATGTTTTAAGCTGTGAATCCACTGCAGATCTTTCAGAAAAATACTTAAAAGAGAGAGGCATTCCCTTTGTGTGCTTCTCTTTTTGTATTGAGGGGAAAGATTACAAGGACGACTACGGACATTCCATGGGAATAAAGGATTTTTATGACAGCCTGAGGGAGGGAAAGATCTCGAAGACCTCTCAGGTGGCGTTGGGAGAGTATGAGGCCTTCTGGAGGCCTTACCTTGAAAGGGGGCTTGACATAGTGCACGTCACCCTCTCCGAGGGGATCTCCGGGAGCTACAATACGGCCTGCCTTTGCGCTGAAAATCTCAGGGAGGAATTTCCTGAGCGAAGTATATACGTAATCAATTCCGAGAACGCCTCCTCGGGCTATGGTCTTATCATGTCCCTTGCGGCAGACAGGAGGGACGAGGGCCTTTCCGCAAAGGAGCTCTCGGACTATATATGTGAGCTGAGGTCCCATGTCCAGGCATGGTTTTACACCTCGGATCTCACCTACCTCTGCCGAGGGGGCAGAGTGTCCAAGACCGCCTGCGTATTCGGTACGGCTCTCAACATCTGTCCTGTGATGACTGTAAACAGGGAGGGAAAGCTGGAGCCCGTCATAAAGTGCAGGGGAAAGAGGCGGGCCAAGGAGGCCTGCATAAATAAGATGTCGGAAAACTGTGATGACGGTGAGGATTACTCCGGGTATTTCTATATCTGCCATTCCGACTGTATGGCTGATGCCGAGAGCATGAGGGATGCCGTGGAGAAGCGTTTTCCGAAGCTTAAGGGGAAGACGCGGATATTTGACATAGGTACGGTCATAGGCTCCCACACGGGTCCCGGCACTGTGGGTATATTCTTTAAAGGAAAGGTAAAGGAGAGATAGATAAAAAGCTGAGCCTTTTACAGTTGTTCGGAATCAAGCAGTATTGTAAAGGGCCCGTCATTTAAAAGCTCCACCTTCATATCCGCCCCGAATATGCCTTTTTGCACATTTTCGACATACTTTTCGGCTTCGACTGTTATATAGTCATAAAGCTTTGAGGCATGTTCGGGCTTTCCCGCGTTTATGAAGCTGGGGCGGTGGCCCTTCTTGCAGTCCGCGTAGAGGGTGAACTGGGATATGAGAAGGAGGGAGCCTCCCACATCCGCGAGGGAGAGATTTGTCTTTCCCTCGCTGTCCTGAAATATCCTGAGGCCGCACATCTTTTTTACCATCTTTGTGGCCAGAGCCTCGTCGTCGGAGTCTGTTATGCCTATGAGCACCAAAAAGCCCTCGCCTATGCTTCCCTTCACGTCACCGTCAACTGTCACCGACGCATGTTTTACTCTCTGTATGACAAATCGCATTTTCAATCCGTCCTTTCTGTAAATAAAGATGACAGAATTATAACGACATTTTTCCCTTATGTAAAGAAATGATTACAAATGGATTACACTTAAGAAATCGCCTTGCCTAAAGATATTCTTTCAGTTATAGTAATAATTGCAGGGCTGTTATCATTGCAGCCGTATCAGAAAATGAAACCGAGACGGGGGTATAAACAATGAAAATGCGTTTTGGGGCAGCCTTGGCTGCGGCTCTTTTCTGCATCTTCAACCTGGCTCTTCCTGCTTTCGCCGAGGAGCCTGTGAGTGTTATATATCACACGAAGGAGGTCACAGGTCCGGGGGTGGGGACCTCATTTACCATAAGGACGGACAATAATCATCAGTCCCCTCAATTTGCAGGGGGTACGGTGAGCTTTCTTTCAAACGACGCTTCAATGAGACAGCAGCTGTGCGGACTTTTCAAGGGGGCTGACGGAAGCCTCACTGTGGTGGACGGAGGAGTGCCCGAAAATGCCGATAAGCTCGTATCAGCCATAAGCGCGGCAGGGGGAACAGTGGATGCCTGGCTCATAACCCATCCCCAGGACGACCATGTGGGGGCCCTCTACGAAATACTTCACAACCGAAGGGAAGGCGTTGAGATAAAGAATATATACTACAGCTTCCACAATTTCATGTGGTATGCCGAGACGGCTCCTGAGGAGCAGGGTATGGTCTGGAACCTGATGACGGAGTTTGACCGAATGCAGGCGGAGGGGAGCGCGACGGTCCTTCACCCCGGGCTTAAGAGGGGGGATGTGATAAATGTATCCGACAGCGTATCTGCGAGAGTGCTCAATGATCCTCTGAGGCTTGACGGAAGCGTATATGCTGTGAATGATTCGGGCTTGATGTACGACCTCTCCTTTGAGGGGAAGCATTTCTTCCTTCCGGGAGACATGGGGCCGGACGGGGGCGATATCCTTCTTTCCGAGGGAGTTATCGAGGGGGTGACTGCTGATTACTGCGTCATGTCGCACCACGGGCAGAACGGGCTATCGGAGAGTTTTTACAGAAAGCTTGCCCCCCGCGCATGCATATGGAGCTGTCCTCCCTGGATCATGGATGCGGCTCCGGGAAACACGCTGGGGCTTAAGACCTACGAGACGAAGCAGTGGATACAAAGCATGAATATAGGCGAGAACTACTGCACCTACAACAGCGATATAGTATTGAGATAAATAAAAAAGCTTCCGGGAGAAGGAAAAGCTTCTCTCGGGCGCTTTTTTTGTGCCCTGAAATATGAGAAAATAGACAAAAAACGAAAGAGGGGGTATTTTAGCAATGATAAACTACGAGGGGCTTTTTCGGCACATGGAAAAGCAGGGCATAAGCCAGTATATGCTTTGGAAAAAGTACGGAGTGTCCAAAAACAGGATATATTACATGAGGCACGGAAAATATGTAAATACGGATATAATAGACAGGCTGTGCGGTATCCTTTCCTGCAAAGTAGGGGAGCTTGTGACGATAGAAGGTGATGACTGAAAATGATAAGCTACAGAGGCCTTTGGAGGAAGCTTAAGGAGGAAGGCATATGTAAAAGCAGCCTTGTAAAAATGGCGGAGCTTTCCCCCGGAACCGTAAAAAGATTGAAAAGAAATGAAACCGTTTCTCTCTATTCTCTTGAGAAGATATGTAGGATCCTGGACTGTGATATAGGCGAAATCATGGAGTATGTGGGGGACTGATAACGAATTAACTTGCCTATAATCATATAAAGTGGTAAAATGATTATGTTTTGGTAAGTATTGACCCGGAAAACTTTTATTAATTTCAGGAGTATTATGGACAAGAAATACATTCTGTTCGATCTTGACGGAACACTTACGGATTCATACGAGGGGATCATAAACGCGCTGAAGTATTCTCTTTCCGAGCTGGGCATAGAGCCTGTGCCCGAGAGCTTCAGGTCCGTGATAGGCCCCCCTTTGAGCCTTACCTTCGAGAAGATATACGGGCTTGAGGGCGAAGATATCAATCATGCCATCAGCATATTCAGAGATTATTACAGCGAGAGAGGCAAGTTTGAAAATCGCGTGTATTCGGGCATAGAGGACGTCCTCAAGACTCTTTACGCCCATGACAAGAAGCTTATGCTATGTACGGCGAAGCCCGAGCATCTGGCTTTGCAGATAGTGGAGCATTTCGATCTCTCGCGATACTTCTGCTTCATGGCCGGAGTTACCGAGGACAGGGTGGGGGAGGCTGCCATGCAGGATCCCAACGCGCGCCGCACGAAGACCGACGTTATCAGATACATACTCAGGACCAACGATATAAAGGATCCGGAGAATGCCGTTATGGTTGGGGACAGATATTATGACATGTCCTCGGCAAAGGAGCTTGGCGCTCAGGCCATGGGAGTTCTCTACGGCTACGGCAGCAGACAAGAGCTTCTGGATGCCGGGGCGGATTATTTGGCCGATACGCCTGAAGACATAACCAGGATAATAATAGAGGAGTGATCTCCTGATATAAACAACAGGATGTTCAAAGCAGATGCCCTGAGGGTATCTGCTTTAAAAATATTTTAAGGAGGCGGCAAATTGAAACAGGCTTTGACCAAGGAAGCTCGCTTTGAACAGATGATGAACGAGCCCATAGAGACACTGATACCGAAGATGGCGGTGCCGACGATAATAAGTATGCTGGTAACTTCCATATACAATATGGCGGACACCTTCTTTGTCAGCAAGCTGGGAACTCAGGCCTCGGGGGCTGTGGGGATCATATTTTCCCTGATGGCTATAATCCAAGCCATGGCCTTCATGATAGGCATGGGCGCAGGGAACAATATAGCTCAGCTTCTGGGACGGCAGAAAAATGAGGCCGCCTTAAGATATGCGGCCGTGGGATGGGTGACGGAGTTTCTCGGGGGAGTGATCTTCGCCATCGTATGCCTCTGTATGCTGGAGCCCCTTGTAATGCTTCTGGGGGCCACCGAGACCATAGCCCCCTATGCCATGGACTATGCGAAATACATACTTCTTGCCGCGCCCTTTATGATGGCTTCCTTCGGTATGAACAACATGCTGAGGTTTCAGGGCAACGCCTTTTACGCCATGCTGGGGATAACTGCGGGAGGAATTCTCAATATGGTCCTTGACCCCATACTCATATTCGGGTTTGACATGGGGATAGCCGGGGCTGCCATAGCTACGGGCTTCAGCCAGTTCGTCTCCTTTGTCATACTCCTGTGCCAATGTAATTTCAACAAGTCATGTATTCCCATAAAATTGTCGGAGTTCAAGCCGAGCATAAGCATATACAAAAATATAATCCGCTGCGGCATACCATCCCTCACCAGACAGGGGATATCAAGCATATCGGTCATCATACTCAACCATTCGGCTCAGCCTTACGGCGACGCCGCAATAGCCGCGGTAAGCATAGTAAACAGGTTCACCAACTTCATGAACTCCGCCATAATAGGCTTCGGCCAGGGCTTCCAGCCTGTCGGAGCGTTTAATTTCGGCGCAGGAAAATATGACCGTGTATTGAAGTCCTTTTACTTTTGCATCAAGGTATCGACAGTCGTGCTCCTTATATTTGCGGTGGGAGCCTTCGGATTTTCCGAGCCCATCATAGCCATGTTCAGAAAGGAAGACCCGGAGGTGGTGATGATAGGCAGCGCCACCCTCAGATTTCAGGCTGTTACTCTCCCCATCATAGGCTTCATCACGATGTGCAATATGTTTACACAGACCATAGGCTACGGGGTGAGGTCAAGCGTCATATCTCTTTTGAGGCAGGGGATATGCCTGATACCTGCGCTCCTTATCTTGCCGAAGTTTTTCGGACTCCTCGGCATAGAGCTGTCTCAGTCCGTATCTGATGTGGTGAGCTTTTTTATAGCCTGGTTTATCGTAAAGGGGATCGTAGGAGAGATAAAGGAGAGATCAACTCAAAAAAATGAAGGCTCGGGAGAGCCGAAGGGAGAGGAAGTATAGATGAAAAACATAAGAGAAAGCGGCTTTTATAACAAGGGAAAGGACGTCTATGGAAAGTATAAGGACAAGAGAGATTTCGTCCTTGACAGAGCGGCAAGACCAAAGGGAAAGTATGAGGAAGAGGAGAGACAGGGCAAAAATATCTTTGCCAAGGGCTGCGGCTTTTACAAGCTTTTCTGGGTGTTCGTGCTGGGCTCCTTTTACGGAGATATAGTGGAGACTCTCTGGTGCAGGCTTACGGCGGGAGAGTGGATGAGCAGGAGCTCCCTCGTGTTCGGGCAGTTCTCCATAGTTTGGGGCTTGGGATGCTTTCTTCTCACCTTCTTCCTTCACAGACTGATAGGGCACGACGACAGGTACATATTCCTTGCGGGGACCGTGCTGGGAGGAGCCTTCGAGTATGTCTGCTCGGTGTTTACGGAGAAGGTCTTCGGCTGTATATTCTGGGATTACAGCAAAGTGCCCTTCAATTTGAACGGCAGGATAAATCTGCTTTTTTGTTTCTTCTGGGGCATAATGGCCTTGGTATGGCTCAAGATAATATATCCTTGGATGAGCCATGGGATAGAAAAGCTTCCGATGAGATTCGGAAAAATACTGACCTTTTTATTGATAGTATTCTTTGCCTTTGACATATGCGTCTCCTCTGCAGCTCTCTACAGGATGAAGACCAGAGCCGAGGGCATACCTGCGGCGAACTGGGCCGAGAGATATGCTGACGAGCACTTCTCAGACGAGTGGCTCCGGGAGAGATATAAGAACCTTAAAAATGTCGAGCATGCACAGGATATCCTTGACGTAAACGTAGGGGCGCCGGTGCCTGCGGAGAGCTGAGACGGAAAATCTGTAAAATAAATTTAAGGAATATTTCCGGGGCGGTATGCTATAATTATTCACGCATACAAAATTGAGAGGATTCGGTATCTGAAAATGAAGAGATTTAAGCATATATTAGGCGCGATACTTATGGCGGGAATGCTGTCGGCCGTTGCCGCGGGCAGTGCATTTGCTGAGGATGATATAACGAAGACCTTCATCGCGGGCACTCAGGTAAACGGCGTCATCATAGGCGGGAAAACTGTGGACGAGGCCATAAAGGCGCTGCAGGATTCCTACAGCAACACCTACAGCCTCACCATATATGAGAAGAACGGCATGAGCGAGAAGATCTACAGCGGGGACATAGGACTGACCACATCTGTGGCTCCTGAGCTCTTAAGCGAGCTCCTTGCGAGGCAGAATGAGAACGGGCGAGTGTTCGGAAGCAATGTGCCAATAAACACCGAGCTTGCGGTGAGCGTCTCCTACGACAGGGAGAGGCTCTCTCAAAAGACGGACTCTCTCTCCTGCATCACCGATCAGGTGAAGACATCAAACGCATATATCACAGCCTACAAGGAGGGGGAGGACTTCTCCATAGTTCCCGAGGTCTACGGAAACAGCCTTGACGTGCAGAGGACCAAGGACGCCATCATGCAGGCGGTGGACGCGGGACAAAGCTCCGTGGACCTTTCGGCTCTCGGAGTTTATGAGGAGGTCACAAGGACTTCTGATGATCCTACTCTTAAAAAGCTGGTGGAGGACATGAACAAGTGCGTGGACATGACCATCACCTACAAGATAAGGGGAAATGACGAGGTCCTTCCCGGATCCACAATAGTGACATGGCTCACCGGCTCCGACGAAAACGGCCTCATGGGTGTCGATGCGAATCAGGTCTATGGATATGTGGACAGCCTGAAGGCTAAGTATGACACGGCGGGGACGGCAAGGACACTTACCACAGCCACCGGAAGACAGGTGAGCGTAACAGGCAGCTACGGCTGGGCCATAGACAGAGATAAGGAGGCCGCCGCCCTCATAGGAATGATAAGGACGGGGACTGCTCAGGACAGAGTTCCGGAGTACTCGAGAAAGGCCGCCTCAGAGACCGGAAACGACTGGGGAAGCACCTACGTCGAGGTGGACCTCACAGGACAGCATGTATATATGATAAAGGACGGAGCCCTCGTGTGGGATGCTCCCTGCGTCACGGGAAACGTGTCCAAGAACTATACCACTCCCGCAGGCATATACTCTATATATTCCAAGGAGAGAGACAGGGTGCTGAGAGGAGAGAAGCGGGCCGACGGAAGCTATGAGTACGAGAGCCCTGTGTCCTTCTGGATGCCCTTTAACGGAGGCATAGGCCTTCACGACGCAAACTGGAGGGGAAGCTTCGGAGGCAATATCTACAAGACCTCAGGCTCCCACGGCTGCGTGAACCTTCCTCCCTCGAAGGTCCCTGCGCTCTATGACCTGGTGTATGTGGGATGCCCGGTGATATGCTATAACTACTAAAAACTTATGGTTTTTTAAGATAAAAATAATAAATTAAATTTTTGAGACGAAAATCTCGGTTCTTGCCTTTAAATCGTAAAAAAGTACCGAATTTTGTCCGTATATTTTTTGAAGTCCGACTTATATAATTGTGACAGCAAACGAAAGGAGACTTCAAAAAATGACTAAGACTTTAAAACTCACAGCGGTACTTACGGCAGGCGCTCTCATGGCTTTGGGCACGGCGATCTGCGGATATGCGGCGGAGGGCTGGCAGCAATCAGGGGATGATTGGTACTATTACGGCACTAACGGGCAGCCTGTCACCGACGAGATAAAAAGCTCCGGGGAAAATAAATTCTATCTGGGCTATGACGGCCGCATGGCAAAAGATTACATGTATGAGGATGATAATGAAAACATTTATTACTTCAACAGTGACGGAGCCATGGTGACGGACTGCTGGATCGTTCACGCTGACGACAGCAACGAGACGGCATACTATTACTTTGACGGCTCGGGAAAGGCCGCAAAGAGGAGCAGCGGCTCCGACAGCCTTTATACAAAGACGATAGACGGAAAGACCTATGGCTTTGACGACGAGGGCAGGATGCTCTACGGCTGGGTGGATGAGGACGGAGTTCGCATAGAGGACGAGGAGGATGCCTTCAAGGAGGGCCGCTACTATTTCGGAGACTTCGATGACGGAGAGATGAAAAAGAACGCCTGGCTCGAATACACCGAGGGCTCCGAGGACGACAGCAACGTGAAGGGCATAAGCTACGAGGATATGGACGTGCTTTGGTTCTTCTTTGACTCGAGCGGAAAAAAGACAGTCCCCTCGGGAGACCGGGACACGGTAGAGAAGAACATAAACGGAAATAAATATCTGTTTGACAAAAACGGTGTCATGCTCTCAAGCTGGATAGACACGAACATCTCCACAGACCCCACTGCAAGCCCCTCATATAAGTTCTTCTCAGGAAACACGGACGGACATCTGGAAAAGGAAAAGTGGATCTACGCCGTGCCGGATGAGGACATGGACGAGGAGGACTACAACGACGAGGAGTACAGCTGGTTCTATGTGGACAAGAGAGGAGAGGCAAGCACTAACGGCATAGAGAAGGTAAAAGGAAAGAAGTATGCCTTTGACGATATAGGAAGGATGCAGACGGAGTTTGTAGTGCTTTCCGAAACAGGAGACTATGAGGACACTCTCCACGCTGATGAGGACGAGCTCACAGCCGAGGACTTCAAGTATGACTCGGAGAATTTTGACAGACTTACAGGCGGCGTGCTCTATTACTTTGAATCCGATGAGGAGAAGGGCGGGCAAATGAAGACCGGAAAGAGCGTGAAGATAGAGCTTTCGGACGGAAGCTATACCTTCGGCTTCGACAAGAATGGAAGGGCCTACGGGGGAGACGGAAGGCCCGAGGAGGTCAGCAGGAAATACTATATAAACGGGCTTTTGCTAACAGCTGATAAGGATATGAAGTACGGCGTGGTGGAGACCGACGAGGGAATATTGGTGGTGAACTCCTCCGGCACTGTGCAGAAGGGCGACGAGAAGGCCCTTAAGGACGGAAACGACGGCTACATACTTATAAAGGATGACAAATACTACGGCTATACCGAAAACGGAGACAGAAAGCCCCTTTGGAAGGACGGGGAGGCTTACGAGTACGACGGGGACGAGGAGGATGATCTCGGAGATATGATAAGCGAGGATACGACATTGTCGGACATCCCCTCGGACATGATAGTATATGCAGTCAGATAAAATATAATACTTAAAACGATGCCCTGCAGGGCACCGGTCCGGGGAGCGCCCGCCTGAAATATGGTGTGGCGCTCCTTCAAACTGTCCGGTATAATTAAAGGCGACTTTGTAAAAATACAGCATGTGTGCGGCATGATGTGCAAGTGGCATGACGCTTTTTCAGGAGGGTGGATATGGATAAAAAGCAGGATCTCAGGATAAGAAGAGCCGAACCTCAGGATATGGAGGGTATATTGGAGATATATGCCGCGGCGAGAAGCTATATGGCGGAGAAGGGAAACCCGGGACAGTGGTTGGACGGCTATCCTAAAAGAGAACTCCTTGAGGAGGATATGAAGGAGGGGGCTCTCTATGTTTGCACAGGATGCGGGGCGGATAAGGAGGAGCTCCTTGGGGTATTCGCCTTTTTTGTGGGAATTGAGGACCCGAGTTACGGCTATATAGAAGCCGGAAGATGGCTTAACGATGAGCCCTACGGAGTGGTGCACAGGATAGCGGTGTCTGAAAGCGCTCACGGAAGGGGAATAGGGCGTTTCTGCATAGACGAGTGCGGGAAGCTTGTGAAAAACTTAAGGATAGACACCCACAGAGACAACCTTCCCATGCAGAAGGTGATAGAACAGTGCGGATTCAAATACTGCGGAATAATATACGTGGAGGACGGGTCTCCAAGGCTTGCCTTCATGAAGACTATGGAGAGGGACTAAGGGGAATACAAAATGACGGAATTTCTTGTCAGACATTTTGTAAAAGACAGCGAGAATATAGAGAGTGTTGCGGTGAGGACGGCCTACGGCCTTCTCTCCGGCGGAGTGGGGATCATTCTCAACATTATACTTTTTGTGGTGAAGCTTCTCATAGGTTTTTTCAGCAATTCGGTGTCTGTGATGGCCGACGCCTTCAACAATCTCTCGGATGCGGCCTCAAGCATCATCTCCTTTATAGGAGCGCGAATGGCGGGAAAGCCTGCGGATGAGGAGCATCCCTTCGGACACGGGAGGATAGAGTATATATCCGCATTTATCGTGGCCTTCATGGTGCTTTTGGTGGGCGTTTCTCTTTTGAAAAGCTCCGTATCAAAGATCTTCGAGCCGGAGGAGATGAGCTTCTCCGCCATATCCGTTATCATACTTTTGATATCGGTGGCAGGAAAGCTGTGGCTCTCCGCCTTCAACACAAAGCTGGGAAAAAAGATAGATTCCAAGGTCATGCTTGCCACGGCGGCTGATGCAAGGGGAGATGTGCTGGCTACTGCCGCCACCATACTTTCGCTTGTGCTCTACAGAGCCTTCTCTTTAAATTGCGACGGGGTAATAGGCGTAATAGTCTCCATGTTCGTTTTAAAGGCGGGGTATGAGATAGCTGTGGACACCCTTCAGCCCATAATAGGACAGGCTACGGATCCCGAAATGTACAAAAGGATCAGCGACTTCGTTGAGAGATACGACGGGGTAATAGGAGCTCACGATCTGATAGTGAACAATTACGGGCCCTCAAACAGCATAGCGAGCATACATGTGGAGCTGCCGAATACCATGAGCCTTGACGACGCCCACTACCTTCTTGACGGCATTGAGGGGGATGCGAAGAGAGAGCTTGGAATACTCCTTGTGACCCACGCGGACCCTGTTAATTTAAACGACAAGGATACAAACGCGGTGAGAGACATAGTTGAGGCTGTGGTGAAGTCGGAGGAGGATCCTCGCATATCCTTCCACGATTTAAGGCTGGTACACGGCTTCGGAGGCACCAATGTCGTCTTTGATCTGGTCACTCCCTGGGACTACAAGGAGGATAAGGTGAGATCCATAACCGAGAGCATAAAGAAAAAAGTAAAAGAAAAAAATAAAAGGCTCAACTGCATAATCACAGTTGAGCATAGTTACGGGGCGTAAATCGCCCCTATTTTGCTGATTTCAAGAAGGCCTCGAGAGCCGAGTTTGCATTGTTCTCGTCATAGGCGAAGCCGATAGTCCTCTTTTTGACGGGCGTCTTCAGGGGAACCTGTACGAGGGTGCCCTCGTGGAGCTCCTTTAAGACGAATTCCTTTATGACTGCGGCAACTCCCAGGCTTATTTTTGCGAACTCTATCAGAAGATCCATGGTGGATATCTCAAGGACCTGACGGGGAACGACGCCTATCTCCTTCAGATGGTCGTCTATAAACCTTCGGGTGAGATTTTCCTTGTCAAGAAGCATTATGTTTGCGGTCTCAAATATGTCTGTCTCCCGGCCCTCTCTCAAATAGAGATTTTTGAGATATTCAGGGGTGGCCACAAATATGTCCTCGATCTCCATGACTGTGGAGAACTTGAGCCCGTGCTTTAAGGGCATGGAGCCCATGCCCACAAGGCCCAGATCCAGCTTTTTCTGTTCGAGCTTTTGTATGGTCTTAGCCGTGGCCTGATTCTCAATGGTTATCTTCATGTGAGGGTATTTAATGAGGAATTCCTTGAGATAGGGTATCAGGATATAACGGCACAGAGTATTGCTCACGCCTATCCGGAGATGACCTATGTTAAATTCTCTTAGCCTCTTGAGCTCGTCCTCGCCTCTGTCAATGTAGTCGAAGGCCTCGCTCACGTGGTTGAAAAGGATCTCGCCCTCCGCTGTAAGATGCACTCCACGGGAATTTCTGGAGAAAAGCTTCACTCCCAGATGCTCCTCGAGCTTGACTATTGATTTGGATATGGCGGGCTGACTGATGTAGAGCTTTTTAGCAGCTTTGCTGATATTGCCTGACTTAGCCACCTCAAAAAAAACTTTATAGGATGATAATGCTTGTTCCATAACTTGTCCTCATAGAAAACATTAGTATTATGTATTTTAACTATACCGGATAATGTGCTAAAATACAAGAATGATATAAGGATTTTATTAAAATTACAGGAGATTCGTTATGGGAATGACAATGAGCCAAAAGATCTTGGCGGCGCATACGGGACAGAGCGAGCTTTCAGCGGGAGAACTGATAGAGGCCGACATTGATCTCGTATTGGGAAATGATATAACCTCCCCTGTGGCCATAAGGGAGATGGAGAGGACAAAGGCGGGACAGGTGTACGACCGCGAGAAGGTCGTGCTCGTCATGGACCACTTTGTGCCCAACAAGGATATAAAGTCGGCGGAAAATGCAAAGACCTGCAGGGAATTTGCCTGCAGACAATGTATAAAGCATTTCTACGATGTGGGAAAGATGGGAATAGAGCATGCTCTGATCCCGGAGAAGGGACTGTGCGTTCCGGGAGATCTGGTGGTGGGAGCGGATTCCCATACAGTCACCTACGGGGCTTTGGGAGCGTTTTCCACGGGAGTGGGCTCCACGGATATGGCGGCGGCCATGGCCACGGGAAAGCTCTGGTTCAAGGTGCCCCGGGCGATAAAGATCGAGCTTAAGGGAAAGCCCTCAAAGTACGTCACAGGCAAGGACCTGATACTTTATATCATAGGCATGATAGGAGTGGACGGGGCTCTGTACGAATCAATGGAGTTCTGCGGAGAGGGTGTGAAGGAGCTCTCCATGGACGACAGGCTTGCAGTCTGCAACATGGCAATAGAAGCCGGAGGAAAGAACGGGATATTCCCCGTGGACGATATTACCCTTGAATACGTGGCTGAGCATCTCAGTGAAAAAAACAGAGCCGTGTTGGGAGAGAAGGCCTCCAAGGAGGAGATAAAGGCGGCTGTGGGAAAGACCATAGGAAGGATATATGAGGCCGACGAGGACGCGGAGTACGAGAAGGAGCTTGTCATAGATCTGTCGGAGCTCAAGCCTACGGTATCATTCCCTCACCTGCCCTCAAACGCCCGCACCGTGGAGGAGGCCGAAAAGCTCGGGGTAAAATTAGACCAGGTAGTCATCGGCTCCTGCACCAACGGAAGGATAAGCGACATGAGGCAGGCGGCGGAGATATTAAGGGGGAGAAAGGTTGCAGAGAACCTTCGCTGCATAATAATCCCCGCCACTCAGGATATTTACCTTCAGGCAATGAGGGAGGGCCTTTTGGAGATATTCATAGAGGCCGGAGCGATCGTCTCCACACCTACCTGCGGGCCCTGTCTCGGCGGATATATGGGGATACTTGCCGACGGAGAGCGCTGCCTCTCCACCACAAACAGAAACTTTGTGGGACGCATGGGAGCAAAGACCTCCGAGGTCTACCTCGCAGGCCCCTACGTGGCTGCGGCGGGAGCGGTGACAGGATATATAACATCCCCTGAGTCATTGGTCTAAGGAGGTCATTCATGCAAGCTAAAGGAAAAGTCATCAAATACGGAGACAACATAGATACGGATATCATCATACCTGCAAGGTATCTGAACATAATGGACAGGAGGGAGCTGGCCTCCCACTGCATGGAGGATCTGGATGCTGACTTCTCAAAGAAGGTAGAGAGCGGAGATGTGATAGTGGCGGGCAGTAATTTCGGCTGCGGCTCCTCCAGAGAGCATGCCCCTCAGGTCATAAAGGACAGCGGGATAAGCTGTGTCATAGCAGAGTCCTTTGCAAGGATATTTTTCAGGAACGCCATAAACATAGGCCTCCCCATAGTGGAGTGCCCCGAGGCGGCGAAGGCCATAGCCTGCGGGGACGAGGTGGAGATAAACTTCGATACGGGGGAGATAAAGGACATCACTTTGAATAAGAGCTTCAGGGCGCAGCCCTTCCCGGAGTTTTTGCAGAATATGATAAACGCAGGGGGCCTGATAAACTATATAAACAAAGAAATATAGGAGATTTGAGCTATATCTGCCGCATTTCAGAGATGAAATTGCGGCAGATATATATTTTTCCGGGCTTTTTATTTATAATAAAAATGTGAATGCTTGAAGCTCGAATCGTAGAAGGAGGAGGGGCGGCTGCGCCTTTCAAAACCAAAATGAAAATAAAGGGTATAGCGGCAATACTGTTTACTTGTTGTTTGACCTTAAGCGGGTGTATTGATTTCGGAAATGTATCCGACTCTGCTTATATTTCAAATCTATTGGATATAGCCAATCCTCATTTATGGGATGATGCTGTAAAAAAAGGGATAAAACTGAACGGCTATGATAACTCTACCTTCAGATATGCGCTTTCCGAGGGGACATACTCTTTTGCCTATTATTTGATAGATCATGGCACAGACCTTGAGTATGAGGACGAATATGGCGCCAATGAATTGATGTATGTATGCGATTGGATCTACGGACCGGAATATGAAAAGTTTATTGATAAATTAATAAAAAGCGGTTGTGACATCAATCATACCGATGCAAGCGGTCACAATCTTACGGAGCATGTGGTAATTTCGGATGAAGTTCCGATAGAAAGCAATATACAAATGAAAAAGTCCATCAGCTTTTTGCTTAAAGCCGGCTCACCTGTACGGCCGGAGACTCTGAATATAATTACCGAGAGCAAAAACTGCGGATACGGCAGCTTAAAAACGATGGCTGACAAAATAAAAGATCAATTTCCTGAAATCAAGCCTTCAAACTGTGCCGAGGCTCTTTTACTTGGGGACAAAGCCTATTTTCAAAAAAATATAAAAGAGGATGCCCGGAAAGAAGAACTCTCGGAAAAGATCGCGTTTTATGCGGCGGCATATGGGACTGTCGAAGAAATGAATAAGTATCTTGAAGAAACCGGCTTGACGACTGTAATCCGGGATAAAGAAGGAAATACCTTGCTTATGGCAGCCGCATTAGGCGGAAACGAGGAGACATTCTTATATCTTTGGGATCGGGTATCACATGATACGATCAATAAAAGAAAAGAAACTCTATTTATGACGGCGCCGGGAGGAGGAAATAAGGATATCGCAGACAAAATAAAAGAGTCGGACGAAGACATATTTGTAAGCTTGGACTGGTTCGACAGTGATGATGTATTCAGGCAGCAATGTGAAGTGCTGTCATATGCAGATGACGAGTTCACAGAATATTATATAGAGACCGAAAAACCTGATTTGGATGAAACAGAATATCTGTGCATAAGTATTGTAGACAATGGAAATACAGACATATTGAGCACAGTTAAGGAAAACAAAAACACAAGAGAATTTTTCAGAAACAGCGAGTTCTTAAATAATATATTACAGCTTTGTTTTTCATCATCTCAGGTACAAATAATATTGGAAGATACACCGAACGATATAAAAAAGGAACTCACCTGTTCGCTTGCAAGAATACTTGGTGAACAAACTCAAATGCCCAATGAAGATACCGGTGAGATAGTACAAGCATTTTATGATGCCGGTGTCCCCCTCGATAACTATAAGGGCGTGTGGCTGCCGGTTTATGAGGCTACAGCTGTAGGAGATACAGAGGCGGTGAGAAAACCGGCGGAGCCGATCCGAATGAGGCTGAAGATAAAACAGGACTCACTCCCCTTATGACAGCGGTATCTTGGGAATCACCTGAATGTGTGAGACTGCTTTTGGATTATGGAGCAGATAAAGATGCGGTCAAAAAAGACGGAACTACTGTATATGATTATGCGAAAAACATCGGGAACGAAGAAATAACAGCAATACTCAATCCTTAGCCTTCATACTTGAGGCCGCAAGCTTCAGCACCTCGTGGGCATATTCGGAGGCAAAGCTGGGATCGGAAAAAGGGTCATTTTCGTACAGGGCATATATGTCCTTCCCCTTATACTCCTCGTAGAAGCCGGGCTTTAATATCTCCGAGGGCTGAGGAAAAAAGAGCCCCTCCTTTTTCATATAGCAGTTTTTCGCGCAGGCCTTTACTCTGGCTTTCTTATCCACAAATTCCCCCAGGGATCTGTGGACAGCGTAATCCTCAAAGGGAAGATAATAGTATTCTTTGTAGTTGTCAAAGAAGTATTTTAATTCACCCTCTCTCATGTCTGCGGTGATATTCAGCTTTTTTTCCGAAAGCCCCAGATTGAATGAGCCGAAACTGAAATAAAGGGGGACGGGCAGGGTTGAGGTCAGGGAATAATTGAGGTCAAGAACATGCCCTCCCTTTGAGAGCCCGAGTTTTGACAGATCTACTATGTCTGAGCTTATGAGGCGGTGCTTTGCGGAAAAAAGGTCGTCGTAGGCAAGTATGGAGAGGACGGAGGGCATATTCAGTATATCCTCCTCATTGTGGAGAAGAAGGAGTCTTAAAAGCTCCTGTCCCTTGTCTCTTCCGAGCTTCAGATATCTGAGGTATACCTCTATCAGCTCCCCGCCGTTATATTCATCCTCTCTGTCCTCTCCGAGAAAGCGCTCCACGGTCTTTAGCTTGCAGTTTTCAAGGCCGAGGAAGGCCTTAAGGGGCTTTACCTTTCTGAATATATCAAGGCTTATGACCTTTGAAAAATCGTGGGGGAGCCTGTAGCCCGAGATGCAGCTTTTGAGGAAAGGTATGTCAAACATATCCCCGTTATAGTGGATGAGTATAGTGCTTCCATAGAGTCTGCGCTTTTTTCCGAGAAGCTCGAAAAAGGCGTCAAGAAGCAGAGGCTCCTCCAAGGGATCCTCAGCAAAATACTGCTCAAAAATCCATGATCCCTCATCAAAGAACAAGACCCCTATCAGATACAGGGATGAATTTTTGGAACTGAGGCCTGTGGTCTCTATGTCAAAGAAAACCGGCTTTTCAGGCGGGCCTATGAGCTCAAGGTCATATTTAAATTCAGGTCGAACTTCTTTTCGGACTTTTATCATGGGATCTCTCCGATATCTGTGGTAATGAATAAATTATAGCAGGGAGTCGGAGATTTTTAAAGCGGGGCTCGTTGATATGACAGGCGGGATGTGTTAAACTGTTAAAAGATGATTTTTGACGGATAATGGAGAGATAGGATGATAAGCTTTGTAAGAGGCATACTGAGGGATATAGGAGAGAACTTTATAGTGCTTGAGTCGGGAGGCATAGGATATATGATCTATGTGCCTGCCACAGTGCTTCCCGCGCTGCCCGCTATGGGGGAGGAAGCGCTCATATACACGCATTTTTCAGTGAAGGAGGACGGACAATCTCTCTACGGCTTCCTCCAAAAAGGGGACAGAGAGATGTTTCGCAGGCTCCTCGGTGTAAACGGAGTAGGCCCCAAGGGGGCGTTGGGTATACTCTCTGTTTTAAAGCCTGACGACCTGAGAGTTGCTATCATCTCGGGAGACGCGAAGGCCATCAGCAGGGCCCCGGGTATAGGGGCAAAGACCGCTCAGAGAGTCATACTTGATCTGAAGGACAAGGTGGAGATGCCTGATTTTGCAGGCGGAGGTTTGGATACAGGCGCTCTCTTTGAGGGGGATGCCGCTCAGGCTTCAGGCGGAGCCTTTGGGGAGGCCTTAAATGCCCTCACCGCTCTGGGTTACACAAGGAGCGAGGCTCTGTCTGCTCTGAGAAGGGTAAGGAATTCAGGCATGGGCGAGGATGCAGGGACCGAGGCCATTCTTAAGCAGGCTTTAAGAAATTTTTAGCATGAAGCTTAAAGAAAGTATTTTATAATCAGTAAAGAGAATAATCATGATTCAGGAGTTGAACCGCAGTCTAAATGGAAAGAAGAATTATAAGCACTGACGTAAGCGAGGAAGAAAAAAAGACAGACGCCTCTCTCAGACCGCAGAGGCTTGACGACTACATAGGCCAGTCGCGGATAAAAGAGATGATGAAGATATATATAGAGGCCGCAAGGAACAGAGGGGAACCCTTGGATCACGTTCTCTTTTACGGGCCTCCCGGTCTCGGAAAGACCACCATTGCAGGCATAATAGCCAACGAGATGGGCGTGAATATGAAGATAACCTCCGGGCCGGCCATTGAAAAGCCGGGGGAGATGGCGGCTATCCTCAACAATCTTCAGGAGGGGGACGTACTCTTTATAGACGAGATACACAGGCTCAACAGGCAGGTGGAGGAAGTGCTCTACCCGGCCATGGAGGACTTTGCCATAGACATAATGCTTGGGAAGGAGGCCTCTGCAAGGAGCATAAGGCTTGAGCTCCCCAAGTTTACTCTGGTGGGGGCCACCACCAGGGCCGGGCTTTTGACAGCCCCCCTGAGAGACCGCTTCGGTATGGTCCAAAAGATGGAGTTCTACACCCCGGAGGAATTGAAGGAGATAGTAGTTCGCTCCGCGGGAGTCCTGGGAGTCAGCATAGACGAGGAGGGAGCCATGCGCATAGCCAGAAGATCCAGAGGCACGCCGAGGCTTGCCAACAGGCTTTTAAAGAGGGTCAGAGATTTTGCCGAAGTCAAATATGACGGAGTGATCACCAGAGAGGCCGCTGACTTTGCCTTGGATATATTGGACGTGGACAAGCTGGGGCTTGACAATAATGACAGGACCATACTCTCTACCATAATAGAGAAGTTTTCCGGAGGCCCGGTAGGCATAGATACTCTGGCTGCCGCCCTGTCGGAGGACGCGGGGACCTTGGAGGACGTGTATGAGCCTTATCTTCTCATGAACGGCCTTATTCAGAGAACGCCCCGGGGAAGGATAGCTACAGAGAATGCTTACAGGCATTTAGGGATCCCTTTACCCCGACCCGAGGCAAAGGATGAGATATACGGACAGCAGAGCCTTGAGCTCTGATAGAAATTCCCTGAGAGGTGGATATATGAACGAGACAAACACTACAGAGGTTCTGATAGACGGAAAGATATACACTGTGAGCGGCGCCGAGGACAGCTATATGCAGCAGGTGGCGGCCTTTATAAACAAAAAGCTGGAGGAGGTCAGAAAGATCCCCGGATACTCCAGGCTTGACTCGGAGTACAAGAGGCTCCTTTTAAATCTTAATCTTGCCGACGAGTATTTCAGGTCTGAGCTTGAGCTCAAAAAGCTGGTGAAGGAAAAGGCCGAGTCGGAGAAGGACCTTTACAGCCTGAAGCATGACCTCATCAGCACTCAGATGAAGCTTGACGCGGCTCTCAAGCAGCAAAAGAGCATAGAGAAAAGCTACGGAGAGCTGAAGGCCAAATACGAGGAGTTTACCCGTGAGAAGGACAGATAGGGCGGAGCTTTTGGCTCCTGCCGGAAGCCGTGAGTGTGTGTGGGCCGCCGTAAACGCCGGGGCTGACGCCGTATATATGGGAGGCAGGAGATTCGGAGCCAGAGCATATGCCGAGAGCGCTCTTTCGGAGGAGGACGAGCTTCTTTGGGCGATAGACTACTGTCACCTTCACGGCGTGAAGATATATATCACGGTAAACACGCTCCTTAAGGAGAGGGAGCTGGAGGAGCTTTATCAATATATGGAGCCTTACGCCCTGAAGGGGCCGGATGCCGTCATCGTTCAGGATCTCGGCGTCCTTGATTTTATGAGGGAGAATTTCCCTCGGATCCCTGTTCATGCCAGCACTCAGATGACGGTCACAGGGCCTTATTTCGCAAATCTCCTCAAGGAAAGGGGTGTTGAGAGGGTCGTGGCCGCAAGGGAGCTGGGGCTCTCCGAGATAAGGGAGATAAAGGAGAAGGCCGACGTGGAGATCGAGGTGGTTGTCCAAGGCGCTAAATGCTACTGCTACAGCGGACAATGCCTTATGAGCTCCGTTATAGGCGGGAGGAGCGGAAACAGGGGGAGATGTGCAGGCCCCTGCAGACTTCCCTATGAAGTGTATGACGAAAATATGAGAAGGCTCGGCAGAGACGATGAGAAATATGTCCTGAGCCTAAAAGACCTCAATACCCTGCCTTACATTGCAAAGCTTTTGGATGCGGGGGTGAGTTCAATGAAGATAGAGGGCAGAGTAAAGAGCCCTGTTTATGTGGCGGGAGTCACCTCGGTATACAGAAAGTATTTGGACCGAGCTCTTGATTTGCGGGAAGGCCGCGGAGACAGGGAACCGGAGCTCCTTGCCATTGAGGAGAGGGACAGGCGCACACTCTCCGAGATATTCGACAGGGGAGGAGACACTGCAGGGTATCTTTTCGAGCATAACGGCAGGGGTATGGCGGCCCTCTATGAGAAGTCCCGTACCAGGATACCTGACGGAGACATCGTAGGAGAGCTCACCGAAAAATATCTTGAAAGGGACAGGAAGATACCCTTAAAGGCATTTCTGAGAGCCCGCAAGGGGGAGAAGCTTTCCTTAAGGCTTTTGTACGATCACAGAGGCCTTGCGGCAGAGGCCGAGGCCCGGTCCGAGCACAGGGCTGAGCAGGCGAGAAGCGGGGGAGTGAGCCCCGAGGAGCTTAGGGCAAAGGTCTCAAAGCTCGGAAACACAGAATTTTTTATCGAGAGTTTGGATATGGACGTGGAAGAAGGGATATTCATACCTCTCAAGGAGATAAATGCGGTAAGGAGAGAGGCTTGTGATGAGTTGGAAAAAAAGGTCCTTAGCGGCAGGCGTGGAGACTCATGAGCAGCTTGAAGCCTGCCTTGAATTTCCGGAGCTTTCATTTGTATATGTGGATATGGGATATTTCAGCCCTGCCGAGATGGAGTCAGCGCTTTCGGACTGCCATAAAAAGGGGATAGGCTGCGCTGCCCGCTTTCCCCATATCTTCAGGCGGGAGGCGGCGGAGCTTACGGATAAGGCTCTGAAAAGGCTTGAGGGCTTTGACGCCTTCATAATACGCTCCTTGGAGGAGCTCGGATATATAAATGAAAAATTTTCCCGGGAGGGAAGGAATATCCCTCCCCTTATTTTTGATTACACCATATATGCCTTTAACAAAAGGTCCATGGACTTCCTTGCAGGGCTCTCCCCTGTGGTCATCACACTCCCCTTAGAATTAAATATGAGAGAGCTGAAATATGAGACGGGGGAATTTCGTAAATACATTGATGAGAGGGCGGATGCTCCCGAGACGGAGCTTGTGGTCTACGGGCGTATCCCCATGATGGTGACCGCCCAGTGTGTAAAAAAGACTGTGAAGGGATGCGACAGGACTCCTGCTGTCCTATACTTAAAGGACAGGACGGGAAGCCTCATGCCGGTAAAGAACAACTGCAGCTTCTGCTATAACACTATCCTGAACTCAAAGCCAACGGTGCTCTATGACCTTTCGGAGGACCTTGAAAGGGTAGGGGCGGACAGGTACAGGCTTGAATTTACCACAGAGAGCTTCAGAGAGACAAAAAACATCATAGAGGACGCTCTTTGTGGCACGAGGTCGGCCTTCGGACAGGGAGCTTTTACCAGGGGACATTTTAAAAGAGGCGTGGAATAGTCGGATGATAAGTATTTATATAGAGATAAGCAAATATCTGATAATAATTATAATGGCTCTCTATACCTTCTGCAATTTCAGGTATTTTTCCGCAGCGGGGATCGATGCAAAGGAGGAATACTGCATTATTCAGAGAAGGACAGTATATCTCTTGCAGCTCGTGTCCTACAGCGTCATCTTCCTGAATACCGGAGATCTGCGGGTGGCGGTGTTTTTTTTGGCTCAGGCGGCCTTTGTCTTTATATGGCTCAAGCTCTGCGCTCTTATCTACAGGAATATATCAAAGCTCCTTCTGAACAATATCTGCGTGCTTTTAAGCCTGGGGCTTATAATGCTCACAAGGCTTGATCTCGGAGAAGCCATGAGACAGTTTGTCATCATATGCGTAAGCGCGGGGCTTACCCTCTGCATACCTGCCATAATAGACAGAGTTTGGGGGATAATGTCATGGAGCTATATCTATATAGGGGTGGGGCTTATCCTGCTCGTTTCCGTCCTCCTGACAGGCTCCGTCACCTACGGTGCAAAGATGGAGCTTACCGTGGCGGGGATCTCCTTTCAGCCTTCGGAGTTCGTAAAGCTGAGCTTCGTGTTTTTTGCGGCGAGTATGCTGGGACACTCTGTGGAGTTTAAAAACATTGTGCTGACCTCGGCCATAGCAGCGCTTCACGTCATCATACTCATAGCCTGCAGAGATCTGGGCACGGCTCTTATTTTTTTTATGGCCTATGTGGCGATACTGTATATAGCCACAGGGAAAAAGATATATGTCGTTCTCGGCGGCCTGATGTTTTCAGGAGCCGCAGTGGCGGCATATACGATCTTCTCCCACGTCAGGTCAAGAGTCGAGGCATGGCTTGACCCCTGGAGCGACATAAGCAACAAGGGCTATCAGATCGCCCACTCCCTCTTTGCCATAGGTACGGGAGGATTTTTGGGCATGGGACTCATGCAGGGGATGCCGGAGAAGATACCAATAGTGGAGAAGGATTTTATCTTTTCGGCGCTGTCGGAGGAGATGGGAGCCGCAGTGGCGCTCTGCGTCATACTCATATGCCTGGGCTGCTTTTTGCAGATGATGACCATAGCCGCCTACATGGACATGAGCTTTTATAAGCTGGTGGCGGTGGGACTGGGATTCGAATACATAGTCCAAGTCTTTCTCACCATCGGCGGTGTGATAAAATTCATTCCCTCCACAGGAGTCACCCTTCCCTTTATGAGCTACGGAGGGAGCTCCATACTAAGCTCCTTCATTCTGTTCATGACAGTGGAGGGGCTGTATATCATAAAGAAGAACGAGGATGAGGAGTTCGGCGAGGAGCCTTCTGATGAGGATATTTAAAAGTAAAACCCGGGAAAGCGAGTCGGGATCCCGAAATCCGGGAAACCGCTCCAACAGGAGCATACTCCACATAAGCTACGCGGTCACCGGGCTGTTTGCGGCCATGATCGTCTATTTCCTATACTTTGTCTTTGTCGGGAGCCAAAACGTTATAGGAAGCACCTATAATCCCAGGACAGACTCCTTTGCGGAGAGGATAGTGAGGGGCCCTATAATGAGCTCCGACGGATATGTGCTTTCGGAGACCGTAAGAGACGAGAATGGAAACGAGAGCAGGGTATACCCGCAGGGAGAGCTGTTCTGCCATCTGACGGGCTACACCTCAAGGGGAAAGACGGGGATGGAATCCTTTGGAAATTTTTATCTCTTGTCCTCACACATAAATCTCATAGAACAGCTGGAAAATGACTTAAGGGGCGAAAAAAGCCCGGGAGACAGCATATATCTCACAGCCTCCTATGAGCTTCAGAAGGTGGCTTCTGAGGCTCTGGGAGACAGGAGAGGGGCGGTGATTGCCATGGAGCCCGCCACCGGAAGGATACTTTGCATGGTGTCAAAGCCGGGCTTCGATCCGAACACCATAGCTGAGGACTGGGAGGAGATAAATTCCTCCGGAAAGGACGAGGGACGGCTTTTGAACAGGGCCCTGCAGGGGGCTTATCCGCCGGGCTCCACCTTTAAGATATTTACAGCCCTCGAGTACATTAAGGAGCATCCTGAGGACTATGAGGACTTTCGTTTTGTGTGTACAGGAGAGTACCGGGACAGTGAAGGGAACACCATAAGCTGCTACGGAGGGGAAGCCCACGGGGAGCAGGGGCTCTATGAGGCCTTCGCAAACTCCTGCAACGGGGCCTTCGCAGAGATAGGCGGAGAGCTTGATCCTGAGAGCATGACCGGGCTTTTGGAGAAGCTTTTGTTCAACTCGAAGCTTCCCATAGACATGCCTTACACGCAGAGCAGGTATGCTCTCTCATCTTCAGATACGGAATTTTTGAAGGCGCTCACCGCTATAGGCCAGGGAAACACTCTTGTGTCTCCGGGACACATGCTCCTTGTGACCTCGGCCATCGCCAACGACGGGGTGCTTATGAGGCCCGAATTTATCCAAAGGGTCGAGAGCGCGGGAGGGGAGACCGTAAAGACCTTCAGAGAGAAGGAATACGGCAGACTTTTAAAGGGCGAGGATGCCGAGAGGCTTGGCGAGATGATGCGCCTTGTGGTGACGGAGGGAACAGGCTCTGCTTTCAGGGACGCTCCCTATGAGGCCTATGTAAAGACGGGATCCGCAGAGTATGAAAACGGGGAGAAGACCCATGCATGGTGTCTTTCCTTCGTGAAGCCGGACAGTGAAAGCGGCTCCTCGGGAATAGCGGTGGCGGTTACCGTTGAGGACGGAGTGTCCGGAGGAAGGACGGCGGCTCCTGTGGCGAGGGCGGTCACGGATGCATGGTATCAAAGCGCCAAAAATTAATTTGTATATCCATGTCCAAATATGCTACAATAGTGAACGAATAAAGCCAAAGGGCGAACGAGCGGCCCGGGCGGGAAAAGAGGAACTGCATATGATAGAGGCAGTAAGCTGCGGCGGCATAGTCGTTTACAGGGGGAAGATACTTCTTCTCTACAAGAATTTCAAAAACAGATATGAAGGCTGGGTGCTCCCCAAGGGAACCGTGGAGGAGGGGGAGACCCATGAACAGACGGCTCTCAGAGAGGTGCGAGAGGAAACCGGAGCGGAAGCGGAGATAGTGAGGTATGTGGGGAAGAGCTCCTACTCCTTCATCGTGCCGGAGGATAAGGTGGAAAAGGACGTCCACTGGTATCTCATGCGAGGCTTCAGCTACAGGTCAAAGCCTCAGAGGGAGGAATATTTCATGGACAGCGGATATTATAAATATCACGAGGCTGTCCATCTCTTGAAATTTCCCAACGAGAGACAGATGTTGGAGGAGGCCTATGAGATATACAGGGAGCTCCACAGAACGGGAGAATGGAAAAGAGCATAAGAAAAGACCGTAAGAAAACAGGCCGCCGCCAAGGAAGATCAGATCTTTCCTTTGGCGGCGGTATTAAGGTAGTTGATCTCGGCTCCCAAAAAGACTATGCATATGATGGCAAATATCCAAAACATCAAAAGTATCAGTGCTCCCAGAGAGCCGTACATATAAGACAGATTCCTTATGTAGGTGAAATAGATCGAGAAGGCATAGGAGACTGCGATCCATCCCACAGAGGTAAACAGAGCGCCCCTCACATGCTTTCCGAAGGAGGTCCGGTCTCCTGACATAAAGGTATAAATAAAAGTGAAGGTCACAAAGAGCACCCCTATTGCCGTCACCGTCCTAAGCCCCATGATAAAATCAATAAGGTCGGAGAGAAAGAAGAAGCGGGGCTTCAAAAATCCGGCTATGGCGGAACCAAGGACCAGAAATACCAGTGTAAGAATAACAAGGACTATGAACACCAGAGTATAGAATACCGACCCCAGCCTTCGCTTTATGTATTCCCCGTTTACCGGAACGCCCCGAAGCCTTCTGAGGCCCTTGTCTATGTTGAACACTCCGGAGGAGGCGGTCCACACGAGAGCCGCCGCAGACAGGGAGATAACTGTACCCGGAGCATCAACGAACACATTGTCCGCAATGTCATATATGATGGATTTGAACTGGGGCATATCCGGTGTGGCGGAGAGAAGCATCTCCACCAGATCCTCCTTGGAAAGCCCCGGAACAAGCTGTACCGCCGCTATTAAAAGCATCAGAAAGGGCAGCGCCGATATCAGCATCCAGAAGGAGGCGGAGGCGGCGTAGATTATCATCTCATCCTCTGTAAATTTTTTGTACATTTTTAAGGCAAAACAAAGTATTCTCATGGCAATTACCGATTCAAATATGGAAAGATCCGTGAAGGCAGCGCGCAAAGCTGCGGTTTGCTAAATCATAGCACGACACGGCAAAAATGCAAAGGATTATTTACGGCTTTAAATTTTGAGCTCTTTAGTATAAGATATATAGGAAATTCTGAAAGGAAAGGAAATATCGACAGGATGAAGAGACTCATAGGATATGCGGGGAGATACCCTATCTATTCCTTGCTTGCGCCTCTTTTCAAATGCTTGGAGGCCTGCTTTGAGCTTTTCGTGCCCTTGGTGGTCGCGAACATGATAGACATAGGTATAGGTACGGGCAGCATGGCGTATATATTGAGGCAGGGAGGGCTTCTGATAGGGCTTGGGCTCATAGGGCTGGCCTGTTCCATCACCGCCCAGTGGTTTGCGGCCAAGGTGGCGGTAAGCACAGGGACCGCTCTGAGAGAGGACCTTTTTTCTCAAGTGACAAGGCTTTCCTACTCGGAGCTTGACAGTATAGGGACCTCGACCCTTTTGACCCGCCTTACCTCCGATATAAATCAGGTCCAAAACGGAGTGAACATGTTTTTGAGGCTTTTTATGAGATCTCCGTTTATAGTTTTCGGAGCTATGATAATGGCCTTCGGAGTTGACAAAAGGGGAGGGCTCATATTTGCGGTTGCAGTCCCCCTCCTTATGATAGTGGTATTCGCAATACTTCTTCTCAGCATGCCTATGTATGAGAAGGTCCAGAGGCAGCTTGATAAGGTGATGCTCTCCACCGGAGAGAACCTTCAGGGCGTGAGGGTGATAAGGGCTTTCAACAGACAGGAGAGCGAGAAGAAGGCCTTCAAGGAGGAAAACGACCTCTTGGTAAGGCTTCAGATATTTGTGGGGCGCATCTCCGCACTGCTTAACCCTCTCACCGTAGTGATAATCAACCTGGCGATAGTTGCCCTCCTTTACTGCGGGGCCCTGCAGGTCTACAGCGGGATGCTTACTCAGGGAAAGCTGGTGGCCCTTGTAAACTACATGAGCCAGATACTTGTGGAGCTCATAAAGCTGGCAAATCTCATCATACTCATATCAAAGGCCATAGCTTGTATGGGAAGGGTGAATGCGGTGCTCTCGGTAAAGAACGAGAGCGATATATTCGCTGATGCGGCCGGGGCTCTTGCAGAGGGAGGAGGGGACGTCCTCAAAGTCGGAGATCCGGTAGGAGAGCCCTTTCTTGAATTCAGGGACGTATCCTTCGCTTACAGAGATGCGAAGGCCGATAGCCTTTCAGGCATAAGCTTTTCAGTGAAAAAGGGAGAGACCATAGGTATAATAGGAGCCACAGGCTCGGGGAAAACCACTCTTATAAATCTGATACCGAGATTTTATGATGTCGAAGAGGGTGGAATATACCTTGAGGGCAAGGATATAAGAGAGTATCCTCTCATGCCCCTCAGAAGGCGTATAGGCCTTGTACCTCAGAAATCAGTCCTCTTTTCAGGGACTGTCAGAGAAAACATGAAGTGGGGAAGGAAGGAGGCCACGGACGAGGAGATATACCGAGCCTTGGAGACAGCTCAGGCGAGGGAAATAGTGGATTCCAAGAGGGAGGGGCTTGACCTCATGATAGAGCAGAGGGGCTCGAACCTTTCAGGAGGCCAGAGGCAGCGCTTTGCGATCGCCAGAGCCCTTGTGAGAAGGCCCGATATCCTTATCATGGACGATTCCGCTTCGGCCCTTGACTTTGCAACCGACGCGGCTCTCAGGAGAGCTATAAAGGAAAATACCGATGACATGACCGTCTTCATAATATCCCAGAGAGTGAGCACAGTGAGAGATTCGGGAAAGATACTCGTGCTTGACGAGGGAAGGGCAATGGGCTTCGGCACCCACCGCGAGCTTATAAAAAGCTGCGACACTTACAGAGAGATATGCTTAAGCCAGATGACAGCGGAGGAGGTGGCGAGAGATGAAGCCTGACAATAAGCTAAAAAAAACTCTTACAGGTATAAAGAGCATAGCGGGGCAGCGGGAGACGGTAAAGAGGATACTTGGGCTGATAGGCCGCTACAGGATATTGGTGTTCATATCCCTGCTCCTTGCCGCAATGACTACGGCTCTCACGCTCTACATCCCTATACTCACGGGAAATGCGGTGGACTGCATCGTTTCCGAGGGAGAGGTGGATTTTTCGGGCCTTTTGGCGGTGCTTTTAAAGATAGCGGCGGCAGCACTTTTCTCAGGTGTATTCCAGTGGCTTATGAACCATATAAACAACAAGATAACCTATCATGTGGTATCCGACGTCAGGGTAAAGGCCTTCAATCACTTGGAGGAGCTTCCCACAGCCTATTTCGACACTCACAAGACAGGCGATATCGTAAGCCGCATAATAGCGGATATAGATAGGTTTTCGGACGGAGTGCTGATGGGCTTTACTCAGTTCTTCACCGGAGTGATGACCATATTGGGGACTCTGTTTTTCATGCTCTATATAAACCCTGCCATAGCTGCGGTGGTGGTCGTGCTCACGCCCCTTTCCTTCGTGGTGGCGAGCTTTATAGCAAAGAGGACCTACGACATGTTCAGGAGACAGTCGGAGTGCAGCGGAGAGCTTACCGCCTTTGCGGATGAGATGATAAACAATATAAAGACTGTCAAAGCCTTTGAGAAGGAGGAGGACTGTAGGGAAAGGTTCGGAGAGATAAACGGGAGGCTTTCGGAGTATTCTCAGAGGGCCACCTTCTATTCCTCCATAACAAATCCCGCCACCAGATTCGTAAACGCCATGGTATATGCGGCGGTGGGTATAACAGGAGCTATAGCCGCCATGGCGGGCTATATTTCGGTGGGGAGACTTACATCCTTCTTGAGTTACGCAAACCAGTACACAAAGCCCTTCAATGAGATCAGCGGAGTGGTGACCGAGCTTCAAAATGCCATAGCCTGCGCGGGAAGGGTCTTTGAGCTCATAGATGAAAAGACCATAGAGCCTGATCCGGAGAGGGCAATGGAGCTGTCCGAGGTCGAGGGCAGGGTGGATATAGAACACATGTATTTTTCTTATGTCCCCGAAAAGCCCCTTATAGAGGATATGAACCTTAAGGTAAATAAGGGGGAGAGAGTGGCTATAGTCGGGCCTACGGGCTGCGGAAAGTCAACGCTCATAAATCTTCTAATGCGCTTCTATGACCCTGTGACAGGAAAGATAAGCATAGACGGCACGGACAGCAGGAATATAAAGAGGGCATCCCTCAGGGAAAACTTCGGAATGGTGCTTCAGGAGACCTGGCTCAAATCAGGGACCATAAGGGAAAATATAGCCTATGGCAAGCCCAATGCCTCCATGGAGGAGGTGGAGCGGGCGGCGAAGGAGGCCTTTGCCGACGCCTTTATAAGGCGCATGCCAAAGGGCTATGACACAGTTATAGGCGAGGACGGAGGAAGCCTCTCACAGGGGCAAAAGCAGCTTCTGTGTATAGCGAGGCTGATGCTTAAGATCCCTCCCGTCCTCATACTTGACGAGGCTACCTCCTCTATAGATACCAGAACAGAGATAAAGGTGCAGTCGGCTTTTGCAAAGCTCATGGAGGGGAGGACCTCCTTTGTGGTGGCCCACAGGCTGTCCACAATAAAGGAGTCGGACGTGATACTTGTCATGAAGGACGGAAGTATCATAGAGCAGGGCGGTCATGAGGAACTGCTTGAGAGGAAGGGCTTTTATCACAAGCTCTATATGAGCCAGTTCGCCGCATCTTAATAAAAGGGAAGGGGAGACGAGATTTACACAGATGGAAGCTGAAAAGAACAAAAATAAAAAAGAGTCGGGGGGCATGTGGCAGATAAGGGCTTGGGCGGATTTTGTCAGGAAAAGAAAGGATTCTCTGCTCTTATTGTATTTCCCTGTTTATCTTGTCGCCTTCTTTACCATAGACAAGATACCTGCAAAGCATATCATAAGCTGCGCTCTTGACAATTACATACCCTTTAATCAGTACATGATAATCCCCTATTCCATATGGTATCCGTGGATCATAGGCTGGCTTTTTTACTTCCTTTTAAAGGACAGGGAGGATTTCATAAAGCTCGCCGTCGTAATGTTTACAGGCATGACCATATGTCTCATTATATACGTTGTTTGGCCTAACGGAGTTATGCTGAGGGAGGAGATAGAGGGGACGGATATCTGCAGCAGGATAGTGGAGCTCATAAGGAGAGCGGACACCCCCTATGCGGTGTGTCCCTCCATCCACATATCAACTATCGCGGCAATCCAGCTTGTCATAAACGACACGAGGCTAGAGGATTTCACCCCCACGGTAAAGGGTTACTGCTTGGTGATAACCCTGCTTATAGCCTACTCCACTATGGCCATAAAACAGCATTCCGCTATGGATGTTTTTTGGGGAGCAGTCCTTTCTTTTGTACTGTATTTCTGCTATAAATACTTTGTGAGAAAGATAAAACTTCGCAAATAGTTTTGGAGAGGAAAAATGAGCAAGCAATACATTAAAATAAGAGGCGCTTCAGAGCACAACCTCAAAAATATAGATCTTGATATCCCCAGAGACGAGCTTGTGGTGCTCACAGGCCTCTCCGGCTCGGGCAAGTCCTCTCTTGCCTTCGACACCATCTATGCCGAGGGACAGAGGAGATATATGGAATCCCTGTCATCCTACGCGAGGCAGTTTTTGGGACAGATGGAAAAGCCCAAGGTGGAGAGCATAGAGGGGCTGTCTCCGGCCATATCCATAGACCAGAAGTCCACAAACCACAATCCGCGCTCCACTGTGGGAACTGTGACGGAGATATATGACTATCTTAGACTTCTCTACGCCAGGATAGGAGTTCCCCACTGTCCCAAGTGCGGACGGGAGATAAAAAGGCAGACTGTGGACGAGATGGTGGACGCGGTGATGAAGCTTCCGGAGGGCACGAGGATACAGCTTCTTGCCCCTGTGGTGAGGGGAAGAAAGGGCGAACACGCAAAGCTCATAGACAGGACGAGACGCTCCGGATATGTGAGGATACGTATAGACGGAAATATGTACGACCTGTCCGAGGACATAAAGCTCGACAAGAACATAAAGCACAATATAGAGATAGTGGTGGACAGGATAATAGTCAGGGAGGGCATAGAAAAGAGGCTCACGGATTCCATAGAAACAGTGCTGCAGCTTTCGGCAGGGCTCATGACTGTGGATGTGTCCGGGGGAGAGCCCCTTACCTTCTCCCAAAACTTCGCCTGCCCCGACTGCGGAATAAGCATAGATGAGATAGAGCCCAGAAGCTTCTCATTCAACAATCCCTTCGGAGCATGCCCCGAGTGCTACGGCCTCGGCTACAAGCAGGAATTCAACGTGGAGCTGATGATACCCGATACGGAGCTGAGCCTGAATCAGGGAGCCATATCGGTGATGGGATGGCAGTCCAGCGGACAGAAGGGCTCCTACACCCACGCCATGCTGGAGGCCCTTTCAAAGGCTTACGGCTTCAGTCTCGACACGCCCTTTAAGGAGCTTTCGGAGGAGGCAAAGAGAGTCATACTCTACGGCACCGACGGAAGAAAGGTGAGGGTATACTACGACAGCAAGTTCGGAAGGGGCAGCGTCCACGACGTGGCCTTCGAGGGACTTATAGAAAATACGAACCGCAGATACAAGGAGAGCTACTCCGCGGATATGAAGGCCTCCTACGAGGAGTACATGAGCAAGATAACCTGTCCTCTATGTAAGGGACAGAGGCTTAAGGCCTCCTCCCTTGCGGTGACGGTGGGAGAGAAGAACATATTTGAGATGACGGACACCTCCATCGGAGCTTTCAGAGATAACCTCGACTCTCTCAAGCTCGGCTCCATGCAGCACAAGATAGGAGATCAGATAATAAAAGAGATAAGGGCGAGAGTGAGCTTTCTGATAGACGTGGGCCTTGATTACCTCACTTTGTCGAGGGCTACAGCCACTCTCTCCGGAGGAGAGGCCCAGAGGATAAGGCTTGCGACACAGATCGGTTCAGGACTGGTGGGAGTGGCCTACATCCTTGACGAGCCCTCCATAGGCCTTCATCAAAGAGACAATGACAGGCTCCTTGCCACTCTGAAGCATCTGAGAGATCTGGGAAATTCGGTCATAGTGGTGGAACACGACGAGGATACCATGAGAGCCGCCGACTGGGTGGTGGACATAGGCCCCGGAGCCGGGGAGCACGGAGGGAGAGTCGTGGCTCAGGGAACGGCCGAGGACATTATGAAATGCCCCGATTCCCTCACAGGCCAATACCTCTCCGGGAGGATGAGGATAGAGGTCCCCTCTGTGAGAAGGAAACCCAAGGGATATATGACTGTTTGGGGAGCTTCGGAGAATAACCTGAAGGATATAGACGTGGACATCCCTCTCGGAGTCTTCAACTGCGTTACCGGAGTATCAGGCTCCGGGAAGTCCTCCCTTGTAAATGAGATAATCTATAAGACTCTTGCCAAGCGCTTAAACAGGGCGAAGATCATACCCGGCAAATGCAGGGACATAACGGGCACGGAAAACCTTGACAAGGTCATATGTATAGACCAGTCCCCCATAGGAAGGACACCCCGCTCAAACCCCGCCACCTACACAGGCGTCTTCGACCTCATAAGGGATCTCTTTGCGGCCACCCCCGATGCAAAGGAGCGCGGCTACAGCAAGGGAAGGTTCTCCTTCAACGTGAAGGGCGGACGCTGTGAAGCCTGCTCGGGAGACGGCATCATAAAGATAGAGATGCATTTTTTGCCGGACGTTTACGTGCCCTGCGAGGTCTGCGGAGGAAAGCGGTATAACAGGGAGACTCTGGAGGTAAAATATAAGGGCAAGTCCATATACGACGTGCTTGACATGACTGTTGAGGAAGCCCTCGAGTTCTTCAAGAATGTGCCGAGTATAGAGAGAAAGATAAGGACTCTCTATGACGTGGGCCTGTCATACATAAAGCTGGGACAGCCCTCTACGGAGCTCTCCGGAGGAGAGGCCCAGAGGATAAAGCTTGCCACGGAGCTCTCAAAGAGGAGCACGGGAAAGACTATCTACATCTTGGATGAGCCCACCACGGGACTGCATTTTGCCGATGTCCACAAGCTCATAGATATACTTCACAGATTGTCGGAGGGCGGCAACACCATAGTGGTAATAGAGCACAACCTGGACGTCATAAAGACGGCCGACTACATTATAGATATAGGCCCCGAGGGGGGAGCGGGAGGCGGCACCGTCATTGCAAGGGGAACTCCCGAGGAGGTCTCCGAAAATCCCCGCTCATATACGGGAAAGTATCTGAAGCCTTATTTGGAAAGATAATGCTTAAATAATGAGCTTTTACGATGAAAGGAGAGATAAAAAATGGGTCTTCCCAGAGACTGCAGCCTTAAGCTTCACTCAAAATGGCCTTCGGGAAAGAAAAATCTCATAACTGATGTTCCGGGAGTGAGAGTGGGGCATGTTACGATAAAAAACGGGGAGGTAAATACCGGGGTCACAGCCGTATTGCCCCATGAGGGGAATATCTTCAAGGAGAAGGTAATGGCCGGAAGCGCCGTGATAAACGGCTTCGGAAAGAGTATAGGTCTGGTACAGATAGAGGAGCTTGGGACAATAGAGACTCCCATAATAATGACAAACACCTTAAGCGTCGGGACGGCGGCTACCGCCCTCGTAAAATACATGCTCAGGGAAAATCCGGATATAGGGGTTGATACCGGAACGGTGAACTGCGTCGTCACCGAGTGCAACGACGGAAGGCTCAACGATATAAGAGGCCTCCACGTAAGGGAGGAGGACGTGACCAAAGCCATAGGATCGGCCTCAGAGGATTTTCCGGAGGGAGCCGTCGGAGGCGGCACAGGCATGGCCTGCTTCGGCTTTAAGGGAGGCATAGGCTCCGCCTCGAGAGTGATATCTGCAGACGGAAGAGATTACACCATTGGCTCTATTGTCATGTCAAACTTCGGCAGCTTCGGCAATCTTGTGGTAGGCGGAGACCGAATAGGCGCGAGGATAAAGGAGCAGGTGGAGGCGCACAAGGGAGAGGAAAAGGATAAGGGCTCCATAATAATTATAATAGGAACAGACCTGCCCTTGTCGGAAAGACAGCTCAACAGGCT
Source organism: uncultured Lachnospiraceae bacterium (assembly GCA_944381505.1). GTDB lineage: Bacteria > Bacillota > Clostridia > Lachnospirales > Lachnospiraceae > Avilachnospira. The sequence goes on from CALWLK010000088.1 coordinate 89,616, forward strand.
GTCAAAGAGAGCGGCCCTCGCCCTCGGAAGAGTGGGCTCCTACAGCGGAAACGGAAGCGGAGACATTGCAATATCCTTTACCACGGCAAACCGGATCATGCATTACAGTGAAAACAGCGTGATCGACATGAAAATGTTTAAGGACGACGACCTTGACAAGGTCTTTGAGGCCTGCGTTGAGGCTGTGGAGGAGGCTATAGTGAGCTCCCTTTATCATGCCGAAACTACGACAGGCTTTAGGGGGAACAGCTATAAGAGCCTGCGGGAATACCTGTAACAACAAAAATACGGAAAATCAGGGCCTCGGACATATTGACGCAGGCGGGGGTTTTAAGGGATAATATCAGTGAGAAAAGAAGCTCTGCAGTCCGTCCGGCAAATCGGTTGACTCCGCTTTGGCAGCGTGCTATAATATCGCAGGTTTTTGAAAGGAGACGTTATGAGAACACTTTTAAAGGGTGCCGAAGTTTATACCGAAGGCGGACTTATCAGGCGTGATATCGCTCTTTCAGACGGCAGGATAAGCTTCGATATAGAGGGTTCCTTTGACGTTGTTGAAAATATAGAGGGCTTTGTCGTTATTCCCGGTTTCGTAGATGTACATGTGCATCTGCGGGAGCCGGGTTTTTCTTATAAAGAGACCATAGCCACAGGCACTATGGCCGCCGCAAGAGGAGGCTACAGGGCGGTCTGCGCTATGCCGAATATCAAGCCCGTTCCCTCGGATATCGAAAATCTGGAGGAGGAGCTTCATATAATAGAGAGGGATGCGGTGATACCTGTCTATCCCTACGGAGCCATCACCATGGATCAGACGGGGAGAGGGGAGCTCTCCCGCATGGAGGAGATGGCGGACAAGGTCATAGCTTTCAGCGACGACGGCAAGGGAGTTCAGAGCGGCGAGCTTATGGAGGAGGCCATGAGAAGGGCCGCCTCTCTGGGAAAGATGATAGTGGCCCACTGTGAGGATGAGACAGAGCTCAGGCCGGGAGGATGTATACATGACGGAGCGTTTGCGAGGGAGCACGGCTATGTGGGGATCAATTCCGCCTCGGAGTGGAAGCAGGTAAAGAGAGACATAGAGCTTTCCGAGAAAACGGGAGTGCGTTATCACGTATGCCATGTCTCCACAAAAGAGTCGGTAGAGCTCATAAGACATGCAAAGAGGAGAGGCGTCAGGGTGACCTGCGAGACAGGCCCCCACTATCTTCTCTACACCGACAGGGATCTTAAGGAGGACGGCTCCTGGAAGATGAACCCGCCCATAAGGGAGAAGGAGGACAGAGCTGCGCTCCTTGAGGGAATAAAGGACGGAACTGTGGACTGCATCATCACCGACCATGCCCCCCACTCAAAGGAGGAGAAGTCAAAGGGACTTTCGGGCTCGGCCTTCGGAATAGTAGGTCTGGAGACCGCCTTCCCCGTGGTATACTCAAGGCTGGTAAAAACGGGAGTCATAAGCTTCGACAGGATGATAGAGCTCATGTGCGTGAATCCCGGAGATATATTCGGGATACCCGGGGGAAGGATAGCCGAGGGGGAGCCTGCGGACGTGGCTGTGCTTGACCTTGAGAGGGAGTATGATATTGACTCCTCCGACTTTTTTTCCAAGGGGAAGAGCACTCTCTTTGACGGGCAGAGGGTCACGGGAGAGGTGGCGATGAATTTCGTCGGAGGAAAGAAGGTATATGACAGAGCCCGTGATCTTAAAAAGAGGACCGGGCTTTAAGGTAAAAGGAAGGACAGTAAGATGCGGGATCTGGTATTTGAGATAAAAGAGAATAAAAGGATAGCAAAGGACGTGTACGAGATGCTCCTTTCGGGGGATTCCTCGGATATAACCCGTCCCGGGCAGTTCATAAATATAAAGCTTGAGGGCTTCTATCTGAGAAGGCCCATATCGGTCTGCGATTGGTCCGACGGCAAGATAAGAATAATATATAAGGTGGTCGGAGAGGGGACAGAGTATATGAGCCGCCTTAAAGAGGGCGAGGCGCTTACTGTGCTCACGGCTCTCGGAAACGGATACTCCCTTGAAGAGCTTCACAGCCGCCTTTCAGGAGCTCATGAGACAAGGATCATACTTGCGGGAGGAGGAGTGGGAGTGCCGCCCCTCTACGGACTGGCAAAGAGGCTTTCTGAGGCCGGAATGAAGCCTGACGTGGCGCTGGGCTTTAACGGGGCCGAGGACGTGTTTTATAAGTCGGAGTTTGAAGATTTGGGGCTCAAGGTAAGTATAACAACTATGGACGGAAGTATGGGCATAAAGGGTGTCGTCACGGATGCTATGAGAAATGCCGACGGCAGCGCAAGGTACGATTACGTGTTTACCTGTGGTCCCGAGCCTATGCTTAAGGCCGTATATGAAGCGGTCCCCGAGGGACAGTTCAGCTTTGAGGCGAGGATGGCCTGCGGCTTCGGAGCCTGCATGGGCTGCAGCTGCAAGACAAAGTACGGAAACAAGCGCATATGTAAGGACGGCCCCGTCCTTATGAGAGAGGAGATCGTATGGTAAAGCCTGATATAAGCACTGAATTGAGCGGGATAAGGCTCCAAAACCCTGTAATACCCGCAAGCGGAACCTTTGGCTTCGGAAAGGAGTTCGCCGAACTTTACGACATAAATATCCTTGGCTCCATAAGCGTGAAGGGCACTACGAGGGAGCCCCGTTTCGGTAATCCTCAGCCGAGGATCGCCGAGTGCCCCATGGGCCTCATTAATTCCGTGGGATTGCAGAATCCCGGGATAGACGAGGTGGTAAATAAGGAGCTTCCGGAGCTTTCGGAGATATATCATAAACCCGTTATAGCAAACATAAGCGGATTTTCTGTAGACGAATACGTGGAGTGCGCCGAAGCCGTGGACCGGGTGGAGAATGTGGGGATAATAGAGGTAAATGTGTCCTGCCCCAATGTACATGAAGGAGGAATGGCCTTCGGAACCTCAGCACAAAACATTGCCAAGGTGACAAGGGCCGTGAAGGCCGTGGCCAAAAAGCCTGTGTATGTAAAGCTCAGCCCTAACGTGACCGATATCGCAGAGATGGCAAAGGCGGCGGAAAGCGAGGGTGCCGACGGGCTCAGCCTTATAAACACTCTCATGGGAATGAGGATAGACGTGATGAGAAGGAGACCGGTGATAGCCAACAAGATGGGAGGCTTCTCAGGCCCCGCCATACTTCCGGTGGCTGTGCGCATGGTATATCAGGTCTCAAAGGCTGTCAAGATACCTGTAATAGGCATGGGCGGGGTGAGCTCGGCAAGGGACGTCATAGAGATGATGATGGCTGGAGCCTCTGCAGTACAGGTGGGAGCGGCAAACCTCACAGACCCTTGGGCCTGCAAAAAGATAATAGAAGCGCTTCCCGGGGAGTGCGAGAAGCTTCACATAGAGAGGCTTTCGGATATCATAGGATGTGTGGAATAAGCCGGAGGCTCGTATAAAAAAGAGAACCTGAAAAAGGAGAGGAGAAAGTATGGGAAAGGATGTAATCATTGCCCTTGATTTCAAGAATGCCGAGGAGACTTTCAGCTTCCTTGACAAGTTTACAGGAAAAAAGCCATATGTTAAGATAGGCATGGAGCTTTTCTACGCCGAGGGACCTCAGATAGTGAGGGAGATAAAGGCGAGAGGCCACAAGATATTCCTCGACTTAAAGCTTCACGATATCCCCAACACCGTAAAGGGAGGGATGAGGAGCTTGAGAGACTTGGGAGTGGATATGACGAACCTTCACGCGGCAGGCACCATAGACATGATGAAGGCCGCCCTTGAGGGACTCACACGGGAGGACGGCACCAGGCCCCTTCTCATAGCTGTGACTCAGCTCACCTCCACATCTCAGGAGAGAATGGAGAAGGAGATACTCATAGAAAAGCCTATAGACGAGGTAGTCATAAAATATGCCCTAAACGCAAAGGTCGCAGGCCTTGACGGGGTAGTGTGCTCGCCTCTTGAGGCGGGAAAGATACATGCCTCTTGCGGGGAGAGCTTTCTTACAGTGACCCCGGGAGTGAGATTTGCGGACGGGGACGTGGGAGATCAGGTGAGAGTCACCACTCCCGGGAAAGCCCGCGAGATAGGCTCCGACTATATAGTTGTGGGAAGGCCCATCACAAAGGCGGAGGATCCTGTAGCCGCCTACGAGAGGTGCATGAGGGAGTTTCTGGGAGAATAATAAGCGAAAAAGACGTGACTCGAACCGGATATATAAAGCCTTGGATATATATAATCAAACAGTATAAAACAGAAAAACTATAAGATCCAAAAGGAGGAGTTATGAAGGAAGATATTGCAAAAGGCCTGCTTTCAATAAAGGCGGTATTTTTGAGACCTGAGGAGCCCTTTACCTGGGCCAGCGGAATAAAGAGCCCCATCTATTGCGACAACAGATTGGTGCTGACGGCCCCCGAGGTGAGAGATCTCGTGGAGAGATCCATAGCGGAGACAGTGAAGAAATATTATCCTGAGTGTGAGGCTCTCATGGGGACCTCCACGGCAGGCATAGCCCACGCCGCGATAGCCGCCCATATGCTGGGAATGCCCATGGGCTATGTAAGGAGCTCAGCCAAGGATCACGGCAGAACGAATCAGATAGAGGGAAAGCTTGAGAAGGGCGAGAAGGTAGTCGTAGTGGAGGACCTTATCTCCACAGGAGGCTCCGTCCTTGAGGTGGTGAATGTCTTGAGGGAGGCCGGAGCGGAGGTGCTCGGCATAGTCAGCATATTCACTTACGGCATGAAGAAGGGGCTTGACCGCATGAGGGAGGCAAAGGTAAACAATATAAGCCTCTGCGATCTTGATACCCTGGTTGATGTGGCTGTTGAAGAAAACTACATAAAGAAGGAAGACAAGGTAAAACTTTTGCAGTTCAGGGACGATCCCTCGGACGAATCTTGGATGAAAGGGGAGTCGAAATGCAGAGAGATAAGATCAGGAATCTGATAAGCATCACTGACTTGTCGGTGGATGAGATAGACGAGCTTATAGCTACGGCAAACGACATAGAGAAAAACCCTGAAAAGTATCAGGACGCCTGTGCCCACAAGCAGCTGGCTACCCTGTTTTTCGAGCCCTCCACAAGGACGAGATTGAGCTTTGAGTCAGCCATGCTTTCTCTGGGAGGACAGGTGCTGGGATTTTCCTCCGCAAACTCAAGCTCCGCCTCAAAGGGCGAGAGCGTTGCCGACACCATAGAGGTGGTGGGAAACTATGCGGATATCATAGCTATGCGCCACCCCAAGGAGGGAGCTCCCGTCATTGCGGCTCAGAGGGCCTCCGTGCCCATAATAAATGCGGGAGACGGGGGACATTTCCACCCCACCCAGACTCTGACGGATCTCCTCACCATCAGCCGCAAGAAGGGAAGGCTCTCGGACATGACTATAGGCCTGTGCGGAGACCTGAAGTTCGGGCGCACGGTGCACTCCCTCATAGAGGCAACACTGAGATACAAAAATATAAGCTACGTGCTCATTTCTCCGGAGGAGCTCAGGCTTCCGGACTATATGCTTGACATGCTGAGCGAGGCCGGAGCGAGATACGAGGAGATAACGAGCCTTGAGGAGGCCATGCCGAAGCTTGATATACTCTACATGACAAGAGTACAGAGAGAGAGGTTCTTCAACGAGGAGGACTACGTAAGGCTCAAAGACACCTACGTCCTCACATTGGAGAAGCTTGAGAACGCAAAGAAGGATCTGGTCATCATGCATCCCCTTCCCCGCGTAAACGAGATATCGGTGAAGGTGGATGAGGACGAGAGGGCATGCTACTTCTATCAGACCCTCTGCGGAAAGCATATCAGGATGGCGCTGATACTCTTCCTCTTGGGAATAAAGGCAAAGGAGGCATAGTATGAATATAGACGGCGTTAATACAGGCATAGTTCTCGACCACATCAAGGCGGGAAAGAGCATGGAGATATACGAGTACTTAGGCCTCGACAAGCTCTCAAGCTGCGTAGCCATAATCCAGAATGTAAAGAGCGCAAAGTACGGCAAGAAGGATATAATAAAGATAGACGAGATAATAGATCTGGACCTTGATGCCCTCGGCTATTTTGACAGCAATATCACCGTCAACTACATAAAGGACGGTAAGCTGGTAGAGAAGAAGCACGCGGAGCTCCCTGAAAGGCTCACAGACGTGATCAAGTGCAAGAATCCCAGATGTATCACCAGCACAGAGCAGGAGATACCTCATGTGTTCGAGCTGGTGGACAAGGAAAAGAAGATGTATCGCTGCATCTACTGCGATACACTTGTAAAGCTCAAATAAGATCTGTTCGGATATCGGGCCTGTTTTTTAAACAGGCCTGATGATGTTTGATCAGGAGGAAGGACATGAAATTTGTATATCCCGCTGTCATAAGGAAGGAAAACGACAGGTTCCGGGTGAGCTTCCCCGACCTTGCAGAATGTGTGGCGGAGGGCGCTACCTTGGAGGAAGCTATAGAAAACGCCAAGGAGGCTGAGAGAAACTGGATCACAGTGGAACTTGAGGAGGAAGGCATGCTCCCCGAGATAACAGCTCTCTGTGATATAGCTGTAGAAGAGAATGAAACAGTGAGAAATATCTCGGCCACCGTGAAGTTTACGGAGGGGTGGGAGGAATAGGAGAGCACACTGAGAACTCTTCATACTACAAGTTTATATTACCGTCGCTCCCTTTTCGCATATCTTCAAGATAAGAGCCTTGAATCCGGGGAAAAGGGATTCATAGGCCGCCCTTATCCCATCAGCCGCCTCAGAGTTTTTTGTCAGGGCTATCATGGTGGAGCCTGAGCCGCTTATAAAGAAGGCGTCCGCGCCTTTTTCAAGAGCTGTTCTTTCCGCGGCGTCATAGTCCTTTATGAGAGGCCTTCTGTATGGCTCGTGGAGAACATCTCTGCAGGCGTAATGAAGGAGCCCTCCGTCTCCTGTCTCAAGGGCTTTTGTCATGCATATGGCGTGGGACATGGAATAAACTCCGTCGGAGAGCTTTATATCCTTCCGGACAGCCTTTCTGGCCTCTGAGGTCTTGACCTCGTAGTCAGGTATGAGGGCCACGAAGCGCCAAGCCTCATGGCAGTTAAAGAAGGCACAGTGAGGTTCGCCCTCCTCCACGAAGGAGGCCGTGAGCCCGCCGAAGAGACAGGGGGCCGCATTATCGGGGTGGCCCTCAAGCTCTGTGCATATCCGAAGGAGCTCCATATCCGTAAACGGATCTCCCAGAAAAGCAGCGGCAGCTTTTACTCCCGCCACAGTGCAGGAGGCGGAGGAGCCAAGGCCTCTCGCCACAGGGATACCTGAAGCTATGATTATTTTGAGGGAGGGGATGTCCTTTGTGGGACCTCCTTTTTTTTGTGCCTTCGTATTATAGTATTCATAAGTCTTTTTGAAGGCCTTCACCACGAGATTGTCCTCGTTTCTGAATTCCTCGGGGCAGCCCTCTATGATGAGCTGCTCGCTCTCCTCGAAGCTGAACTCGGAGTAAAGGGAGAGGGCTATTCCCAGACAATCATATCCGGGACCCAGATTTGCCGAAGTGGCGGGGACTCTTACGCATATCTTTTTCATAATATTTTCTCCTGATAAACGATAGTTGCTTTTTGCACAGCCATATGAAGCCATAGCTCGTTAAAAACCTGTTAAAACCTGATATTCTCCATGGCCTCCCTAAGCACGTAGGAGGGCATGTCATTTATCGCGACCACGTCTCTCCTTATCACAGGCTTTTCCCTGAGCCGGGAAAGGGCTAAGGGAGCCTTCTCTCCGGTCTTTTCAGAGAGCCGGTCCATGTAGTAAAAGCCGTCTTTTTCATCTGTTGAAGCCATGGGCGGCTCAGCTCCGCCTTTCGAGGCGTCCTCGCCTGACAGAGCTTCCCACACGTCATGGCAGAATTTAAAGGGACTTGCCGTGGAAAGGAGCACGCAGGGTATGTCGGGGCGCTTTTTTTCCTTCATGACCTTGTAGCCCACTGCGGTGTGGGGATCTATGAGCCTTCCGGTCTCCCGGTAGGCTTCTCTTATGGCCTCGCGGGTCTCGCTGTCATCCGCACAGCCCGAATCAAAGACCTCTCTTATCCTTGAGAGCATGTCGGAGGATATCTCATAGCTTCCTGTGTCGGAGAGCTCCCTCATAAGCTCTGATATGAGCTCTGTATCCCCCCCGGACATATAGTAGAGCATGCGCTCAAGATTGCTCGATATGAGTATGTCCATGCTGGGCGAGATGGTCTTCTTGAATTCTCTGTTTCTGTCATATACTCCCTTACTCAAAAAGTCTGTGAGCACATTGTTTGCATTGCTCGCAACTATGAGCTTCCCCACGGGAAGCCCCATGAGCTTTGCGTAATAGCCTGCCAGCACGTCCCCGAAGTTTCCCGTGGGCACACAGAAATCGACCTCATCATAAAGGGAGATCGCGCCTTTTTTTACGAGGGCCTTGTAGGCCTCGAAATAGTAGACGATCTGAGGCACAAGGCGCCCTATGTTTATGGAGTTTGCGCTGGAGAGGAAGATGCCTCTCTTTGCAAGGTCTTTATTTATATCCGAGGAGAAGAGCTTCTTTACCGCTGTCTGGGCGTCGTCAAAATTGCCCTCTATGGCGCAGACCGCCACGTTTTCTCCCTCCTGAGTAGCCATTTGGAGATATTGTATGTCGCTGACCTTTCTATGGGGGTAGAAGACAGCGATACCTATATTTTCAACGTCCTTAAATCCCTCCAGGGCGGCCTTTCCTGTGTCTCCGCTGGTGGCTGTGACGATAAGTATCTTTTTTTCGCTTCCCGAGAGAGCCTTTGACATGAGCTGAGGCAGCATCTGTAAGGCCACGTCCTTGAAGGCGCAGGTGGGACCGTGGTAGAGCTCCAAGAGCCAATCCTTACCTATGGGGGTAAGAGGAGTGACAGCCGCATCCGAAAAGGTATTCCCATAGGCGCGGCTGACGGCGTCGGAGATCTCCTCAGTGCTGTAGTCGTTCAAAAGCAGTGAGAGTATCCTTTTTGCGGTGCCCTCATAGGAGAGGCCCATAAGCTCTCTCAAATCGAGCTTTATGTCCATAAGTGCGTCACTTACGAATAAGCCTCCGTCCCTGCAGAGGCCGGTAAGGACGGCTTCCTTGGAGTCGGCTTTCTCTTTTTCGTTCCTTGTGCTATGATATATCATGTTTTTCGTCTCCGTTTGTGTTTTTTCAGATACTGCCGAATTAAAGTATTGCAGTTTCTTTTACAAAATGATACAATGTTTGCGTTATAAAAACAAGTGTTTTTTGAAGAAGGACAGTAAGGCTTTTTTATTACGCCGCAAACATACATCCTTCTATGATTATATAATCGGAAGGGCGGATTTTACAGCACAAAATGAGACAAAACGGAGAAAATATGAAGATAGCGCTTCTGGGATACGGAACTGTGGGAAGGAGCCTGGACGAGCTTCTCAAGAGACGGGACATTGGAATAGAGGTAAAGAGGATATTGAGGAGAAAAAAGGATCCCACGGATCCCCGGGTCACAGACCGCTTCGAGGACATACTTGAGGACCGGGAGATCGAGTGCGCCGCAGAGGCCATGAGCGGCAAGGAGCCCGCCGACAGCTTTTTAAAGCGCCTTATGGAGAGCGGCAGGCATGTGGTCAGCGCCAACAAGGCGGCCATAGCCTCAGACTTAAGGGGCCTTAAGGAGCTGTCGGAGAAAATGAACACTGATTTTCTGTTTGAGGCAAGCTGCGGAGGGACCATACCTTGGATAGAGAATATCAAGGAGATGGCCATGGCCGACGAGATACTTTCCGTGAGAGGCATCCTGAACGGCACCTGCAATTTCATTATCGACAAGATGGAGCGGGAGGGTCTCGACTTTAATGAGGCCTTGAAGAAGGCCCAAGACCTCGGCTACGCCGAAGCGGATCCCACAGCGGATATAGGAGGCTATGATACTTACAATAAATGTGTGATCTCCTGTTCCCTCGCCTACAGGGGCTACGTGCCCACGGATATTCCTGTGCTGGGAATGCAGGACATAGGAAAGGGATTCCTCTCTGAGCTCTATAAGGAGGGAAAGACGGTCAGATACATGATGCTATCGGAGAGGAGAGGGGAGAGAGTTGCCCTGGGCGTCGTGCCCACGGTGATCTCAAAGGACAGCATAGAGGCGAATGTGAGAGACAATTACAACTGCGCCTCCATGGTGGGAGCCACCGCAGGAGAGCTCAAGTTTTACGGACAGGGAAGCGGAGGCTTCCCCACGGCGGACGCGATGGTGAGGGATCTTCTGAGGGTCAGGGACCGCAAGGCGGAGCCGAACGTACTTGACAGAAGGCTCATATCAGACGACAGCCTGTTGACAGGGACAGGGTATTTCCCTGACGGAAGGATAAAGGGCACTCTCGCAGAGCTCTGCGGAAAAGCCCGCGAAAAAAATATGTTTATGGCATTTGAGGAGGACGGAATAAAGGATGCTTAAGATAACAAAGTTCGGCGGCTCCAGCGTCGCAGACAGCACACAGTTCAAAAAGGTAAAAAATATCATAGAGAGTGATCCCTCAAGGCGTTTTGTGATAGTATCGGCGGCGGGAAAAAGGGATCCGAAGGATAACAAGATAACGGATCTTCTGTATCTGTGCCACGCCCACGTGGAGTATCACGTGGATTACCTGCCTTTGTTTAAAATGATAGAAAAGAGATTCCTTGACATAAAGGAGGAGCTGTCTCTGGACACGGATATCGAGGGGGAGTTTGCGGAGATGGAGAGCTCACTGCCGAAGCTGAGCCTGGACGAGCTTGCAAGCCGAGGAGAGTACTTTACCGCAAGGCTCATGGCGGATTTCCTGGGCTTCCCCTTCGTGGACGCAAAGGACGTTATAGAGATACGCTACGACGGAAGCTTTGACTACGAAAAGACCTCGGAGAATCTTAAGAGGATCCTCTCGGATAACGACAGATTCGTGATGCCGGGCTTCTACGGAAGGACCCCTGACGGAAGGATAAAGGTCATGACCAGAGGAGGCTCCGACATTTCGGGCTCCATACTCGCCAGATGCCTCAAGGCGGACGTGTATGAGAACTGGACAGACGTATCGGGATTTCTGGTGGCTGACCCGAGGATAGTGAAGAATCCCAAAAATATTGAGAAGATAACCTACTCGGAGCTGAGAGAGCTCTCCTATATGGGGGCAAGTGTGCTTCACGAGGACGCCATATTCCCCATAAGGAAGTTCAACATCCCCATACATATCTTAAACACCAACAGGCCGGAGGATCAGGGCACCATCATCCTCGACAGCATAGAGGAGGACAAAAACGGGCCCATCATCACAGGCATAGCCGGAAAGAAGGACTTTACGGCGGTGGAGATATACAAAAAGCATATGTCAAATGACGTGGGGATAGTGAGAAAAACCCTAAGCGTATTCGAGAAGTACAAGGTCAGCATCGAGCATATTCCCAGCGGCATAGACTCTTTCAGCATAGTGGTGAGGAGCAAGGACGTGAGCGAAAACATATACGATATAGTCTCCGAGATAAAGGAAGCCATACATACGGATCACATACACGTGGCCGACGGCATTGCCCTAATAGCCACCGTGGGAAGGAACATGATGAGCAGGCCCGGAACCTCGGGAAGACTGTTTGCAGCTCTGGGAAACAGCGGAATAAACATAAGAATGATAGCTCAGGGCAGCGATGAGATAAATATCATAGTCGGAGTAGAGAACAAGGATTTCGAGAGAGCCATATCCATAATCTATGACAATTTCATGAAAGAGGAGGCATAGGAACATGAAGGGTCTTAAGATAGGTATTTTGGGAGCGACGGGCGCTGTGGGAAGACAGATGCTTGAGGTCCTTGAGGAGAGGGGCTTTGAGCCCGAGGAGCTGAGGCTCTTTGCGGGAAAGAGGAGCGAGGGATCAAGGATAAAGGCCTTCGGCAAGGAAATTGTTGTGGAGCTCGCTGATGAGAAGAGATTTGAGGGCCTTGACCTTATGCTCGGAGCCGCTGAAAACGACATAGCGAAGAGGTATCTTCCCAAGGCTGCAGAGATGGGAGTGCAGGTGGTGGACAATTCCAGCGCCTACAGGCTGTGTCCCGACGTTCCCCTCGTGATCCCCGAGGTGAATCCCGAGGATGTGAAGCTCACCAAGGGAATAATAGCAAACCCCAACTGCTCCACCATAATAGCTCTCACGGCGGTCAACGCCCTTCACAGGTACGCGCATATAAAGAGGATGGTGGTCTCCACCTATCAGGCTGTGAGCGGAGCCGGAAAGGACGGCATAGACGAGCTCTTTTCCGAGGTCAAAAAGCTCTACGAGGGACAGACTTTGGATGGAGAGGATTTCAAGGTGTTTCCCTATCAGATAGCCTACAACCTTATTCCTCAGATCGGGGGCTTCGACGAGGTCGGATATTCCTCCGAGGAGATGAAGATGCAGAACGAGGGCAGAAAGATGTTCCATGACGACGCCTTAAGAGTAAACTGCACTTGCGTGAGGGTGCCTGTGGTGAGATCCCACTCGGAGAGCATAACTCTTGAGTTTGAGAGAGAGATAAGCCCCGAGAAGGCGAGGGAGCTTTTGAGCGAGGCTCCCGGGGTAAAGCTCTGGGACGATCCGAAGGAGAAGATATACCCCATGCCCCTTCTTACGAGCGATCAGGATCTGGTGTACGTGGGAAGGATAAGGAGAGATATATCGGCTCCGGAGGAGCTCTATGATAAGAGCCTCAGCCTTTTCTGCTGCGGAGACCAAGTGAGAAAGGGAGCCGCCACCAATGCGGTGCAGATAGCGGAGCTACTCTTTAAGGACAGGAAGTAAAGTTTTTTTAGTAAGTATCTGCATCAAATAATATAATGAGACATATGAACAGACAGGCCGGCTTTGCCGGTCTGTTTTTACGTCATCCCCCGTATACCGTCTTGTATTATCTTTTCCAATATCTTCGCCAGCTCCCCGGGGCTCTCATTCAAACCGTTTGAAAGCCAGTATCTGACTATGCCCAGACACCCGTGGATAATGTAATTATAGTAGATATCGAAGTGCTCGCTGTCCTTTGCCCTGAAATCCTCCATGAAGTCGCTGAGGCACTTGTTCCTTATTACCTCGAGAAGGCACGACACAAAATGTATATCCCCGTTCTCACCCAAAAGTATCTCCACCAGATCCGAGTTCTCGCTTATGAGCTTGAAAACCTCCTCGAAGAGCCGTGAGGGGCGAGCTTTCATTTGGGCGGAGTCAAATCTGTTGAGAGTCAGCTCAAGCTCGGCCATCAGCTCATTTTCCAGCTGCTCCAGAAGGTCGAATACATCTCTGTAATGAAGATAGAAGGTGCCTCTGTTGATGTCGGCCATATCAGTGAGCTCCTTCACGCTGATGTCATTTATCTTTTCGGTTTTAAGGAGCTCGGCGAGACAGTGCCTCAAGGCCTCTTTGGTCTTTCGCACCCTTCTGTCCGTCTTTTTTTGAGATTTTTGCGTTTGATTTGAAATATTGACCTGTTTGTTCATAAGATATCTCCACTAAAATATTTTTCAAAGTTAATAGACAAAAAAACGAAAAAAGTGCATTTCCGGAGAAAACACTGAAATCTGTATATTGATATTCATAGCGTCTGACTGTATAATCAACCATAGCATATTAATAGACAGATGTCAATTAAAAAACAATTGTGCAAATAATTATTTAGGGTGACATATAGAATAATGAAGACTGAAAAAGAAAAATTCAACCTGCCGAGCTTTATCATCAACAATGCCTTAAAAATAGAAAAAGTATTTATTTTAATGTGCATAATCTCCGTGATAATGATGCCTTTCGTGAAGGTAAACTATGATCTGACGAAGTATCTGCCCGACACCGCCCCCTCAAAGCAGGGGCTTGACCTCATGGAGGAGGAATTCGGCTATCCCGGAACCGCCAGGGTCATGGTGGAGGGAGTGAGCCTCTATGAGGCAAAGAGGGCGAAGGACGCCATTGAAAATGTGGAGGGAGTAGATATGGTCCTCTGGTGCGACACCTCCACAGATATATTTCAGTCCTCCGACTTCATAGATGAAAAGGAGATAGAGGATTACTACAAGGACGGCTGCGCCGTTATGGACATAACCTTCGTGGAGGGAGACACCGACGAGCTCACAAAGGAAGCCATAGACGAGATAAGCTCCATATTGGGGGACAGAGGCTACATGGTGGGGATGGCGGTGCAGACAAAATCTCTTCAGGAAAATGTGGCGAAGGAGCTCAATATGATAATGGCGGTGGCCATAGTCATGATCTATATCATATTGACCCTCACCACCGATTCGTGGGCGGAGCCCATACTCTTTCTCACCGTCATGGGAGTTGCCATAATTCTTAACAAGGGCACCAACCTCTTTCTGGGGGAGATATCCTTCCTCACGGACAACGTGGTGGCTGTGCTGCAGCTTGCAGTGTCCATGGATTACTCCATATTTCTTCTGCATGCCTACACGAGATACAAGGAGCATGGAATGGGAATGAAGGATGCCTTAAGGGCTGCGGTGGACGAGGCCTTCAAGTCTATAATCGCAAGCTCCTTGACCACCATAGTAGGCTTTATAGTCTTGACCTTCATGAGGTTTCGCATAGGCTTTGACCTGGGACTTTCCCTCACAAAGGGCATAGTCACAAGCCTTGCTTCGGTGCTGTTTTTGATGCCTGCCCTGATAATAAGGATGGCTCCCCTCTTGGACCGGACGGAGCACAGGTCATTTATGCCGGCCTTCAAAAAGAGCTCAAGGCTCATTTTCAAGTTCAGAATGCCCATATTGATAACTGCGGCCGCCTTGGCACTTCCCCTTTACGTGGCACAGGGAATGAACAGCTTCCTCTTCGGAAACGCCTCGGTGGGGGCGGGAGAGGGCACTCAGGTGTATGAGGACAGCTTAAAGATAAGTGAGATATTCGGCAGAAGCAATATGATGATGGCTATAGTTCCCGCGCAGTCAAACGTGAAGGAAAAGGAGCTTTCAGAGGAGCTCTCGGAGCTTCCCTACGTAAAATCAGTGACCTCACTTACTGATGAGCTGCCGGAGGGTATACCTGAGGACTTCCTTCCCGAGAGCATCACGGGGCTCATGCACACGGAGGACTATGCAAGGATACTTTTATATACGAGGACAAAGGAGGAGAGCCCTGCGGCCTTTGACGCCGCCGGGGAGATAGAGGAGATAATAAGAAGCTATTACCCGGATGACTCCTACCTTGTGGGAGGCACGCCCTCCACCATGGATATAAAGGAGATAATAGTTGAGGACTATGCTCTGGTAAACATACTCTCACTTATCGGAGTATTTGTGGTGGTGATGCTGAGCTTTGACTCCATCGCCATACCCGTTGCGGTGATGATGCCCATAGAGCTGGCTATATGGCTGAATATGGCAGTGCCCTATTTGAGAGGTGAGGAGGTAAACTACATAGGCTACATCATAGTCAGCTGTATACAGCTGGGAGCGACGGTGGATTACTCGATATTGACCACCTCAAACTATATAGACTCAAGAAAAAAGCAAGGTCTCTCAAAGAGAGATGCGGCCATAAGTGCATTGGAAAAGAGCATCCCTGCCATATTTACCTCGGGATCCATACTTACCATATGCGGCTACATACTGTACTTCGTGTCATCCATATCGGCTATAGGGGACCTGGGACATCTGATCGGCAGGGGAGCTTGGATGAGTATGCTTTTGGTTTTGGGCGTACTGCCGCCGCTTCTGGTTTTGGTGGACCCGCTCATAAGAAAAAACGAGCTTGCAAGGATAAAGGATTTTATTTCGGACAGGAGGAAAAAGAAAAATGTGGGACAGCGCTCTCATAAAAATAATTAAGAGAAAGCTTTCGGGTATAATCGTGGCGGAGATGATTGTGACGGAGATATTCTCAGGGGCTTTTTCGGGCCTTGGATTTACAGCCTACGCGGCGCAGGGGGATATCTCGGAGACGGAGGATACCCTCGATACGGCTGTAAGCGACGAGACTATGTATGTAAATCTTGACCCCTACGGCAAAGTCATAAAGACGAGCGTGGTCAAGGCCGTGAGCTCCTCCGCGGACATGGAATATATGGATTACGGCAGCTACACAGAGGCTTTGAACATGTCAAACGACGAGGAGCTACGGCTCACGGAGGAGGGAGTCTCCTTCAGGCTCAAAGGAGACGGAAAGAAGTTCTACTATGAGGGAAGGCTTGAGCCGGAGAGCGTAGGCCTTCCTTGGAGCTTCGAGATAAGCTATAAGCTTAACGGAATGCCTGTACGGGCAGAGGATCTGGCGGGAGCCTCAGGTCTTGTGGAGACGGACGTGAAGGTGATCCCCCGCGATGATTGCAGCGAATATATGAAAAACAACATGATACTCTCCTGCTTCATCCCTGTGGATGATGAAAAGGTGTATTCGGTGGACGCTCCCGGCTCCCAGACCCAGACTGTGGGAGACATGACAGGCGTAATGTTTACAGCCCTTCCCGGGGAGGAGAAGGAGTTCGCCGTAAGGCTGGGCTGCAATGATTATGAGAGCATAGGCGTGATATTTCTGATGATACCCGCCACCATGGACAGCTTCGACAACATAAAGGACATTAAAGAGCTAAAGGATACATGGAAGGAAAGCGGAGACGCCATGTATGAGAGTATGGATGACATGCTCGCCGTTACCGAGTCCATGAGGGAGGAGATGACGGGGCTCAAGGATAGCCTCAACTACATGGACAGCGCAAGGCAAAAGGCCTCCGCGAACAGGGAAGCTGTCTTGGATGCGGGGGACGTGACGGTGGAAGCCCTCACAGCCCTCTCCGGAGCCACCGGAAAGATGGTGCCCTATGTGAGTACCGGAAAGGATGCCCTGGAAAAGCTTGATGACAACTTCGATTCCACGGTGATAACCCTTGCGAGTATGCAGAAGCCTTTAAACAACATGTTTTGGGGTCTTGGAAGCATACAGGACGGCTCCGACGACATTTGTGCGGATATAGAGAGGCTAAGGCCCTATATAGAGGAGTTTGAGGCGGAGGACGCAAAGCTCCAAAAGGAGATCTCCGCTCTCACAGGAGCCATTGAGGAGGCGATGAAGTCATTGGGGGCGGGAAAGACCGTAAATACGGCGGACCTCATATCGGAGTACGGCCTTGAGGATACGGTCAGTGAATTCTGCGAGGAGCACGACATAGACGAGGAGCTTTTCTATGACTATCTGTATGATAAGGAAGAGGGCACAGAGGACGCTTCACCCTCGACCTCCCGCAGAAGAAACAAGAAATATGAGGAACTTGAGAAGCTTTTGTACGACGAGATACTTTATTCGGGAGGCGCCGGAGAGAGGGACGCCGCCCTCATAAGTCTTGTGGAGCTCATAAAAAACATGGATGAGACGAAGGCGGTGATAGGCAGCGCCGCAAGGCAGAAGGAAAACCTCATAAAGATAGCGTCGGCCTCGCAGGCTGTGGTATCCTCAGCGGATACGCTTCTTAAGGGAGTGAGCAGGACTGCCGGAGGGGCGAGGATGGTGTCTCGACAGCTTATTGACCTGACTAACGACGTGAGGAATCTGGACGCCATAATGGGAATGTACTACAGCGATCTGCAGAACTCTCTCAGCGACGTGGAGGGGCTTCTGGGAGAGACGGAGAGGACCCTTGACTCTGTGGCCTCCTCACTCATGCTCATTCAAAGGACACTGAGAGACATTTCGGATGATGTGGACGCGGGGCTCAAGGAGAGCATAGACTCCTCTCTGAGCCTTATCGAAAAGAGCATGGGCCTTTTTGACAGCGTTTCGGGCATCAGGGAGAGCGGAGGCATGATGAAGGACACTCTTGACCGGGAGACAGAGAAATTTGAGGAGGAGAATAACTTTTTAAATATCGACCCCTCTGCAGAGCTTCAGTCCTTCACCTCGGAGAAGAACAGGACGCCTGAGAGCATTCAGATAATAGTGAGGTCCGACGAGATAAGCCGAGACGAGGACGAAAACGAGATATCAGACGCGGAATATGAGGAGGAGGAACCGGGGATACTCGCAAGGATAGGAAGGATATTTACAAGCATTTGGGAGGCGATAAAGGGATTTTTCAAGTAGGGAAAGGATATTACATATTTCTTACCATGTTCTTACCTTTTGTTAAATAAACTTGTTTTGAACTTAAAAGTATTTTATACTACAAGCACTTAAACATGTTTTTCGGTTTTGAAAGGAAGAAATTAATGAATATTATCCCTAAAAAGATATTGATGTGGGTCATACCCGCCTGCCTCTGCATTATACTCCTTTCGGTGGGAGACAAGACCTACGGAGCGGAGCTTACAGCCTTTGAAAGGGGCGACGAGGCCATTGGGGCGGACACCGACGGGAACTATGTGCTCAGCGATATGCCCTACGAGTCAGGAGAGAAGGGCAGAGCGAGCGTCATAATAAGGCTCGGCGAGGAGCAGAATACGGAGGCTCCCGCAGCCGATGCGGGAGAGAGCGCTTCATCGGGTGAAGCCGAGGGCGGAAGCTCCGGGAACAGCCGGGTCGTGACAGGGGTTCACGGAGGCCCGGGAGTGTCGGTGCCCGAAGGAGAGTCGGAGACAGTGGCCGAGGAGGAGGCCGACGGAGTGTTCATGTTGGACGGTGTGGCCTACAGGAAGGCCGAGCTCGTCGGAAACTTCAAGCTCACGGGCTACTGCGGATGCTCTAACTGCGGAGGCGGACAGGCCACCTACTCAGGCACCACCCCCAGAGCAAAGCACACCATAGCGGCGGATCTCTCCGTGCTCCCCATAGGCACCAAGGTCATCATTGAGGGGACCTCAGGGCCCACCGTACACAACTTCGACGGTATCTATGACGTGGAGGACAAGGGAAGCGGAGTAAACGGCAATCACATAGACATCTATTTCGACACCCACAAGGAGGCACGCTCTGTGACGGACCCCGGATGGCAGTATTCGGACGTTTGGATCGCGGTTCCTGTGGAGTAAGGTCATCGTAAATATGAAGATGTACTTAAAAATGTCGATGTAACCGGAAAAAAACGAAATAAGAGAGGATATAAAGCACAGCCACATGTAAAAGCGGGCTGTGTTTTTGTGTATATAAATATATGATCGGATAAGGTGTGAAAGGAAAAAATGAGGAAAAAGATAAAGTAAGGCCTTTCCAAGAAATTTCCGGGTCCGCCCTTGATTAACTCCGATTTAAAAAGTATAATATCCACGGTTACATGGATTTATCTACAGGAGTTTTTTGAGTTTTATGATGACAGGCCTTGAATTATATATTCATATTCCCTTCTGCGCCAAAAAGTGCAATTACTGTGACTTTTTATCCTTCAGGACAATACCCTCGGTGCATACTGCATATATAAGGAAGCTGAAGGAGGAGATAGCCTACTGCGCGGCGAAATGTGAGGGAAGAAGTGTGTCAAGCATATATATAGGAGGGGGCACCCCCTCTGTCCTTGAAGCGGAGCTCATAGAGTCTGTCATGAACATGCTATTTGAGAGATTTTGCGTGGAGGAGGATGCGGAGATAAGTATAGAGTGCAATCCGGGCTCCACACTGAGGCATAAGTTTGCAGCCTACAAGAGATGCGGAATAAACAGGCTCAGCATAGGCCTGCAGTCGGCAAACAACGATGAGCTGAGGACCCTCGGGAGGATACACAGCTTTGAGGAGTTCTTGAAGTGCTATCAGGGAGCCAGGATGGAGGGCTTCAACAATATAAACGTGGATCTCATAAACTGCATCCCCGGACAGACCGCCTCCACCTGGAAGAAGACTCTCAAAAATATTGTGATGTTAAAGCCCGAGCATATCTCCGTGTATAATCTCATAATCGAGCCGGGAACCCCCTTTTTCAGGATGAATGAGGATGGGCTTTTGGAGCTTCCCGATGAGGAGACCGACGAGGAGATAGACGAGTTTACGAGGAGCTATCTCAAACAGACCGGCTACGAGAGATATGAGATAAGCAACTGGTCGAAGCCCTCATATGAGTGCAGACACAATATCGGCTACTGGACGGAGAGGGAATATCTGGGAATGGGCCTTGGTGCCGCGTCGTTTTTTGACGGCATGAGGTTTTCCGACACCTCGGATCTTCAAAGGTATCTGGAGCTGGATTTCTCGGATCCCGACATAGAGAAGAAGCTCCATATAGAAAAGAAGGAGCTTAGCCGTGAGGAGGAGATGGAGGAATTCATGTTCCTTGGACTCCGGATGACGAGGGGCATATCGGCGACGGACTTTCTGGTAAGGTTCAAGGTCAAGGTGGAGTCGGTCTACGGGGACAAGCTCAAAAAGTTTACGGACCTCAAGCTCATGGAGAAGGAGGGCTACAGATACAGGCTCACGGAGAGAGGCATGGATGTAAGCAATGTCATAATGAGCGAGTTTCTGTTGTCGGAGGAAAATGATAAAGGAGAGATTTCGGAAGATGAAAAATAAAAGAAACGGAAAGATTAAGGCAAATAAAGCCGCAGCCCTTATGGGAGCTCTGCTCCTTGCAGCCTCGATATCCGGCTGCACAGTCGAAAACGGGGTGAACCCTGAGGAGGAGTATCTTGAGGGATATATTGAGGAAAACGGCTCAGCAAATGCCGAGGAGGAGACGGGACAGGGGCCTGAGGACTACCTCTCTGCGGCTCTGTCAAAGTTCAGCGTGAGAGACCTTGAGGGAAATGAGGTCACGGAGGAGATATATAAGAATTCGGAGCTCACCATGATAAATCTCTGGGGAACCTTCTGTGGCCCCTGCATAAACGAGATGCCGGAGCTGGGAGAATTGTCTCGGGAGCTTTCGGAGGAGGGGAGAGTGCAGATAATAGGGATACCCTTGGACGTGGTGGTATTGAATGGCAATAACGAGATAGTTTCCGATGAGGAGATGGTGGGAAAGGCCCTTGAGATAGTGGAGGAGACAGGGGCGGATTACACTCACCTTATCCCCGAGGGGGATTTCGGAATGTATCTCATAGGCTCGGGAGCCGCTCAGTATGTGCCTACCACCTTTTTTGTGGATTCCGAGGGAAAGCTCGTAGGAGAAGGGGTGGTCGGAGCAAAGGACAAGGCTTCCTGGGAAAAGGAGATAGAAGAAAGGCTCGGAAGCCTTTGATATAAGAAATATTCTTAATCAAATTATACATTTTCAGAGGCTCATAAGCCTGCGCCGAGGCCGGGAAGGATCCGGGCATCTTCGGTGCGGGGCAATGAGCTTTTTATTTATCTTTGCTTTATAAATATTTCATAGAATTTATATGTCGATACTATTGACATTTGACGGGCTGTATTATATTATATAGCAGGATGTTAGCAGTCGTAAGATTAGAGTGCTAACAGGATAAGGGGCTGATATTATGGAATTGGATGCAAGGAAAATCATAATATTGAAAACCATCATCAAGAACTATCTTGAGACAGGAGAGCCGGTGGGTTCGAGGACCATCTCGAAGTATTCAGAGCTCAACTTGAGCTCCGCGACCATAAGAAACGAGATGAGCGACCTTGAGGAGATGGGCTATATCATTCAGCCTCACACCTCTGCGGGCAGGATACCCTCGGACAAGGGCTACAGGTTTTACGTGGACAGCATCATGAAGGAGAGCGACGACAGGGTAAACGAGGTCACCGAGCTCATGGTGAAGAAGGTGGACAAGCTTGAGATGCTCTTAAAGAGCCTCGTGCGGCATCTGGCCCTCGATACCAATTATGCGGCTTTGATAAGCGCACCCGCCCTCTCCAAAAACAAGATAAAATATCTCCAGCTCTCAAGGCCGGGAGAGAGGAAGCTCCTCCTGATACTTGTGCTTGAGGGAAATATGATCAAGAACGAGATAATCACCGTAGACGAGGATCCCGACATGGAGACGGTGCTGAATCTCACCATAGTCATCAACAATCGCCTTTCGGGGCTTTGCTTAAACGATATCACCCCCACTGTGGTAAACGAGGTCCTGGCTCAGTCCGGGGGACACAAGAGCACAGTGCGAGCCGTGTTGAACGCCGTTGTGGAGATGATAGAGGCCGGGGAGGATGCTGCCGATATCTACACCTCCGGAGCCACGAACATACTCAAGTACCCCGAGCTCACAGATATAGAGAAGGCCACAGAGCTGATATCGGCCTTCGAGGAGAAGGATAAGCTCACAAAGCTCGTCTCCGAGGTGTCCGAATCTACAGACAGCGACACAAAAAACAGCCTTCAGGTCTATATAGGAGGCGAGGGCCCCATACAAAATATGCGGGACTGCTCGCTGGTGACTGCCAACTATGAGCTTGGCGACGGGCTGAGAGGCGTGATAGGAGTCATAGGGCCCAAGCGAATGGATTACGAGAAGGTGCTTTCAACAATGAAAAACCTTATGGAGCAGCTTGACAAGACCTTCGGAAAAGACTCCGACACAAAGAAAGGGAAGGGATAGACAAAATGGCTGAAAAGGATATAAATAGAGAGACCGACAAGGATATAGAGGACTTAAAGGAAGCCGCGGAGACGGAGGAAAAAGAGTCTCCTGAAAATGAGACGGCTCCCGAGGAGGCTAAGGCCGAGGAGACGGAGAGCGCTCCTGAGAAGGGAGAAGCGAAAGAGCCTTCATCCGAGGATAAGAAGAAGGATCCCAAGGATGAAAAGATCGATGAGCTCACCGACAGATGGAAGCGCCTTATGGCGGAGTTCGACAACTTCAGAAAAAGGACCGACGCCGAGAAGGCGGGTATGTACTCGGAGGGAGAACGGACAGTCCTTGAGAAGATACTTCCCGTGGTGGACAATTTTGAGAGAGCTCTGGCCACAGTTCCGGAGGACAAGAAGGAGGACTCCTTCGTTGCGGGAATGGAGAAGATATACAGACAGTTCTCGGAGCTTTTGAAAGGCTTCGGAGTGGAGCCCATAGAGGCTGTAGGACAAAAATTCGACTCGAACCTTCACAATGCGGTGATGCACGTGGAGGATGAGGAAAAGAAAGAAAACGAGGTGGTGGAGGAATTCCAAAAGGGATATATGTATAAGGACAAGGTGCTCCGCTACAGCATGGTAAAGGTGGCAAATTAAACCTTCACATAAATTTTTAACTTTGAGATTTTCAATATTTTCGATATAGGAGGAAAAAGCTATGAGCAAAATAATAGGAATCGACCTTGGAACCACAAACAGCTGCGTTGCCGTTATGGAGGGTGGAAAGCCCACCGTCATCCCCAACGCCGAAGGCCAGAGGACCACACCCTCTGTAGTGGCCTTCACAAAGACCGGAGAGAGGCTTGTGGGAGACCCTGCAAAGCGTCAGGCTATCACAAACCCCGACAGGACCATCTCATCAATAAAGAGACATATGGGTTCTGATTACAAGGTAACTATAGACGGAAAGGATTACACTCCTCAGGAGATATCCGCAATGATACTTCAGAAGCTTAAGGCGGACGCCGAGAGCTATCTGGGAGAGAAGGTCACGGAGGCTGTCATCACCGTGCCCGCTTACGTCAACGACGCTCAGCGTCAGGCCACAAAGGACGCGGGAAGGATCGCAGGACTTGATGTCAAGCGTATCATAAACGAGCCTACGGCCGCAGCTCTTGCCTACGGACTTGAGAACGAGAAGGAGCAGAAGGTCATGGTTTATGACCTTGGCGGAGGAACCTTCGATGTTTCAATAATAGATATCGGAGACGGAGTCATCGAGGTCATGTCTACAAACGGTGACACTCATCTCGGAGGAGACGATTACGACAACAAAATAATAGATTGGATGGTTCAGGAGTTCAAGAATGCGGAGGGCGTTGACCTCTCCAAGGACAAGATGGCTCTCCAGAGACTTAAGGAGGCTGCCGAGAAGGCGAAGAAGGAGCTTTCTTCAGCTACCACCACAAACATCAACCTTCCCTTCATAACAGCCACAGCAGAGGGACCCAAACACCTTGATATGAACCTTACAAGGGCTAAGTTCGACGAGCTCACCTCTGACCTTACGGCAAGGACCGACGTACCTGTTAAGAACGCTATGAATGATGCGGGAATTACAAATGCGGACCTCGGAAAGGTTCTCCTTGTAGGAGGCTCCACACGTATGATCTGTGCTCAGGAGGAAGTAAAGAGACTCACAGGCAAGGAGCCCTCAAAGTCTCTGAACCCTGACGAGTGCGTGGCCATAGGAGCGGCTATACAGGGAGGAAAGCTTGCGGGAGACGCAGGCGCAGGGGATGTGCTCCTTCTCGACGTAACACCTCTTACCCTGAGCATTGAGACTCTCGGAGGAGTGGCAACTCCCCTCATAAAGAGAAATACAACGATACCTACAAAGGCTTCGCAGGTATTCTCCACCGCAGCCGACAATCAGACGGCAGTTGACATACATGTGGTACAGGGTGAGCGTGAGTTCGCAAGGGACAACAAGACTCTCGGACAGTTCAGACTTGACGGAATAGCTCCCGCCCCCAGAGGTATCCCTCAGATAGAGGTAACCTTCGATATAGATGCAAACGGCATAGTAAATGTTTCCGCGAAGGACCTCGGAACAGGAAAGGAGCAGCACATCACCATCACCTCAGGCTCCAACATGTCCAAGGAGGATATAGACAAGGCTGTCCGCGAGGCTCAGCAGTTTGAGGCCGAGGACAAGAAGAAGAAAGAGGGGATAGACGCAAGGAACGAGGCCGACTCCATGGTATTCCAGACCGAGAAAGCTTTAAAGGATGTGGGAGATAAGGTATCCGAGGCCGACAGGAATGCGGTGCAGGCTGACATAGACGCCTTGAAGGAGGCTCTTAAGAACACTCCCGCAGACGGAAGCATGACCGAGGATCAGCTCAACAACATCAAGTCCCTCAAGGAGAAGCTCATGAGCTCGTCACAGTCCGTATTCACAAAGATGTACGAGCAGGCTCAGGCTTCACAGCAGGGTGCTTCTCAGGGAGCAGGTCCTGACATGAACGCAGGCGGAGCGGCTCCTCACGACGACAATGTAGTGGACGGAGATTACAAAGAGGTATAAAATATCACGGTAGATTATAAAAGACCAAGGCGGGGATAAAAACCCCGCTTATGGTCTGTAGAGAGAAGGGCTGAGATCGGCCGGATTCTTTATAAATATTACGGAGAGATGATTTTATGGCACAGAAAAGAGATTATTATGAGGTCTTGGGCGTTGACAAGAACGCCGACGACGCGGCAATAAAGAAGGCCTACAGAGCCCTTGCAAAGAAATATCACCCGGACGCCAATCCCGGAAACAAGGAGGCTGAGGAAAAGTTTAAGGAGGCCGGGGAGGCCTATGCGGTGCTCTCGGACCCCAAAAAGAGGGAGGCCTACGACCGCTACGGACACGCAGCCTTTGACGCGAACTCGGCGGCGGGACAGGCCTCGGGCTTCGGCGGCTTCGATTTCGGAGGTATGGATTTTT
Organism: uncultured Lachnospiraceae bacterium; assembly: GCA_944381505.1. Lineage (GTDB taxonomy): Bacteria > Bacillota > Clostridia > Lachnospirales > Lachnospiraceae > Avilachnospira. The sequence goes on from CALWLK010000088.1 coordinate 114,979, forward strand.
CTGATATATTCTCGGATCTCTTCGGCTTCGGCGGCGGCAGGAGTTACGGCGGCTTCGGAGGTTTCGGCGGCGGATACGGCGGGGGACAGAGGATGCCTCAGAAGGGTGCCACTGTCCGCATAAATATGCGAATAACCTTCGAGGAGGCCATATTCGGCTGTGAGAAGGAGATAGAGCTCGCCTACAAGGATGAGTGTCCCGAGTGCGGCGGCACCGGAGCCAAGAAGGGTACCTCTCCCGTGACCTGCGACAGGTGTAAGGGCCGAGGCAAGATCACAAGGACCACTACCAGCCCCTTCTTCGGACAGGTGCAGAACGTAACCACCTGCCCTGACTGCGGTGGCACCGGAAAGGTCATCAAGGAGAAATGTCCTGAGTGCCGAGGCACAGGATATATACAGACCAAGAAGAGATTCAAGATAAATATCCCGGCAGGAATAGACAACGGACAGGCTGTAAGGCTTTCGGGAGCGGGAGAGCCCGGAGTAAACGGAGGCCCCAGAGGAGACCTTATGGTGGAAGTCACTGTATCGCCCCATCCTATATTTAAGAGACAGGGCACCAGCATCTTCTCCACAGTTCCTGTATCATTTGCAAAGATGGTGCTGGGAGGCCCCATAAGGATAAAGACTGTGGACGGCATGGTGGAATACGAGGTAAAGCCCGGGACGCCTACCGACACCAAGGTAAGGCTCAAGGGAAAGGGCGTGCCCTCCGTCAACGCGAGAAACGTAAGGGGAGACCACTACGTCACTCTCGTGGTGGAGGTTCCTACAACCCTCACAAGGGAGCAGAAAAAAGCCCTTGAAAAGTATGCTCAGAGCTTGGGCGAGGATGTGAATAAGGCATAATATAAGGAGAAAACATGACCTACAACGGAGCTGACCTTATATTTCCAAATCTTGGAATAGTTATACAGGACCTTCCGAACCATATCACTGTGTTCGGCTACAGGATAGCCTTCTACGGGATAATCATAGGAATAGGAATGCTTCTGGGTATATGGGTGGCCTGCATTGATGCGAAGCGGAGAGGACAAGATCCCGATATATATATTGATTTTGCATTATATGCAATAATAATATCTGTCATAGGAGCCCGCATATACTATGTGGCCTTCGAGTGGGATTATTACAGCGCTCATCCTGCGGAGATAATAAATATCAGAAACGGGGGCCTGGCCATATACGGAGGCATAATTGCGGCCTTTGCCACAGCCTTTGTATATACGAGAATTAAGAAGCTCTCCTTTTTTTCCTTGGCGGATACGGGAGTGCTGGGACTTATAACAGGACAGATCCTGGGAAGATGGGGGAATTTCTTTAACTGTGAGGCCTTCGGAGGCTATACCGACAACCTTTTTGCCATGCGCATAAAGGAATCGCTGGTGAATCCCTCCATGATATCCGAGGAGCTAAAGGCCCACCTGATAAATGACGGGGGCATAACCTACATACAGGTCCATCCCACCTTTCTGTATGAGTCGGTATGGAATCTGTGCGCCCTCATATTCCTTGTGTGGTTCGCATCCCGGAGGAAAAAGTGGAACGGACAGATAGCCGTGATGTACCTGCTTCTCTATGGAATCGGAAGATTTTTCATAGAAGGGCTAAGGACGGATCAGCTGTTGATACCGGGGACGGCAGTTGCCGTCTCACAGGCGCTCTCCGCAGTCCTTGTAATATTTGCTGCCGCAGTGCTTATTATGATGGGCAGAAGGACCAAAGGGAAACCTTATATAAAATGATTATGATAAATGTTGCCAAAACCTGATATAGCGAGGTTTTACGCAAAACTAACTAAATTATAAGTTCATATTTCTCTATGCAGTCCAACGCGGAAATGGCGTAAAGAAACCGGCTGAATTGCAGATGGAGAAGAGCGTTACTACTTTGATAAAACACAAGATGAGCACGGCCTATACAAACGGGACGCGCTCATCTTTTTATATGGTCAAACAGTTTTGCACCTACTTGTCATCGTTGTTGGCGGTAGAAACTATCCGGTCGCCTTAAAATATCTCGATACTATTAGAGAAAATTACAATGCCCTGACCGTCTCCAAAAACTGTCCCATGCTCACCGCTCCATGCGGTAGATTTTCCTCATCTCGGAACACCATGTAATAGCGGTACCGATTTCCCGCTGCATTCCGCCACGCCGCGCCCGGCTCAATCTTCTCGAGGCTGTCATCGTTTTTCAGGTGTTCGCCCTTGGTTTCGGCAAGGACGATTTTGCCGCTCTGTGTCATAATCATAATGTCCGGGTAGTGGTTGAAGTAGCCGTTAATGGCAAACCCATGCCGGGCAATATTCCGATGCCACCATAGAACATTGGGAACGGCTGTCAGTCGCTTCACCAAATCCTGTTCCAGCGTGTTCATGTCCTCCTCGGCCTCATAGAGCGACCTTCCGTAAATCGCTGTACTGTTTATAGGATGAATTGCCGATGGAAGACGGTAAGACGGTTCGCATACGATTTTGCCACGATCAAGCCAAGTGAAGAAAGTTTTTTGGTAGTGCTGCTCCAATAGGCTTTCGATTTTGGCGCGGATTTTTGCGGCAAAGCCCGGCGGGGCTTTTTCCATAGCGGCAAGCTGCTCCTTGCTCAACAGCACCTTATCCCCATCGGTAAACAGGGATTGCGGAATCACCTGGAAAAACTGCGGGATCAGCAGCCCATCTACACTCTCCTGATATTGAGGGATGATATGGAATGTGTTCATTTTGTCCCGCACCTCCCACGGCAGGGCGGCGGCAAACAAGTCGTTGTCCGCGCCGTGCACCGCCTGATTGTATGCGTCTCCCGCCTGCTGAGCCTCGGCAAGCATACTGTCCGCTTTCGGGGCGGATTCCGGCGAATTTTCGTTCTCTCTGCGCCGTTGCAGCTCTGCCCCGATGGATTTCCCGTCCGGTCCTGCAAAATCGTCCTGAGGGACTTTGCCCTGTGCTCGGCGGTATAGGGCAGGCGCAGGATGCGCCCCAAAATCTGTTCCACATCAACCTGACTGGTCTTGTTAGCAAGGGAAGCCGGAATATAGGCGAACAGGCAGTCCCAGCCCTCTTTCAGCGCGTTTACCGTGATAATATACCGCACCGGGCAACCCGGGGACAACAAGTCATATTTTTGCCCGATGCAGTAATCCTTTGGGAAAATATGATGAATGTCGATCTTCTCATTTGAGTATGTCGAGAAGTCCATCTCCGCGCCGGAAATAAAATCACAGGCATGGTTCTTCAGAATCAACGCCATAATGCCCTTGTACGCCGCAGACTGTCTGGATTGTAAGCTTAGAAGGCGAGTTGGGTTGAAGTAGAAATCAGTAACCGTTTTGGGAAGCTCACCGTTACTTGTAATCCATTTGATAACTTGCGTAATGTCATTGGCGTACCTTGTCTCGTTCGCCGAGCCGTACAATTCACCAAACACACCGCACCAATACCACTGCTTTACCATGTTCTTTGCAGTGGTCGTGTTAATCCGGTTTTCGTCCGTTAGCACTGTGCAGATGGCTGCAAGAGGAATAAGCTGTGTGCTATACGGAAGTTCGCGGCTGGAAAATACCCGCTCCTCTTGCAGCAATTTCGCTGCAGGAGAGAATCCTTTGCAAAGGTCGTCCGCATACTTTTGATAAGCTCTCAGACTTAAAGCCAATACATCCTTTTTTTACAGCTTACCGTTCCACCCGACCGGAACGATGAGAGCAGCGCAAGCGTCGTCAGGAAATCTTTGTATTTAGAAGCCGTTCGAACATATAGTTCTGCAAAATGACCTGCGCCGGGATATTTTTCTGCTTTGCGATGTTGCGGATTTTCGCTTTCAGGCTCATGGCATTGCTCACAGTAGCACCTCCAAATATTGACGCAGAACGCCTGATACCCGCATCTGTCGGGCATACTCATTCAGTCGGTTCAAGTCCTTCTTTGGAACGGCGGCGTACTGCTTCAGTGCCGATAAAAATGTCTCCGTCCCGATCTTGTTGCGGCTACGGATCACATCGCAGATGGTGCGCTCCAAATCGTAGCAGGGAACGAGATTCCCGGCGGGGGTTTGCAACAGTGTTTTGCCCAACCCAAACAGCTCCGGCTTGATGTAGTACACCTTGCACTCCGCTTTGATGGCCGTAGACGGGATGCATCCGGATGGCGCGGTTACGGTATGCTCAAAGGGGGTGCGGTCGGAAATCTCGTGAAGGAACAGCGCCGTCTCGTGGGAAAAAATAATTTTCTTTGACCGGCGGCTGATGGACAGCAACTCGTCCTGCATATCCTCCGGTAGAATATACTGTCCCCTGACGATACGGTGAATCTTTTCCGCCTTGCACAGCTTGTAGAGCATCGCTTTGGAAATGCCATGCTGCGCCGCTGTTTTCGTTTCAATGATACCGCCATTTGCATTTGCAATCGCGGCAAGTTCCGCAATATAGTCCATCCGCTCACCTCGTAGTAACAACTTGATAATAGTATATCTAAAATTACGATGCTAGTCAACGCTCGCCTTAGCAATATTCGGAGTCAATAAAATTAACAGTATGCTATGTTCTCCAAACTGTCCGTTCGTGCTTTTTGTTGGCGGCAAGAAATCGGTGAAGCACAAAGAGTTTGAACAGTACATCAGTCAGGTGCTCGTGATCTGACATTGCATTTGAAAAATTCGCGGAGAAGCCTTGAGGAAAAGAGCACCATGCGCTATACTATATAATCCGGTAGCATATGTTGACATAACCCAATACAGTACAGGTCAATGCGTAACCGGAGTAAAAATGGCATGGCCGCCAAAACGCCAAAGTGCGAAAAACCATGTAAATATAACATTTAAGGAGATGTAGAGATATATGAAATTAGGAATCGTAGGTCTTCCCAATGTGGGAAAGTCCACCTTGTTCAATTCGATAACAAAGGCGGGGGCGGAATCTGCAAACTATCCCTTCTGCACTATAGATCCCAATGTGGGGGTCGTGGCGGTGCCTGATGAGAGGCTTGATAAGCTGGCGGCTCTCTACAACTCGGAAAAGATCACCCCGGCGGTGATAGAGTTCGTGGATATTGCGGGGCTCGTTAAGGGCGCGTCAAAGGGTGAGGGCCTCGGAAACCAGTTCCTCGGAAATATCAGAGAGTGCGACGCCATAGTCCACGTTGTGAGATGCTTTGAGGATGAGAATATAGTACATGTGGAGGGCTCCATAGACCCCATAAGAGACATAGAGACCATAAATCTCGAGCTCATATTTTCGGATCTTGAGCTCCTTGAGAAGCGCATCGGAAAGACGGCAAAGCTTGCCCACAACGACAAGGAAGCCAAGAAAGAGCTGGAGATATTGGAGAGGCTCAAGGCGAGACTTGAGGAGGGAAAGCCTGCGAGAGGACTTGAGCTTTCCGACGAGGATGAGGAGAAATTCGTAAACTCTCTGCAGCTTCTCACATGGAAGCCCCTGATATTTGCGGCAAACGTCTCAGAGGAGGACCTCTCAGACGACGGAGCCTCAAATCCCTATGTGGCGAGGGTAAGGGAGTATGCAAAGGAAAACGGAGATGGGGTCTTCGTCATATCTGCAAGGATAGAGGAGGAGATATCAGAGCTCGACGATGACGAGAAGGCAGAGTATCTTGAAAGCCTTGGACTCAAGGAGTCGGGACTCGACAAGCTTATAAAGGCAAGTTATGATCTCTTGGGACTCATGTCCTTCCTCACGGCAGGTGAGAAGGAGACCAGAGCTTGGACCATAAAGAAGGGCACAAAGGCTCCGCAGGCTGCGGGAAAGATCCACTCGGATTTCGAGAGAGGCTTCATCCGCGCCGAGGTCATCAATTATCAGGAGCTTTTGGACTGCGGCTCTCTCGCGGCGGCAAAGGAAAAAGGCCTTGTGCGTCTGGAGGGCAAGGAATACGTTGTTCAGGATGGAGACACCATACTGTTCAGATTCAATGTATGATCAGATTTAACATAGAATAAAACATACGATAATATAATTATAATTATGAAAGCTCATGCTGTCATGCTATGAAAGAGGAGGCATACTCCCGCATACATGTCGGCGTGAGCTTTTTACTTTAGTTTTTATGCTCAATTATTCTTGAAAAACTACATCTTGTGTCTCATCAGAATCCCCAGCACAATTCTGAAAAATTCTCACAAAATAATGAAATAAAACTTAATATTTTTCGCAGGGAAGTATTGACTTTTACCCCTATTTGGTTAAAAATAGATGCATAAGTGGAGAAAAGTGTCAGTTTGTGGCAGGAAGTGGAAGATATCTGATGTATATAGGAGAGTACAACCACACAATAGATGCCAAAGGCAGATTGATAGTCCCCGCAAAATTCAGAGAACAGCTTGGCGACAAGTTCGTTGTGACGAAGGGACTTGACGGCTGTCTTTCTGTCTATGACATGAATGCGTGGAACGTACTCGAGGAAAAGCTCAGTTCCCTTCCTATGACAAACCCCTCCGCCAGAAAGCTCTCCCGTTTTATGCTGGCAGGCGCCTCAGAGTGCGAGTTGGACAAGATGGGAAGGATACTGATACCCCAGGTTTTGAGAAGCGCCGCAGATCTTGAGAAGGATGTGGTGCTGGTGGGAGTAGGCACCAAGATCGAGATCTGGGACAAGAACAAGTGGACGGAAGCCAACTCCTATGATGATATGAGCGAGATCGCCGAGAGCTTGGAGGGATTCGGAATATAATGTTTAAACACAAGCCGGTCCTTCTTGAGGAAACCATAGAAGGATTAAATATAAAGCCCTACGGCATATATGCCGACGGGACTCTCGGAGGAGGCGGGCATTCCTTTGAGATAGCCAAGCGCCTGACGGAGGGCGGCAGGCTTATAGGGATAGACAGAGACGAGGATGCGCTGAGAGCGGCTACAGAGAGGCTTTCTGAATTCTCCGACAGAGTGGAGACGGTCCGGGGGAACTACGAGGACACGGCGGCAATACTTAAGAGCCTCGGAATAAAGGGCCTCGACGGTATGCTCCTTGATCTGGGAGTTTCCTCCTATCAATTTGACGAGGCAAAGAGAGGTTTTTCCTACAAGAAGGAAGCTCCCCTTGACATGAGGATGGACAGGAGAGAGAAGACCACCGCTGCGGATATAGTAAACGGATATCCGGAGGCTGAACTCTACAGAATAATAAGAGACTACGGCGAGGACAGATTCGCTAAAAACATAGCGAAGCACATAGTAAACGAGAGAGAAAAAAAGCCCATAGAGACGACGACAGAGCTGGCGGAGATCGTTAAGCACGCAATACCCGCAAAGCTCAGGGAGGGAGGAGGACACCCCGCAAAGAGGACCTTCCAAGCCATAAGGATAGAACTCAACAGGGAGCTTGACATCCTGTCGGGATCTATTGACAGCCTGATAGACCTAATGAATCCCGGAGGGAGGCTTGCGATAATAACCTTCCACTCCCTTGAAGACAAGATAGTAAAGTCGGCTTTCAGGACTGCGGAAAACCCCTGTATCTGCCCTCCGGACTTTCCGGTCTGTGTTTGCGGCAGAAAATCTAAGGGCAGGGTGATCACAAGGAAACCTGTTACGAGCTCAGAGGAAGAACTCAAGGAGAACAACAGAGCGCACAGCGCAAAACTGAGGATTTTTGAAAAGGTATAGTTAAGGGTGGGGAGTATGAGCGGCAAAAAGGCGGTTAATACCGGAAGACAGTCATCAGGTTCAGGACGGCAGACGAGAGGAAGAAACTCGGCTGCAGGTTTTTACGTGGATGGAAACACTGTCAGAAAGACCGCGCCTCGCTCTGTACCCGCAGAGAGGACCGGAAATAAAAAAGACGCCGAGAGACTCCACAGAGAACAAAGAAGGATCGCCAGAAACCGTGAGAAGGCACTTGCCATGGATGTACCTTATCTTGTGGTGCTCACAGCGGCGGTACTCATGACCTTATATATTTGCTACAGCTATCTTTGCCTTCAATCCTCCATCAGTGCACATATGGATAATGTTGAGCAGATGGAGACAAGGCTCGAGACCCTTAGAGCTGAAAATGACGCTTTGGAGTCGGGAATAAATACGAGCATTGACCTTAACTACGTGTATAACGTGGCCATAAATGAACTGGGAATGGTTCATGCGGGCAAGGACAGCATAATAAACTTTGACAAAACAGAAAGCGAATATGTAAGGCAGTATGAGGACATCTCGGAATAACAATATAAACGGCAGAAACGGCGGACGGGGCAGAAATACCCCGTTTGCCAAATATATGCAGGAAAAGCTGGCGATAGCGGTAATAATCATAACGCTGGCTTTATTTATATTGATACTTGTCATCTACAATCTCATAAAAAACAACTCGGAGGACTATAATAAGATAGTCCTTTCTCAGCGTCAGGCGGACTATGTCTCAAAGACGGTCCCCTACAAGAGAGGGGATATATACGACAGAAACGGGAACAAGGTCGCGGGTTCGGAGCAGGTCTACAACCTGATACTTGATCCCAACCAGATGTTTGCCACGGAGGAGAGTATCTCTCCCAAAAACGTGGTGGACCCCACTGTGGAGGCTCTGTGCAATTATTTCGGTTTCGATCCGAAGGAGCTTACCGACACCATAAACAGCAGAAGGGATTCCTCATATGTAAGGTATGCAAGAGAGCTGAGCTACGATCAGAAGACCGGCTTTGAGGCCCTTATGGACGAATTGAATGACGGATATATAAAGAGCACCGATCCCGAGGAGGGAATAAAGAGGGTGAGAGGCGTGTGGTTCGAGGACGAGTATAAGAGAGTCTACCCCTACAATTCCCTCGGATGCAATATCATAGGCTTTTCCTCTGCGGACGGTTCCACCGGAACGGGTGGAGTGGAGCAGTATTACAACAGCGCACTTATAGGAGTAAACGGCAGGGAGTACGGCTATCTGGATGATGAGACGAATCTGGAGAAGGTCATAAAGCCCGCAAGGAACGGGAACAGCCTTGTACTCACCATGGATGCGAATATACAGGGTATAGTGGAGAAATATCTCGCGGAGTGGGAGGAGACAGGCCCTGAGTCCAAATCCGCCGCGGTTGTGATCATGAATCCCAAAAACGGCGAGGTCCTCGCCATGGGCAGCACCAATTCCTTTGACCTTAACGACCCGAGGAATACAGATGATTACACTGAGGACGAGCTCTACGAGCTGGGGCTTAAGGAGGCGGTGGGGGTCTACAGGAGAGAAAATCCTGACGAGCCCGCCATTACAGAGGAGGAGGTTCCGGGATATTTTTCACGGGAAGAGATAATATCCTACGGAACCCAAGTGGCATGGAATCAGCTCTGGAGGAATATCTGCGTCAGCGACACCTTCGAGCCCGGCTCCACTCAGAAGCCCTTCACTGTGGCGGGAGTCATAGAGGAGGGGATCGACAAGCCCACCGACAGCTTCAACTGCACAGGAAACGTAAAGCTCAGCGACGGAGTGCATACCTGGCAGATAAACTGTGTCAACAGAAACGGCCACGGCTGGCTTGACGTTACGGGAGGCATAACGAATTCCTGCAACGTGGTGATGATGAATCTGGCCTTCAACGAGGGAGAGGAAATATTCCTCAAATATCAGCAGATCTTCGGATTCGGGGATTACACGGGTATAGATCTGCCGGCTGAGGCGGATACGAGCGCTCTTGTATATACAGCGGAGGATATGGGAAAGGTATCACTCGCCACCAACTCCTTCGGACAGAACTATAACTGTACCATGATACAGATGGCCTCGGCCTACTGTTCTCTTTTGAACGGGGGATATTATTATGAGCCTCACGTTGTAAAGCAGATCCTCAATTCCGACGGCGCTGTCATAGAAAACGTGGAGCCGAAGCTTGTGAGGGAGACCGTGTCCCAGTCCACCTGCAATTACTTAAAGCAGGCGATGTTTGAGACTGTGGAGCATGGAACCGGAAGTCACGCCAAGGTGGAGGGATATCACATAGGCGGAAAGACCGGTACGGCCCAAAAACTCCCCAGAGACGCAAGGACCTACGTGGTGTCGTTTTGCGGCTTCGCACCGGTTGAGGATCCTCAGCTTGTGTGCTATGTTGTAATAGATGAACCCGGAGAGCCGGGCCCCGCCCAGGCAAACTCGGCGTACGCCCAGGAGCTTTTCGCAAAGATAATGGCTGACGTGCTGCCCACGATAAATCTCTACCCGGAGGGCGTTGACGCAGAGGATTACAAGGCGCCTGTCACAGTGCTTCCTGACAGTGAGGAGGGAATGAACGACATACCCATGGGAGAGACTGCGGCTGAGACTGATGAGAACGGAGAGCCGGCAGCTACCTCCGGAGCGGCCGAGAGCCCGGCCGTACAGCCCAGCACGGCGGCGGAGCTGAACGGAGGAGCAGATGCCCCGGACGACCCCACTGTGGAGGGAGAGGGCTACGGCGAGGCTATAGAGGATCCCGGAGAGCAGGATGTACCTGTAGATATGCCTCCCGGCTACAGCGAGGCGGAGACCTACGCCTCTACAGAGGCCTCCTCGGAATCGGAGGGCTCGAATACGACCGGCGATACGTCTGACTAAAGATATAAGATCGGAGAAGAATATATGACTGACTTCAGCATTTTAAATACGATCATCATCCCTGCCATGGTGCTTCCCGTGGCATTCCTGCTTGTGGTCCTTATGGCCCCGAAATTCATTCCCATGCTTCACAGGATGAAGTTCGGACAGGAGGTGAGGGAGGACGGGCCGGAGGCCCACCTCAAAAAGCAGGGGACTCCCACAATGGGAGGCATCATGTTCCTCATAGCCATAACGGCGGCGGTACTCTTAAAGAACGTCTTTGAAGCTGACATGCAGTCTCTGATGGTGCTCTTTCTGGTGCTTGGCTTCGGGCTTATAGGAGCTCTCGACGATTACCTCAAAATAAAGAAGCATCAGTCGGAGGGGCTCAACCCGAAGCAAAAGCTCATACTGCAGCTTATAATAACCGTGGCATTTGCCTTTTGGACCTACCATGGGGGAGCTCTCGGCGCAAGGATACTCATACCCTTCGGGGCTCTCTTCGGAGGAGTTGAGCTTAAACTTCCCCTGTGGGTATACATACCCTTCGTAGTATTTGTGGTTTTGGGCACGGATAACGGAGTGAATTTTACCGACGGCCTTGACGGTCTCTGTTCCTCGGTGACTGTGGTGGTGGCCGTGTTTTTTGCCGTGGCAGGACTGCTGCTTTCCTTTGGAGTGACTGTGGTCTCCTTGGCGGTAGCAGGGGCCCTCATGGGATTTTTGCTCTTTAACGTATATCCGGCAAGGATATTTATGGGGGACACCGGCTCCCTTGCCCTCGGAGGCTTTGTCTCCGGAGCGGCAGTAGTCATGGGAATGGAGCTTTTTATCCCTGTGGTGGGATTTATATATATGATAGAGGTCATTTCAGTCATAATACAGGTGAGCTACTTTAAGCTGACCCACGGAAAGAGAGTGTTCAGGATGGCCCCCATACATCACCACTTTGAGATAATAATGGGAGAAAAGGGTGACAAGGTGACGGAGCCGAGGATCGTTGCGGCATTCACCTGCGTAACGGCGCTCCTTTCTTTTGTGGCTTTCATAGTACTGGTCTTTTTTACATCCTAAGATAATTATTTTTTTGAGGTACAGCTGTCATGATAGAGAAGAAAACTTTGATCGCGGGAACAGGAAAGAGCGGTATCGCCGCAGCGCATATGGTGCTTAAGATGGGCGGCGGGATAATACTTTACAATACAGATCCTGATTGCAGCGAAGAAGCGGTATTGAAGAATTTCGGGGAGAACGACGATGTGGAATTCATCTGCGGAAAGCTTTTGCCCTCGCAGATAAGAGACGTATATCTGGCTGTCATAAGCCCGGGGATACCTCTCACCTCGGAGTTTGTTAAGCTTCTTGATAAAAACAAGATACCTGTGTGGGGAGAGCTTGAGCTGGCATACCATGCAATGAAGGGAAAGCTCTGTGCTGTCACAGGCACTAATGGCAAGACCACGACTACAGCCCTTTTGGGGGAGATATTAAAGAAATATTTCAAGGACGTTCATGTGGTGGGAAATATAGGAGAACCCTTCTCAAAAGAGGCCTTGGACACCTCGGAGGAGTCGGTGACCGCCTGTGAGGTCAGCTCATTTATGCTGGAGACTATAATGGACTTCCACCCTCAGGTCAGTGCCATACTTAATATAACTCCGGACCACCTTGACAGACACGGTACCATGGCTAATTACATAAGATGCAAGGAGGCTATAGCGCTCAACCAGACAGAGAAGGATTTCTGTGTGCTGAACTACGAGGACAGCGTCTTAAGAGAGTTCGGAGAGAGCAAAAAGCTAAAGCCCTCAGTGATATTTTTCAGCTCAAAGAGAGAGCTCTTTAACGGAATGTGGCTGGACGGAAACTATATAGTATGGTCCGTGGAGGGGAAAAAACTTACGGTAGCGGACGTGAGGGAGCTGAATATCCTCGGGAAGCACAACTATGAGAACGCCATGGCCGCAGCGGCGATGGCCTTAAAGATGGGCGTGCCCCTTGATACGGTGACGGCAGCCTTAAAGGAGTTCAAGGCTGTGGAACACAGGATAGAGTTTGTCAGGGAGAGATGCGGGGTAAAGTATTACAACGACTCAAAGGGCACGAACCCGGACGCGGCAATACAGGCCCTAAACGCCATGCCCGGCCCCACTATATTGATAGCGGGGGGCTACGACAAGCATTCGGAGTATGATGATTGGGTAAAGCTCTTTAAAGGTAAGGTGAAGCACCTTATACTCATAGGGCAGACCAGAGACAAGATAGCGGATTGCTGCAAGAAATACAAGTTCACGGAGGTCATGTACGCGGAGGATATGGACGAAGCGGTGAAGGCCGCGGCCTCATATGCCGATGAGGGAGATTATGTGCTGCTCTCGCCGGCCTGCGCAAGCTGGGGTATGTTCAAGGACTTTGAGGAGAGGGGAAGGATATTCAAAGCCTGCGTGGAAGCTCTGTGATCAGACAGTGAGATAAAATACCGGAGAAAGGAGGAGAACATATGCAGAGACAGTCAAAGGGGCAGGCCTCGGCAAATGCCCGCGCTCAAAGGGGCCCGGGAGCCGCTGTTGAGACCAAAAAGAGGAGAGTGAGACATTTTTATGATTACAGCCTCCTGTTTGCAGTCATCTTCATCACGGCCTTCGGACTTATCATGATATACAGCTCCTCCCAATATATGGCTCTCATAAACAGCCTTGAGTCCGACTATTATTTTAAGAGACAGCTTATGATAGCCGCGGCGGGCCTTGTGATAGCCGTAATAATATCAAAGATAGACTACAGGATATTCAGGCTGAGGCTCTTTGTGTACGGGGCAAACATAGTGTCGCTTGTTTTGCTTGCAGCCACCCAGATAATGGGTATAGCCTCCCACGGAAGGACCAGATGGATAGAGGTGGCTGGAATAAGCTTCCAGCCGACAGAGCTGGCAAAGGCTTCAGTGATACTTTTCGTTGCCTATAGGATATGGAGAGCGGGCTTCAAGATAAACGATCCCGAGAGAAAGGAAGTCCTTAAGATCTACGGATGGATACTGATACCTGCAGCCATGATAGCCTCCCAGAACCTGAGTTCAGGTATAATCGTAGTAGGAATAGCCACTGTCATGGTATTTGTAGCCTCTAAAAATTCAAAGCCCTTTTATATCGTCGGTATAATAGGAGTGCTGTGCTATATATTAAGATACAGGATAGTCGGAGTCATAGAGGCCATAGGTACCGGCACAGGACTTTTGCAGGGCTATCAGATGGAGAGGATACTCTCATGGCTCTATCCTGAACAGTACGACGCATACCAGACCATGCAGGGACTTTATGCCATAGGCTCCGGAGGGCTTACCGGACAGGGCTTGGGTGAAAGTCTGCAGAAATTGGGACCCCTTCCTGAGGCACATAATGATATGATTTTTCCTATTATATGCGAAGAACTCGGATTGTTCGGGGCAGTATCGGTCATATTGATATTTTTATTCATAATTTACAGGTGTATGCTCATTGCAAACAATGCCCCCGATCTCTTCGGCTCCTTCATATCCATAGGGGTCATGGCTCATATAAGCATACAGGTAGTGCTCAATATCGCCGTAGTCACAAACTCCATCCCCAATACCGGAGTTACCCTTCCCTTCATCAGCTACGGAGGCACGGCGGTGCTCATATTGATGGCCGAGATAGGCCTTGTCTTGAGCGTCTCCAACAGGATACGGCTTGAGAGTTGAGAGATTTCTTTGGTAGAGGATCAATGAGAAATTACGATTATCAGGACGATGAAAGAATAAAGAGACAGAAGCTTAAAAAATGGACGATCCTTGCGGTCGTTCTTTTGATTGCCACGGTGACGGCGGGGGTAAGGCTCACGGACATAACTGTGAAGGGGAGCACGAGATACAGCCCTGAGGAGGTCGAAAGCATGGTCTTTTCCGGGTATTTTGACAGAAATACCCTGTGGTGCATCATAAAAGACCGTTTCGTGCCCCACAAGGAGCTGCCCTTTGTGTCGGACTATGATATACAGCTTACAGGACCCTTCTCGGCGGACCTTGTGGTCTATGAGAAGAGTATAATCGGATACGTCAGGTACATGAGCAGCAATATGTACTTCGACAAGGACGGCATAGTAGTGGAGAGCTCCTCGAAAGATATAGAGGAGGTGCCGGAGATAACCGGGCTTTCCTTCGGACACATAGTGCTCAACAAGAAGCTGCCTGTGTCCGACAGCAGACTTTTCTCGGAGATAATGAACCTTACGCAGCAGTTGGATTACTACGGTATCAATGCTTCCAAGATAGACTTTGAGTCCTCGGGCAATATCACGGTATTTATAAACGACGGAAGCATAGAGGTGAAGATGGGAAGCGGAGACAATATCGACTCCAAGATATCCGTGTTAAACGATATGCTTCCCAAGCTTCAGGGGCTCTCCGGAGTCCTTCACATAGAGAACTACAGCGACGATGACGATGGAGGTATATATACCTTCGAAAAGAAGCCTTCATCGGACAAAACCGAATCTTTTTAAACTTTCTTACAAAATATTTAATTATGCCCTGAATATATGCTTTTGTGTGGCAAAAACTCTTGATAAAATATTCTTGAAGTGTTAAATTTATAGATGATTTAGTAAAAGGAGGATTTTCCCGTGTTAGAAATAAAGATTCCCGAGTCGGAGGCTGCGGCAAAAATAATAGTATGTGGAGTCGGCGGAGCAGGAAACAACGCCGTTAACCGCATGATAGAGGAGAACGTGGCAGGAGTAGAGTTTATCGGAGTGAACACCGATAAGCAGGCCCTTCAGTACTGCAAGGCGCCCACAGCCATGCAGATAGGAGAGAAGGTCACTAAAGGACTGGGAGCGGGAGCAAAGCCCGAGATCGGCAGCAAGGCCGCCGAGGAGAGCTCGGAGGATATCCAGCAGGCTTTCAAGGGCGCTGATATGGCGTTCATCACCTGCGGTATGGGAGGCGGAACAGGTACAGGAGCCGCTCCTGTTATAGCAGGCATAGCCAAGGAGATGGGAATACTTACAGTCGGCGTTGTCACAAAGCCCTTCAGATTCGAGGCAAAGCAGCGCATGAGAAATGCGGAGAGCGGAATAGAGAATCTTAAGGCCAACGTGGATGCACTTATCGTGATCCCCAACGACAAGCTTTTGGAGCTTGTTGACAGGAGGACTACAATGCCCGAGGCTCTCAAGAAGGCCGACGAGGTATTGGAGCAGGCTGTAACGGGAATCACAGACCTCATAAATGTACCGGGACTCATAAACCTTGACTTTGCCGACGTGCAGACCGTAATGAAGGACAAGGGAATAGCTCACATAGGAATAGGAAAGGCGAAGGGAGACGACAAGGCTCTCGAGGCTGTAAAGCAGGCAGTAGCTTCTCCTCTCCTTGATACCTCCATAGAGGGCGCTTCCGATGTTATCATCAACGTGTCGGGGGATATATCTCTTATAGAGGCTAACGAGGCGGCAAGCTATGTTGAGGAGCTCGCCGGAGAGAACGCCAACATCATCTTCGGAGCCATCTATGATGACAAGGCTCAGGATGAGTGCACCATCACTGTTATTGCCACAGGTATCACCGAGGTGGCGAAGCAGGATCAGAAGTCAAAGCAGCATCGTCAGGCATCGGGCCTCGGAGGATTTTCCAATAGGCAGAACCCGGCTGCAAATCAGGGCTACAGAAGACCTCAGGAGGGACCTTCGCTTGATTTCGGTTTCGGACAGGGAAGCAGACAGGGAGCAGATCACGGCGCTCAGAACGTGCCCTCGCAGCAGTTTGACAATCAGGCGCCCTTCAGGCCCCAAGTCAACAAGGAGCTCACTATCAATATTCCCGATTTCTTAAAGAACAGGAAATAATAAAGTCTTATGAAATGACACAGTTGCCCTCGGCGTAAATGCCGGGGGTATTTTTGTGCCATCAAAAAATAGAGTAAAACAATAGGAATTTCAGCATTCCTGTTGACCTGCAAAAGCTTTGTACTTATAATCTGTATTTGGAATATGAATATAAAGGAGAGCGGATGAGATATATAATTAAGAGAAGCGGAAAAAGGGAAGATTACGACGGACAAAAAATAATTTCCGCAATGAGAAAGGCCTTTTCGAGTACCGAAAAGGAGGTGGCGGAGACTGAGCTTACAGAGCTCCTTCAAAGCGTGGAGGGCCGCTTTAAAGACAGCGGCGAAGGTGAGCTCACAGTGGAGGCGATACAGGATAAGGTTGAGGAGGCCCTGATGGAGAGAGGGCACTTCAAGGAGGCCAAGGCCTATATCCTTTACAGGGAAAAGCGCTCCGAGCTCAGACAGGCTGTAAATCATATGGAGGAGACGGCCGGGGCTGCGGGGCTCAAGGAGGTTTTAAAGGATATAGAGAAGGATTTTCCGGGAGAGGAGTACTCTGTTTTGAGACTTTCCTCCAAATTTAACGGTTTCCTGAAGCCGGATATGACTGTGGAGGAGAAGCTTTCGGCCCTTACGAAGGCTGCTGTGGAGCTCACAGACGAGACAGCTACGAGGTGGGAGTTCATAGCTGCAAGGATACTGGATTTTTCATTCAGAAGGGAGCTCTCCAAGGAGCTTGAAAGGAGAACTATAGGTAGCTTTTATGAAAAAGTGAGATACCTCACAGACGAAGGACTTTACGGAAGCTATATTTTGGAAAACTACTCGAGGGCGGAGATAGATGAGGCGGGGACCTTTGTAGATGACGAGAGAGATAAACTCC
Source organism: uncultured Lachnospiraceae bacterium (assembly GCA_944381505.1). Lineage (GTDB taxonomy): Bacteria > Bacillota > Clostridia > Lachnospirales > Lachnospiraceae > Avilachnospira. The sequence continues at coordinate 132,212 of CALWLK010000088.1, forward strand.
TCAACTACTCGGGCCTGGACTTAATGCTCAAGAGGTATGTGATAAAGACCCACGACCATGTGATACTTGAGACTCCGCAGGAGATGTTTCTCAGGATAGCCCTTCATCTTGCCATGAAGGAAAAGGAGCGCATGGTATGGGTGAGAAGGTTCTACGATATGCTCTCAAGGCTTGAGGTCACAATGGCGACACCTACCACCGCAAACGCGGGGAAGCCCTATCATCAGCTCTCAAGCTGCTTCATAGATACGGTGCCTGATTCCCTGAGGGGGATATTCCGCTCCGTGGACAACTTTGCCGAGGTGAGCAAATTCGGCGGTGGAATGGGTATGTATTTCGGAAAGGTGAGGGCCAAGGGCGGCGCCATAAGAGGCTTTGAGGGAGCGGCAGGCGGGGTCATCAGATGGATAAGGATAATAAACGATACCGCCGTTGCCGTTGACCAGCTGGGAATAAGGCAGGGAGCCGTAGCGGTCTATCTTGACGCTTGGCATAAGGACATCCCTGAGTTCCTCAATTTAAGGACCAATAACGGAGACGACAGGATGAAGGCTCACGATGTCTTCCCTGCGGTGTGTTACCCCGACCTTTTCTGGCGCATGGCGAAGGAGGACCTCAACAGAGATTGGTATATGATGTGCCCCCATGATATTGAGACTGTGAAGGGCTATTGTCTTGAGGACTACTACGGAGAGGAGTGGGAGCGCAGATATTGGGACTGCGTGAAGGATCCGAGGATATCAAAGAGAGTTATCTCTTTGAAGGAGATGGTAAGGCTGATACTTAAGTCCGCGGTGGAGACAGGCACTCCTTTTACCTTCAACAGAGACATTGTAAACAGGGCGAATCCCAACGGCCATGAGGGAATGATATATTGCTCCAATCTGTGCACGGAAATAGCCCAGAATATGAAGCCCATAGAGACCGTGAGCATAGAGGTAAAGACAAAGGACGGAGATACGGTGGTGGTGAACACCACAAGGCCGGGAGAGTTTGTCGTGTGCAATCTCGCCTCCCTCTCTCTGGGACATCTGCCTGTAACGGACAAAAAATACATGAGGGAGGTGGTAAGGACCGCGGTGAGGGCCCTCGACAATGTTATCGATCTCAACTTTTATCCCCTACCTTATGCGAAACTCACAAATCAAAAATACAGGGCCGTAGGTCTGGGAGTCAGCGGATATCACCATATGCTCGCCAAGAATTCCATAAAGTGGGAATCGGAGGAGCATCTGAAATTTGTGGATGAGGTCTTTGAAAATATAAATTACGCCGCCATAGAGGCCTCGAGCGAGCTTGCGGCGGAGAAAGGGAGCTACAGTCTTTTTTCGGGAAGCGACTGGCAGACGGGAGCATACTTTAAAAAGCGCGGCTATGAGAGCGATGAGTGGAGGGCTCTTGCAGATAAGGTAAGAAGGCAAGGAATGAGGAACGCATATCTCCTCGCCATAGCCCCCACCGGCTCCACCTCAATACTGGCGGGAACCACCGCAGGGGTAGATCCTGTTATGAACAAGTTTTTCCTTGAGGAAAAGAAGGGGAGCATGCTTCCGAGGGTGGCCCCGGACCTTGATTTCAACACCTACTGGTATTATAAGAACGCCCACAACACGGATCAGACCTGGTCTGTGAGAGCTTGCGGAATAAGGCAGAGACACATAGACCAAGCCCAGAGCATGAACCTTTACATAACAAACGACTATACCTTAAGGCAGGTCTTAAACCTCTATATATTGGCCTGGGAGTGCGGAGTGAAGACGCTCTATTACATAAGGTCAAAGTCCCTTGAGGTTGAGGAGTGCGAGAGCTGCAGCGCATAAAGGGGACGCAGAGAAAATATTTAAAGTCAGGAGGATATCAGGAGTATAAAAAACTGATATATCAAAAACTATGTCAAATTTGAATTTAAGGGAGGCCTTGCCTCACAAGCCGCTTTTTAATCCCGAGGGGGATACCGATCTGCGTTTGAGACGCATGATAGGCGGCAACACTACAAACCTGAATGATTTTAACAACATGAAATACAGCTGGGTGTCTGACTGGTACAGACAGGCTATGAATAATTTCTGGATACCGGAGGAGATAAACTTAAGCCAGGACGTTAAGGACTATCCGAAGCTTGACCGCTACGAGAGGACAGCCTATGACAAGATTCTTTCATTTTTGGTATTCCTTGACAGTATACAGACTGCAAACCTTCCCTGTGTGGGTGAGTATGTGACTGCAAACGAGGTGAATCTGTGCTTAAATATCCAGACCTTTCAGGAGTGCATACACTCCCAGTCCTACTCATATATGCTTGACACTATCTGCTCTCCCGATGAGAGAAACGACATACTCTACCAGTGGAAGACGGACGAGCATCTTTTGAGGAGGAACGAGTTTATAGGAAACATATATAATGAGTTTCAGACGAAGAAGGACGCAAAAACTCTCCTTAAGGTAATGATGGGCAACTATATACTTGAAGGGATCTACTTCTATTCGGGATTTATGTTTTTCTACAATCTTTCAAGAAACGGTAAGATGCCGGGGAGTGCTCAGGAGATAAGGTACATAAACAGAGACGAGAATACTCATCTCTGGCTTTTCAGAAATATAATAAGGGAGCTTCAGAAGGAGGAACCGGAGCTTTTCTCCGAGGAGACCGTAAAGGAGCTTCGAGAGATGATAAAGGAGGGAGTAAGACAGGAGAGCGCCTGGGGACATTACGTCATAGGGGACAATATCGCGGGACTTACAAAACAGATGGTCACGGATTATATAGAGTATCTCGGAAATCTGAGATGGACTTCTCTGGGATACGACCCTATCTATGAGGGCCGGGAAAAGGAGCCCGAGGATATGAAGTGGGTGTCCGATTACTCCAATGCAAATAGAGTAAAGACGGATTTCTTTGAGGCAAAGTCCACAGCCTACGCAAAGAGCACGGCGCTGGTGGACGACCTGTAGGCGGCAAGTATCCGGGAAGGCTGACATAACTTCCTCTAAGGCATCGAAAAATGAAGGAGAGATATATATGAGCATAACTGCAAATATAGAGAGAGTGAGGGCTGAGATAGCCTCGGCCTGCGAGAGGGTGGGGAGAGCGACAGAAGAGGTAAGGCTCATAGCCGTGTCGAAGACAAAGCCTGTGGAGGATATTTTGGAGGCATATGGCGAGGGCGTAAGAGATTTCGGGGAGAACTATGTTCAGGAGATAGCGGAAAAATATGGAAAGCTTCCCGAGGACGTCAGGATACATATGATTGGGCATCTGCAGACAAATAAAATAAAAAAGGTCATAGGCAAAGTCGGCATGATACACTCCGTGGACTCCGTGCACCTTGCCGAGGCCCTGTCAAAGGAGGCTCTAAAGCTTGAAATGCCGCAGGAGGTGCTCCTTGAGGTAAATATCGCACAGGAGGAGACTAAATACGGATTTTCGGCGGCGGAGCTTATGGCGGTGATACCTGAGCTTATCCGACTTACCGGGATAAGGATAAGAGGGCTCATGACCTCGGCACCTGTTACAGAGGATCCGGAATCCAACAGAATATATTTTAAGAGGATGAAGGAGCTCCTTTCAAGTATGCGGGAGCTTATGGGGACTTTGGGAGTGCCGGAGGAGGAGCTTCCCTCGGAGCTCTCCATGGGAATGACGGGAGATTATAGAGTTGCCGTGGAGGAGGGAGCGACTATGGTGAGAGTCGGCACAGCTGTTTTCGGGGCAAGAGATTACTCCCGCAGGTGCCTGTAGCATCTGCGAGATAAGCCTGAGAAAAGAGCTTGAAAGTCTTCGGTATTCGTATGAAGGCAAAAATACAGAAGCTGAATGCAATGGAGATAAAAAATGAAGATACTATCGGATTTTCACTCTCATACCGACTACGCCGACGGAAAAAATACTCCCGAGGAGATGGTCCTTTCCGCAATAGAGCTTGGAATATCGGAGTATGGCATATCGGAACACGTATATATGCCGAATCCTCCGGCCGAAGAGTATTTGGGAATGGATGAGAGCAAATTTGAAAAATACGTTTTGGAGCTCACGGAGCTTAAGGAAAAGTACAGAGGAAAGATAGAACTTCATATAGGGACCGAGGTGGACGGCATGGGGAAGAAGCTGAGAGCGGAATATGTCATCGGCTCGACCCATGTTTTGGAGAAAGACGGAGAGACGATTACCGTGGACGACAGCGAGGAGACATTAAAATACGCCTGCGAAAGGCTCTTTTCGGGAGATTGGTACAAGCTCTGCGAGGCGTATTACGAGCAGGAGGCAAAGATAGCGAAGCTCACCGACTGCGATATAATAGGACATTTCGACCTCATTACAAAATTCAATCAGGACGGAAGGCTGTTTGATGAAAGCTGCGACGCTTACCTTGAGCCCGCCATTTCAGCCATGAAGGAGCTTCTCTATGCGGGTGTGCCCTTTGAGATAAATACAGGAGCCATCTCAAGAGGCTACAGAAAGGAGCCGTATCCGTCCCGGAGGCTGCTTAAGGAGCTTAAGAGCCGCGGAGGCATGATAATGATAAACTCGGACAGCCACAGCAAGGACACGCTTTTATATAAATTTGATATGGCGAGGAGGCTTGCCCTTGAGTGCGGCTTCGAGTACGCCCTTATCCCTGATTGTAAAGGCGGATATAAAAGGACAGAGCTTTAACAGGTTTATTTTTTATTTCAGGAGGAAAACAATGGGGTTTAACGAAAAGGTACATGCCTACGTAAGTGCAAAATATTATTATTACTTGACTGAGGCCTTCGGGGAGCGCGGTAGGAAAGCCTTTGTCCACGGGACCATGTATTACGGAGGGCGAAGGGGACGACGCATGGCGCAAAAAGCCATAATGGACGGAAGAGAGCTCGATCAGGCCGCCTATAACAGGTACAGCGAGTATGAGAGCACAAAGGAGCTTATGGATGAGGGGTGCTCAAACAGGGCTGAGTACACGGCGGACGGAAAGCTTCGCATAACACAATGCCCTTGGAGTTTGCAGTTTAAGGAGATGGGGCTTATAGAGGCGGGAAGGCAGTATTGCCGCAACCTTGACATGGCCATATCCCGAGGCTTCAACCCCTCTCTGGGATTCAAGGTCGATACCAATCTCAATGAGGAGGGCTCCGACTGCTGCATTCAATATATAGAGACAGGCTTTATAGGGGAAGGCGCCAAAGAGGGAAAGCTCAAAAAGTATATAAGGAGCTTTGAGTATCATACGGCGGATCTCTATTGGGCCTTCAATGAGGTGTCGTCCGCCATATTCGGAGAGGAAGGGGAGGCCGTCAGCCGGAAGGTCATGACTGATTTTGAAAACGACTATGGACGGGACATGGCTTTGGACATACTTAAATATAAGGACGTGAACTTTAACAGATGGGACAGCGACTGCCCTTGAAAGCCTCTATAAAACCCGGATTGCAGAAAAATCAGGCTTACAGCAGGGGCATGGGAAAACGGGTTTATATGACAAAACGCGCCGGCTATGATCCGGATATAACAAAAAGGGACTGTATCTGTCACAGTCCCTTTTATGCACCCGAGAAGGCTCGAACTCCCAACCTTTCGGTCCGTAGCCGAACGCTCTATCCAATTGAGCTACGAGTGCACGCTTTTTAAAGCAAAATATATTATAGTTAAATCATGGCGGGATGTCAACTGTTTTTATTTTTGAAATGTAGGGTTGAAATGTAGGGGGACATTTTCGAAATTCAAAGGAACGTGTTTTCGAAATTCAGGAGATATAGGCGATACTATAAATCCCTGAAAATCAAATGTGTTTTCAGGAAAGACAAAATTTCCGTAATGTCTTTTTTAACTTGAATCCGGACCTTCGATATAATAATATTATTGTATATATCAACTTTTGGAGGAAAGCGCCGTGATAATGTTTAACTGCGACTATCTCGAGGGGGCTCATCCCGAGATACTAAGGAGACTTACAGAGACGAATATGACCCAGACTCCCGGATACGGGGTGGATAAATACTGTGATCATGCAAGAGATCTCATCAGGAAACAGGTGGGGGACGACAATGCCTATGTTCAATTTCTGGTTGGAGGCACGCAGACGAACATGACGGTGCTCGCCTACCTTATGAGGCACCATGAGGGAGTTATAGCTGCGGATACAGGCCACATAGCCGTCCATGAGACAGGATCGGTGGAGGCCACCGGACATAAGGTCCTGACATTGCGGAACAGGGAGGGAAAGATAAGTGCCGAGCAGGTGGACGCATACGTAAATGCCCACAATGCGGACGAGATGAAGCAGCATATGGTAAAGCCCAAGGTGGTATTTATAGGATATGCCACTGAGGAGGGCACCCTCTATTCCAAAAAGGAGCTTGTGGATCTCTACGAGGTGTGCAAGAAGCATGACCTCTACCTTTATGTGGACGGGGCAAGGATGGGATACGGCCTTACATCGGAGAAGTCGGATCTCACCATGAAGGATATATACAATTATTCCGACGTCTTCTATATCGGAGGCACAAAGGTGGGAGCTCTTTTCGGGGAGGCCATAGTCTTTAAGAGCAGCACGCCCCACGATGACTTCAGGTATCTCATGAAGCAAAAAGGTGGCCTGATGGCAAAGGGAAGGCTCCTTGGAATACAGTTTGAAGCCCTTTTTGACGGGGAGGGTGAGGACTGCCTTTATTATAAGATATCAGCTCATGCCAACAGGCTGGCAATGAAGTTTAAGAGGGCAATGACAGAGCTTGGAGTGGAGCTTTATCAGGACAGCTTCACGAACCAGCAGTTCCCTATTTTCTCAGACCGGCTTATTGATGAGCTTTCAAAGGAATACTCCTTTAACTACTGGTGCAGAGTGGATGAGGACCACAGCGCCGTGAGAGTTTGCACCTCATGGGCAACCCACGAGGAAAATGTGGATCGACTGATAGCCGATATAGAAAAGCACGTGAGAGCGTGATTCAAAAGGAAAAGATTTATGCCTAAAGAGTGGAGAGTTTATTCAAAAAAGGCGGATTATGACGCACTGTCTGAAAAATTCCATATAAACAGGCTTACGGCGGGGCTCCTTGTAAACAGGGGGCTCCGCTCTGACGAAGAGATAGAGAGATTTCTTTGGGGAGGTCTCTCCGACTTAAATGATGAGCTGCTGCTTCCGGATATCAGGAAGGCTGTGGATATTATTGCGGAGAGCCTTGGAGAGGGAAGATCCATGAGGATAGTCGGGGACTACGACATTGACGGAGTGTGCTCGGTCTACATCCTTCTGAAGGGGATCTCATATGCGGCCGAGAGCCTTGGAAAAACGGCTTCCATAGACTACGTCATACCGGACAGGATAAAGGACGGCTACGGAATAAACAGACATATAATTGAGAAGGCCGCCGAGGATAAAAAGGAACTCATCATAACCTGCGACAACGGTATCTCCGCCATAGAGGAGCTGCGGCTGGCCAAGGAGCTTTCCATAAAGGTCATAGTCACAGACCACCATGACGTGAGGAAGGATGAGGCGGGAAGGGACATACTTCCCATGGCCGAAGCTGTCACGGATCCCAAGAGAGCCGACAGCAGCTATCCCTTTGAGGGGATATGCGGAGCGGTGGTTTCATGGAAGCTCATAAAGGCTGTTTTCGAAAGACTTTCACTGTTATCCGAGGAAACCGCCGGAGAGCTCTTGTTTGGTGAACTCCTTGCCTTTGCCGCTTTTGCCACCGTCGGGGACGTGATGGAGCTTCGTGATGAAAACAGGATAATAGTTAAGGAAGGGCTGAAGCTCATAAATTCAAAGAAAGGGCTGAACCTCGGCCTCTCAAAGCTCATAGAGGGCTGCGGCATCTCGGAAAAGGAGATAACAGGCTATCATATAGGCTTCATATTGGGGCCCTGCATAAATGCGGGGGGAAGGCTTGAAACTGCGGAGACCGCCCTCAGGCTTTTTCTCTGCGATAATGAGAGGGAGGCCGAGGCCCTGTCGGAAAAGCTTATTGAGCTCAATCGCATGAGAAAGGAAATGACCGAGACGGGAGTTAAGGAGGCGGAGCTTATTGCGGAGCACGAGTACGGCTCTGACAAGGTCCTCGTGATATATCTTCCGAAGCTTCACGAATCCCTTGCGGGGATAGTGGCGGGGCGTCTCAGGGAGAGATACTCAAAACCCGTCTTTGTGATAACAGAGGCGTCGGAGGGCTTAAAGGGCTCCGGCAGATCCATAGAGGCCTATCCCATGGCGGAAAAGCTCTGCGAGGTGTCGGATATCCTCACAAAATTCGGAGGACATCCCATGGCGGCGGGGCTCTCCCTTGAAAAAAAGGACTTGGAAAAGCTCAGGAAAAGGCTCAATGAGAACTCCGGGCTCTCGGATTCGGACCTTGTGGAGAGGGGGGCAATAGATTACATTATCCCTGTTTCTTATATCTCAACCGGGCTCATAGAGGAGCTGGAGCTTTTAAAGCCCTTCGGACAAGGGAACGAGAGGCCTGTTTTGGCGGACAGGGAGATAAGTATCTATGACATGAGAGTTTTGGGAGCGGAAAAAAAGGTCTTGAGGATGAGGCTTGCCGACAAAAACGGCTACAATATCTCAGGGATCATGTTCGGAGATGCGGAGGAGAACAGAGAGCGTATAAAAGAGCTGTGCGGGAAAAAGAAGGGGTTGAGCATAGTATATTATCCGGAGATAAACGTGTTTAACGGTAGGAGAAATCTGCAGCTGAATATACTTGATGTTTTATAGGAAGATGATGAGATATCGTGTAAGCAAGTCGCCGCGTCGAAGTGGAGGCTTGCTTTTTGCCTTTTAAGGGTATATAATCCTAAAAACAGATAGGAAATTATTAAAATGAAAAACTATAAAGACATAAAAGTGTATGTTTTAAGGATGAGCGCGGCCCTCATTACAGCGGCGGCCGCCTCATCTTTTTGTGTTCAAGGGGCTTTCGCCTCCACATTGGACAGTGATACGGCCACGATGTCGCAGGCGAGGGAGAAAAGCTCGGCAGAAGATGCATCTGATGATGCCTCAGACGGCTTTTCCTTTGACGCGGAAACCGGCGTGCTGAGGATAAAGGATGACAGTGGCATGGAGGCCCTGGCTGCGGGGGTACTGAGAGACGATTTCATGAAGATACGCCGCATAGAGACCGGGGAAGATATCACATCCATGGACTCGCCCATATTTGCGGGGATTCCGAATCTTGAGGAGCTTGACTTGAACAAGGTGGAGTCTGTTACCGGCTTTGCCTTCACCCTCTGTGAAAACCTCAGGGAGATAAAGGCTCCGGAGCTTAGGGAGGTGGGCAGACATGCTTTCTCAAACAACAACGCCTTGGTCTCTGTATATATGCCGAAGCTTGAGACAGTAGGGAGCTCGGCCTTTTACAACTGCACAGAGCTTAGAAGGGTAAATCTTCCTGCGGCACAGGACATAGGCAGTTCGGCCTTCAGCAGCTGCACAAAGCTGAGAGAGGCGGATCTTCCCTCGGCGGATCATATCGGGTCAAAGGCCTTTGAAAAGGACACGGCGCTCTCTCTGGTGCTTCCTGCGGAGGCGCCTGACACGGACAGCGACGATGCCATAAAGGACGTAAAGGAGTTTTGCGTTCCGGAGGGAGCCTCGGGCTACGACGAAGCCCCCTTCACCTCATACAAGGACAGGATCAGCTTTACGGTGGATGACTTCAGGATACCTGAAAATGTGCGCCCCAAACCCGGGGCTGCGGCTGTAAAGCAATATGATATCGAGCCTTCAACTCACGAAAAATATATCGTGAAGCTTGAGTGGGAGCCCTCGGATGATACCTTCAAGGAGGATATGGAGTACAAGGCAAGGATACGCATCGAGGATGCGGGGGAGGACCATTTCACGCTCCTTGGCTTTGATCCCCAAAGCCTTATCTCCGACGATATAAGGTCCGCAGGCTTCAACAATGACGACAGCATAATGACGGTGGTATTTGCACCCTTACACAGTGATTCAGACAATGCCGGGGATGATGATTCGGATGAGAATCAAAAAGATCCCGGGGATACGGATGACGGATCGGATTATCCTGATGACGGGTCGGGGGACTCCGATGGCGATGAGGGGTATGCGGATGATGATTCCGGTGATTCGGACGATTCGGATGATTCGGCAGATGACTCTGCAGACTCGGAGGGCACAGACAAAGATGCGGAAGAAGCCGCAAATCCCGACAGCAAAAAACATAAAAAGCATAAGAACCTGCCTACCGCAGAGGAGGCCGTGAGAGGCACTTGGACCCGTGAGGAGGACGGATGGCATTTTACGGCAGGCGGAAGAGAGTACAAAAACGAGTGGGCATATATCTATAACCCCTATGCAAAGCCCGGGGACAACAGTGCGGCCTGGTTCCGGTTCGATGAAAACGGCGTTATGCTGACGGGCACCTACACAGATGAGGAGGGATATGTGTATCATCTGAGCACAGAGTCCGACGGAAGCCTCGGAGAGCTCATATCCGAGATAGCTCCTGCATGATGAGCTTTAGCATGGGAAACCGGTCGGATTCAGCGTCTTACACATCTTATAAGCAGATTTTTAACGACTGTCCTTTTTATAGGACAGTCGTTTTTATATCATGGTTTCAGATCAAAAAAGAGGGAGGAAACCGTGATGAGCATGAAGAATTCATTGTCAGGACTTTGGGGCCTTTGGGTAGACAATATTGCCCTCAACGAGGGAGCTATGAGACTTCCCCATGACAGGGACATATTCAGGAGGGAGAGGAGGCTCAATCTCTTTGACCTGAAAGCCTACGATTTTAACGATACCTTCGAGGTGTTCAACTTATCAGAGTACAGGGACAGGCCTGTCCATGCGGGAAAGCTTACGGGATGAAACCATCCTTACGGAAAACAGGTCCTGCACTGATATTGTCTTTTTCATTAGTATTTTATATAATTATATGGAAATTTAAGACTGAAAAGGAGGACGGTTTTCCGTAAGAGGCTATGGCATATGCAGATGAAGTATTTATAAAGATGTGCAGAGACATCATTGACAACGGTACAGACACCAAGGGAGAGAAGGTGAGGCCCCATTGGCCTGACGGAACTCCGGCCTACACCATAAAGAAGTTCGGAGTGGTAAACCGTTATGACCTGAGAAAAGAATTCCCCGCCCTTACCCTGAGAAAGACCTCATTAAAGCTTGCCACAGACGAGCTCCTTTGGATATGGCAGAAGAAATCCAACAACATCCACGATCTTAACAGCCATATCTGGGATGAGTGGGCCGACGAGGAGGGCTCCATCGGAAAGGCCTACGGCTATCAGATGGGCATAAAGCACCACTATAAGGAGGGGGATTTCGATATGCCCGACAGGGTGCTCTATGACCTCAAGAACAATCCCTACAGCAGGCGAATAATGACAAATATATATACCTTCGCGGATCTCAGCGAGATGAATCTGTACCCCTGTGCTTACTCCATGACCTTCAACTGCACGAAGGATGAGGAGTCGGGAAAGCTCGTCCTAAACGCTATCTTGAACCAGCGCTCCAACGACGTCCTTGCGGCAAACAACTGGAACGTAGTCCAGTATGCGGTGCTCGTCCACATGTTCGCGCAGGTCAGCGGCATGATAGCCGGTGAGTTGGTGCACGTCATCGCCGACGCCCATATATATGACAGGCATGTGCCGATGATAGAAGAGCTCATAAAGAGAGAGCCCTATCCCGCCCCGAAGTTTTGGATAAATCCCGAGATAAAAGACTTCTATGACTTCACCCCGGACGACGTTAAGCTCATAGATTATCAGGCGGGGGAGCAGATCAAGAATATCCCCATAGCTATTTAACGGCGAGAGGCGAGAGACATATGAAGGCTATAGTCAACGTGAGCGAAAATTGGGGGATAGGCGCGGGAGGAGATCTCCTGGAGCATATCCCCGAGGATATGAAATTTTTCAGAGAGACCACAAAGGGCAAGGTTATAATAATGGGAAGGAGGACACTCCTTAGTTTTCCCGGGGGACATCCCCTTAAGAACAGGACGAATATAGTCTTGACTTCCCGAAGGGAGAGCATTGATCCCGCCATGATGGACGCCATAAACCTTGACACCACAAAGAACACAAGGCTCATAATCGCAGAGAATATCGACGAGGTGCTCAGACTTACGAAGCTCTATAACCCGGACGATGTGTACGTTGTGGGAGGCGAGGCCGTCTACAGAGAATTCCTTCCCTATTGCAGCGAGGCCCTTGTGACTGTAAACGACAGCAAAAAGAAGGCGGACACCTTTTTCCCCGATCTCAACGAGCTTGAAAATTGGAAGCTGAAGAAAGAGAGCATGACCCATGAATTTGAGGGGATAAAGTACAGGTTCACCACCTATATAAATACAGACTTTAAGGACCGGGTCAGCTGATATGGGAAAAATGAGGGAAAGTGTACTTGAAGAGCTTAAGGAAAACAGAGATGAAAAATACAGGGAATTCAATGAAAAGCTCACTACCGGCATAGGCAGAAGTTTAGGTGTAAGGATACCTCTGATAAGGGCCATGGCAAAGAGGCTTTCTCTGTCAGGGGGAGAGGAATGGATTGAAGAGCTCATGGAGCTTTCGGAGGCAGAGCGTTTGGAGCTTTTTCAGGAGGAGCTTACACTCTGGGGAATGGTAATAGGTCTTATGAGGACGGAAGACCGGGTGAGAGCGAGACTTCTTGACGCTTGGGTGCCTGCCATAAACTCTTGGGCTGTGTGTGATACAGCAAACTCCACCTTCAAATTTATGGAGAGGGACAGGGCCTATTGGTATGACTATGTCCTGAAATACTTTTCTTCTAAAAATGAGTATGAGCTGAGATTCGTTGTGGTGACTCTCATGTCGCACTTTATGACTGACGAATACATTGACAGCATCCTCAAAATATTAAATGAAATAAAGCAGGAAGACTACTATGCGAATATGGCTGTGGCTTGGGCCATATCAGTTGCCTTTGTAAAATACAAGGAAAAAACTTTCCGTTTTCTATCTGCAAATGACTTGTCACAGGATGTGCAAAACAAGGCTATAAGGAAGATAAGGGAGAGCCTGAGAGTTACTGCAGAGGACAAGGAAAGTGTGCTATCCTTAAAAAAATAAGCTGCCGATAAAACTCGGCAGCATTTTCAGTTATATATAGAGTCTTTTTTTCAGGGCCTTGCTGAGAAAAAAAGCGGTTATCAATTTTAACAGATCAGGTATTATGAAGGGAAATACGCAGGCTGCAAGGCTTGTCGGGAGAGTATTTCCGGTGATGAACATAAACCAAGCTGTGCCGAAGGCATAGCAGATGATCAGGGAAAGAAACATCATCGAAGCCGTAAATGCAGTCCTTATCCGGGGAGCGAAGGAATGAGAAGCCTTACAGGCGGCAGAGCTTATGACAGCTATAAAAATATAGCCGATTATATATCCTCCTGTCATTCCGAAAAGGACCCCGGCACCCCCTGAGAAGCCTGCAAATACCGGAAGCCCTACAAAGCCCAAAACTATATATACCGCCATAACCATGAGGGAATTTTTCGGTGTGAGCATAAGGCCTGTGAGAAAAGCTCCAAGAACTCCTAAATTAAAGGGCACAGGTCCCAAGGTGATGACTATCTGAGAGAGGACTGCCATCACAACTGAAAACAGAGCATTTAAAGTAATATTTTTTGTATTCATAACAGTAAACTCCTTTGTCGAAAACAGTTTACTATACATGGGATAAAAAGTAAACTTGATTTAAAGAAAAGGTTTACTTCAGAAGCCGGTTTTTATAATATATAAAGTAATACTTTAATATAAGGGTGGGGATATGACGCTGAAGGGTAAGATAAGAGAGATACTTGAAAAAAACAGAGGCAAGGCTGTCTCCGGAGAATTTCTGGCAAGGGAAGCGGGAGTTACCAGAGCAGCGGTCTGGAAGGCCGTAAAGAGCCTTGAGGAATCGGGATATAAGATAGTCTCAAAAAAGAACAAGGGGTATATGCTGGACAGCTCAAGCACGGAGATATCGAAGGAGGGCATAGGCCTGTACTTGAAGGGAGAGGAAGCCTCCGTATATGTATTTGACGAGATCGACTCCACTCAGAATTTCGGAAAGAAGCTGGCTGTGGAGGGAAAGACAGAGAGGGCTGTGGTCACAGCCGACACTCAGACAGAGGGGAGAGGGAGATACGGAAAAAGCTTCTACTCACCCTCTGGGACCGGTGTTTACATGAGCCTTGTCATAAAGGTGGACAGGGATATAAAAGATTTCCTTTCTGTGACCTTTGCCACAGCGGTGGCGGTGTCGAGAGTGATAGAGAGGCATTCGGCTCTCAAGCCCATGATAAAGTGGGTCAATGATATTTGGATAGGAGACAGGAAGGCTGTGGGTATACTCACGGAAGCCGTGAGCGACTTTGAGAGCAAGAGGCTGTCCTATGTCGTGATAGGAATAGGCATGAACATCGGAACGGAGAACTATCCTGACAGCATAAAGGATATAGCCTGTTCCATAAGCGATATTGACATCAGCAGAAACCGCCTCATAGCGGAGATCGCAAACGAGGTCTTCGGGGTCTGCGAGCTCCTTTTGACAGGCGGAGCGGGCAGAGAGGAGCTTCTCTCGGAGTATAAGAGAAGGTCCCTTGTCATAGGGAGAAAGATATATTGGGAGAAGTCAGGCTCAAGGCATGAGGGAAAGGCTGTGGACGTTAACGAGGAGGGGAACCTCGTGGTGGAATCCGAGGGAGAGACAGTCATACTGAATTCCGGAGAGATTTCCGTAAGGCCTGTATAAGCCCCTTTTATATTTTTGAGTTAAAAAATCCCCATATCAAACAGTGATATAGGGATTTTTTCTTACGCTTTTGCGGCTTATTTATGCCTGCTTAAGATATTTATGTCTGCTTAAGAGACGGAGGCATTCAAGCCTATTTTGCCTTTTTTCTGAGATTTTTCTGGGCTGTGGCAAGCATCAGCTTTATCCTGTTGAGCTGGTTAACCTCAGAGGCTCCGGGATCGTAGTCCACGGCTATGATGTTTGCCTCGGGATAATGCCTTCTCAGCTCCTTTATGACTCCCTTTCCCACAATATGGTTGGGAAGGCAGCCGAAGGGCTGAGTGCAGACTATATTGTTTACCCCTTCGTGGATGAGCTCAAGCATCTCTCCTGTGAGGAACCATCCCTCGCCGGTCTGGTTTCCTATGGATACGAACTCCTTAGCCATGTGGGCGAGCTCCCTTATATCCGAGGGAGGAGTAAAGTGCTTGGAGCGGGAAAGCTCCTTCTTCGCCGTCTTCCTGAAGGACTCGAGAAGCTTTATGGCCATGTTGGAGAGGGTGGCGGTCTTCTTCTTTCCTCCGAGATGCTCGTGCTTGAAGTTGCTGTTGTAGAAGCAGTAGAGAAGGAAATCCATGAGATCCGGCATCACGCACTCCGCGCCCTCGCTCTCCAAAAGCTCTACGATATGATTGTTGGCGAGGGGTGAAAACTTCACCAATATTTCTCCGACGACGCCTACTCTGGGCTTTGGAGTATTGCTCATGGGAAGCCTGTCGAAATCCCTTATTATACCCTTTACATTTCTCGAAAATCCCCAGAAATCAGGAGATTTTTTTGAGAGCTGCTTTACGCATATCTTAAACCACTTCTTGTGAAGCCTGTCGGCCGAGCCCTTCTTTAACTCATAGGGCCTTGTGGCGTACAGACAGCGCATGAAGATGTCTCCGTAAACTATGGCCTGCATGGCCTTTGTGAGAAGCGGCAGGGTTATCTTGAATCCGGGGTTGGTCTCCATGCCGTTGGCGTTTATGGAGATGACCGGTATTTGGGACATGCCCGCCCTCTCAAGAGCCCTTCTGATGAATCCTATATAGTTTGAAGCTCTGCAGCCCCCGCCTGTCTGGGACATGAGGACTGCCGTGCGGTCAAGGTCATATTTCCCTGAAAGAAGGGCCTCCATTATCTGCCCTATGACTATGAGCGAAGGATAGCAGGCGTCGTTATTTACATACTTGAGGCCTGTGTCCACCGCGGATTTGTTGTCGTTTTGGAGCACCTCTATCTTGTAGCCGAAGTTTCTGATGGCGGGCTCCAGAAGGCTGAAATGTATGGGGGACATCTGAGGGCAGAGGAGGGTGTAATCCTTCTTCATGCTCTTTGTAAATAGCTGTCTGTTGTAGGCGGAGGACCTCACCTGTCTCTTAATGTGCCTCTCATCCCGAACTCTCAGGGCCGCTATGAGGGAACGTATCCTTATCCTTGCGGCGCCCAGATTGTTTACCTCGTCTATTTTCAGCACGGTATATATCTTCCCCGAGCCTGTGAGTATGTCAGACACCTGATCGGTGGTGACGGCGTCAAGGCCGCAGCCGAAGGAATTGAGCTGAACAAGGTCCAGGTCGTCTCTGGTCTTTACGAAGGAGGCGGCGCGGTAGAGCCTCGAGTGATACATCCACTGGTCTGTGACTATGATGGGCCTCTCCACCTTTCCGAGATGGGAAATGCTGTCCTCTGTGAGAACTGCGAAGCCGTAGGAGCATATCATCTCAGGGATGCCGTGATGTATCTCGGGATCGGTGTGATAGGGGCGTCCCGCAAGGACTATGCCGCGGTGGCCCGTGTCCTTCATCCACTTGAGGGTCTCCTCGCCCTTCTTCTCCATATCCTCTCTTGATTTTAGGAGCTCCTTCCAAGCAAGATGAGCGGCTCGCCTTATCTCCTCGGCAGTCATGGGCGGAACTGTATCTCCGTATTTGTTTACGGTCTCACTGCCGTATTTTGAGGTGAACTCCTTCACCAAGGCCTCCGTAAGTATCTCCTCGGAGGTGAAGGCAAGGAAGGGGTTCATGAAATCAATATCATTGTCCCTCAAAGACTCCACGTTATTCTTTATGTTCTCCGCGTAGGAGGTCACCATGGGGCAGTTGTAGTGGTTGCCCGCATCCGGGGTCTCATTCCTCTCGTAGGGTATGCAGGGATAGAAGATAAAGCGCACATTGTTCTTTATGAGCCATTCCACGTGTCCGTGGACTATCTTTGCGGGGTAGCACTCGGACTCCGAGGGTATGGACTCTATTCCCAACTCATATATCTGCCTCGTGGAGACAGGGCTCAGCACGGTGCGGAATTTGAGCTCCCTGAAAAATACCGCCCAGAAGGGGTAATTCTCATACATATTGAGAACACGGGGGATGCCAACAGTACCTCTTATGGCCTCATCCTCGGGCAATGCCTCGTAGCCAAACATGCGCTTAAGCTTATAGTCAAAGAGGTTCGGTATCTCCTTGCGGCTTTTTTCCTTGCCAAGGCCCCTCTCGCATCTGTTTCCTGAGACGAAGTTTCGGTTGCCCTCAAACTGGTTTATAGTGAGGACACAGTGGTTATTGCAGCCCTGACATCTGGTCATGGCCGTTCTGTACTTTAAGTCGATTATCTTGTCTATGGGAAGCATGGTAGTGGCTTTGCCCTGATACCTTTCCCTTGCGATGAGCGCAGCCCCGAAGGCCCCCATGATACCGGCAATGTCCGGCCTTATGGCCTCGGCTCCCGAAATTTTTTCGAAACTTCTGAGCACCGCATCATTGTAGAAGGTACCTCCCTGAGTCACGATGTGATTTCCCAGATCCTTTGCGGAGGTTATCTTTATTACCTTATATAGTGCGTTTTTTATTACCGAGTAGGCAAGCCCCGCAGAAATATCCGCCACTGTAGCGCCCTCCTTCTGGGCCTGCTTTACGTTGGAATTCATGAATACTGTGCATCTCTGTCCCAGATCGGTGGGGTTTTCGGCAAAGAGCGCCTCCTTTGCGAAATCCTCCACAGAGTAGTTGAGAGATTTGGCAAAGGTCTCGATAAAGGAGCCGCAGCCCGAGGAGCAGGCCTCGTTGAGCTGTACCGAATCCACGGTGCCGTCCTTTATCCTTATGCACTTCATGTCCTGCCCGCCTATATCGAGTATACAGTCCACCTCGGGATCAAAGAAGGCGGCAGCGTAGTAGTGGGAGATAGTCTCCACCTCTCCCTCATCAAGCATGAAAGCAGCCTTTAAGAGGGCTTCTCCGTAGCCTGTGGAGCAGGAGTAGGCTATCTTCGCATCTGGAGGAAGGAGCGACCTTATCTCCTTCATAGCCTTTATGGCTGTGGCTAAGGGAGAGCCGTTGTTGCCTTCATAGAATCTGTAGAGAAGGGAGCCGTCCTCACCAACGAGGGCAAGCTTCGTGGTGGTGGAGCCCGCGTCTATTCCAAGGAAACAGTTCCCCTTATACTTTCTTATGTCAGACTTTTTGACGTTGGATCTCTCGTGGCGCTTTAAAAATTCATCGTACTCCGCCTGATCCTTAAAGAGAGGGTCGAGCCTCTTTATCTCGGTGTCGAGCTTTATGCCCCTTCTGAGCTTTTCGATGAGATCGTCAATGCCGATATCTGTGACCTTGAGGTTTGAAAATGCAAGGCCGTCCTCCTCGCCCTCCACAGGAAGGCTCATGGCAGAGCCCTTCGCCGCGAAAAGGTGGGAATCCTCCGGGGCTATGATGTGCTCGTCAGTGAGCTTAAGAGTCCTTATAAACGCGTTCCTCAGCTCCGAAAGGAAGTGGAGCGGGCCTCCGAGGAAGGCTACATTGCCCCTGATGGGCTTGCCGCAGGCAAGACCCGAGATAGTCTGATTGACTACCGCCTGAAATATGGAGGCCGAGAGATCCTCATGGGTGGCCCCCTCATTTATGAGTGGCTGTATATCTGATTTTGCAAAAACTCCGCAGCGGGCGGCTATAGGGTATATGGCCTTGTAGTTTTTGGCGTACTCGTTGAGCCCTGCAGCATCGGTCTGAAGAAGGGAGGCCATCTGGTCTATAAAAGAGCCTGTACCGCCTGCACATATGCCGTTCATCCTCTGGTCGATACCGCCTGTGAAATAGATTATCTTCGCGTCCTCTCCTCCCAGCTCAATGGCCACATCGCACTGAGGAGCGTAGCTCTGAAGGGCGCCGGCCACAGCCACCACCTCTTGGACGAAGGGCACCTCAAGATGCTTTGATATGCTGAGCCCGCCGGAGCCTGTGACTGCGGGTCTGAGGATAATGGAGCCAAGCTTGTCCTTGGCCTCCTCCAGTATGTCCGCAAGAGTATTTTGGATATTTGCGAAATGTTTTCTGTAATCGGAAAAGAGCACCTTTTCGCCTTTATCAAGTATGGCCACCTTCACAGTGGTGGAGCCTATGTCGATGCCCAGACGAAAGAGCTTTTCTTTTCCGCTTCGTATAGCTTCCGTCAATGATTCTGTATTTTTGTTCTGCATGCTTTACCTCTGTTAAATCAATAAAACCTATTTAAAAGCTATGGTTATAGAAACAAAAACCAAGCCAACATATTATATAGCATATTTTTGAGGGATATGCTATAAGCAAAAGCACTGAAAATAAAGTAAGAAAAAAAACGGTTGACTAAGATGCTTAGCAATGGTATTTTATTATCAATATAATGGGAATTTTATGTAGGTTTCCTTGTATGTGAAAATTAAGGAGGCCTCGTGATAGGGGAGAAAAAATGAAAAATACGTATATAGCAGGAAAGCTTAAGAGACACTTAGCGGGAGCACTGGTTGCGTCTATGCTTATGCAGGACATAACGGCTCTGGCTTCGAATATTGATTTGAAAAATCTCTTTGTAAGAGAAAGCTCTGATATAGAAAGTATGGCCAGTGATTCCGAGGGGAAAGCCCGGAACAGCTCTGCTAAGAAAAACACTAAAACGGTTTCCGGCAGGGCTTCCTCAAAGGCTCCTGAGATGAGAGCCGAGTTTGGAGAGATGACCGGAGGACAGGTGACTGTCGACGGACTGCCGAATGCTATTACTATGAATAAAAAAGCGGTGGCCTCGGGCCCGATAAGGATCAACTCGCTGGAGAATTCGGGACTTGATCATATCAGCGGAGTTTCTCTCCATGTAGATCTTCCTTATATAGTAAAAGATTCGGAAGGAAATATCTTGTCTGTTTATGGAGAACCGGATTCTATAGAGCAATCAGGATACGAGCTTCTCGGAGGGCTTGAGATAAGTTACGACATTTCAGAACCTTTTGTGGCGTGGGATCCGAAAGATTCCGAAGAATATTATGAAAACAACACTCCTACGGACTTGGATATAGCAAGTTACCTCATAGAGTCCGAGGAGGAAGAACTCCTTGATGATGAGATAGAAGAGGAAGAAGTTTCGGACATGGATAAAGCAGACCCTGAAGAGGATTCACAGGGTGCCGGTGATGAAGAAGATTCAAATCCTATGGGGGGGGGGCAGAACAATAACGGTTCTCAGGGCTCCCATGAATCGGAAGGTGATGATGTAACTACTCCTGATGAGAGCGAGGATGATGTGACAGCCGGTGCCGATACAGAGAATGGCGACAGTGAGGGTGCCGATACAGATGACTCTGTTGAGGGAGGTTCGGATACTGAAGGATCCGAAACAGAGAACACAGACACAGATGATTCCGATAATGACAACTCCGGAAGTGAAGAGGACAGCGAGAGTTCGAACTCTGATGATAAGAACAATTCCGAAACAGAAAATGGAGGAAACGAGAACAGTTCGGAGAGCTCGGAAAATATCGGGAACGAATCAGAATCCGATAACAGTACAAAGCCTGATACCGGTTCGGAAAGCCCGGACAGTTCAGATAAAGAAAGTGGGGATACCGGTTCGGGAAACTCTGACAGAAGTTCTTCGGAAAATTCCGACAGCGGTTCAGACAGTGGTTTGAACAGCAGTTCCGGCGGAGATTCGGACTCCATAGAGGCTTTTGCCGTCTCGGGCGACAGCGTGTCGGGACTTCTTTATGATGACAGGAGCGTTGCCTCCGCCTTCTTTGTGGCGAGTGCGGACAGCCATGCAGAGGCTGTGAAGGAGACGAGCGGTGATACAGATGAGTCGAAGGAGAAGGAGACAAACTCATCCGAGGATTCGACTGCTGCCGGTAACAGAGTCGACAATACAGTGGACGACTCAGATACAGATGAGGGCAGTAAATATGAACAGAACGAGACTGAAAGCGACGACAAAAATCATAATAATACAGGAGATACGGATTCTTCCGTAGTAAAACCTGAAGATCCTGCAGTGGATCATGAACAGGCAGATGGGTCTGCAGAGGCTCCTGAAGCTTTCGAAGAGCCTTCCGCAAACGATAAGGAAGCATCTGATGAGAACGAGGATGCTGACGAAGCTGTAGAGACTGAGAAGGAGGGATACAAGTACGACTTTGGGAACTCCATGGTGGTGGTAGCGGAGGATTACGACCCCTATGGGCTTGGAATGTGTACTCCCGAGGATATATTTACAGGGGCAGCTATCAGGAGCGAAACTCCAAATATAAGTCTCATGGGAGCGGCTGAGAAAACCGGTCCCGGCACGGATAATTCCGCCAAGGTGGCTTCCGAGTCGACGGCTGCTGAAAATGAGAAGGAATCGGATGATAGCGCAGACGGGGCTGAGGATAACAGGAGGAGGCTGTCTGTTCTTGAAGCGGATACTGACCCGGTAAGTTATCTCTGGCCCAATGAGGCTCAGATGATTGACAGCGGCTATGAGTCCGGAGATCAGTATTGGCGCGGATATACGATGGTTCGCTATGAGGGAAATCTCGAACCCCACCAGAACCCGTCAATAAATGTGAGCTTTAAGTTCTGGACTGTGGATGGCATGTCCATACCCGAGGGCACTCCGGCTACGGCTTATGCTTGGATACATTACCTTAGCTATGAAAACTCAGACGGTTCGACATACGATGCAAAGGATGAAGGACTGTGGGCGTACTATAAGGATCATGTATGGACATCTGACGGCTCCTATACCTTTATATATACAAACCTTGACTGGCAATTCAGTTTTGAGACGGGAAACGGTACCAAGGATGAAAATGACAAGGCGCAGGGACGAGGCACTGAGGCTGAACCTGTAATTACTTGGCAGAAAAACAATTACAGCTCCCACAAGATAGTAGTGCGGAACACTTCGGGCCTTGTGAAAAACGAAGATACCGGAGAATTCTATCTGCCGGAGAATCCTGACGAATGGGCTCAGAATGACGCTGTCTTAAACGATATTTACTTCGACATCAACAATCTCAACAATACGCAGCTCTACAGCTTGAACAGATATATATATGTTGATGACGATGAGACTTCATCTCCCTCTATTGTTCCGAATCCGGATTACTCAGGAACAGATCCGAATATAGACGGACATTTTACCGGAGTATGGGGAGCAAATAATCTTTATAATTTAGACTATGATCCTGCAAAATACGACACAACAGGCGGAATGTTGGTGCTTGACGTGACGGGCATTCCTGAAGAGATAGGAGATGGAGAAGACCCTGAAAAGATGATCGAGGCAGGCGCAAGGATACTGCCTTATCATATCCGTGGAAGAAATGAAGTCTATCTTTATGACTTCGATGTAGATATAGAGCCTCCACACCTTGATCCCAAGTGGAATGATGATGCGCCTGAAGGATATGAGAGTGGGTGTTCTGAGAAGACATACAGAGTATTCATACCTCATGCTGTATCTATAGGCACAGATGAAAACCCGTTAAATATTACCACTATTGGAACCCTCTATTTCGGACCCGACAATGAGGAAGATATGGAGGGCCACAACATAGGGCTCTACCGTTGGAGTCTCTTTGATAATGGTGAAGACGGAAGTAATGAGGTATATTACTACAGCCCTGCCTATAAGGTGACATCGGAGAAAACAGTTTCTGCCGAACAGGGATACATAGGCAAGGAGATAAGTTATTCCGTAAAGGCGGAATTTGATCCTGCCGAGGAGGTGACTGACACCGAAAATCCTGACTACGGTCCGGGTTTCCCTTACGGCAGAGAGGAACTTCCTCCTCTTTACAGGCCTCATTTAAATGATACTCTGCCGGAGCACTTTGACCTTACATCACTTGATATAAGAGTGGATAAGGGCGGAGAGTATGATGCTATGTCCGCTGAGGAATTTATATCCAAGTGGTTTGGCGGTAAAGATCCCCTTATGGGGACCGGAGTAGTTCCTGATGACGAATTTAATAAGGAATATCCTATTCTTCAGTATAAGGTGGGGATAAATCAGTGGAAGGATATACATGACCCTGTTCCTGAAAAAATAGATGATGGAAACGAATGGATATTCAGGCTTGATTACACGAAAGCTATGGAGAGGCTCGCAGACTATGCGGAGCACCATACTATAAGGATAAATTATAAGTATTATATTTCCTGCGCCGACGACTACCCTGATACAATAATCATAAATGGTAAGTCGAGAGTGGCGGGAGAGAGAAAAAATATTGTAGAAGGGGAGTGGATCCAACTCATTTATGATGAGAAGGGAAACCCGGATATTCTTGAGGACAGAGTAGGACAGTTCCCTATCTACAGGCCCGATAACCTTGACAGATATTTAAAGGATGAGGCAGAGGTTGACAAGGCTTTTGAAAAATCCGATGTAAGGGGCGAACTTTGGGCTAAATATACAGATGAGTATGAGGAGGAGACAGTATTTTCGGACGATGATCCTCTCATAATACCCACCATGTCAGAGAAGGGAAGCTATGTCTTCTATCTGAGAAACTACAAGGATGCCGAGGCTTACAATTTAATCTCCACGGTCACCCTTCCGGGCAAGGTCAGGTTGGGCTCCGCAGAAGTGGATGGCTTCGTTGCAAGAGGTTTCTTCGTAAACCCTGACATACTCAAAATGGGAGATCCTCAGTATGAGAGAGATGAAAACGGATCCATAATTTATGATGCTGAAACAGACGAGCCTATTGAACTTCCTATACTTACTATCAAAGGTACAAAGGAGATAACGGACGAGGACGGAACGCCTACAGGGAAATACGAGGATACAGAGCTCTCCTTTACGAGAACTGAGATATTTGAGGGATTAAATGCAGATCCTGAGGATCCTGATGATCCTAAACAGGGTCTCGACGGCTCCATATATAGGGACGACAGTCATAAAGAGTACGGAAAAGAAGGAATATATTTTATGCTTGAGGACGAGAGCGGTCGAAAGACTTCTCTCGGAGAGTATATTGGAAAACTCACAGGATTTGTCCTTGAGTTCGGCACTGTATACAGAAAAGCTATTCTGGAGGATGGCAAAAATGATGGCCTCACTGAGGAGGAGATAGCTGCATGTAAGGGACAGGAGAGCCAGTGCATAGAGATAGTCGGAAAGTCCATGTACGACTCAACAAATGTCGGAAATGTCCATACCGGAATAGAGGGGTGGAAGGATCGTTTCTTTAACGAGCCCAAGGAAGACCCTCAGTATATCTATGAGAATGACGATGATGCCACTCTTATTTATGAGCAGGTAAGAAGCATATACTCGGAACTTGACTCAAAGCGGATAGACGAAAGTGGTGTGACAACGGATCCTCTTACGCTGAATGTTCCCATAGTGGATCCCAACGGCTACCTCCTCAAGATAAGAAACGAAGAAAATGACGAGAACTACAATGTAAATATCAAGGTCACCATACCTGACAAGGCCAAAAATGAAGAGCCGACGGAAAATGGAGAGACCTTGCCCGACAATGATGCCTTTATCACAGAGGGGATCTATATTTCCCATGCTATATTTGAGATGGGAAATCCCGAGGAGGATTTCTTCATACTCACAGGCTATGGAACAGACGAAGGAGTGGAGTCAGGCAGCGCAGGGACTGAAGGAGAACTGCCGAATATAACCATATCATTGGAAAGCCTTAAGGTTGGCGATGCGGGAGAAGAAGGAAGCGAGAATTCCATATATAACGGGGATATTTACGCGCCCACGGACATCGGATATCCTACAGAGGCGAACCGTACTGGCGGAATATACATAAAGCTTCGTGAAAGAGACGGAGAGCCTACGGCCCTCGGAAGAAAGCTCGGAAAGCTCGCGGCTATGGAGCTTAATTACGAGAGGATATTTGAGGCCCATGTGCTTGAGGGAGAAGCGGGCAATCAGGACGATCAGGTGATAGAATTCGTGGGAACCGCTTACTTTGAGCACTCCGCGACAGCCAAGTCAGAGACCACTATAAAAGGAGCAACAATACTGCAAGCGTCTGAAAAGACAAAGAGGAACCTCTTTAATCTCTTTGGACTCTTAAAAAGCTCTGATTCCGCCTCCGCTAAGGCCAATGAGGATGTTCCGTTCCATACAGATGAAGCCACACTTGTATTTAAGAACATAAAGTCTGTGGAGGGTGAGCTGCGCTCAAAGAGGATAAGGACAGATATAATCACAGGGGAGACGGATGTCATCATAGATCCTACAGAGCTTGAAGTGCCCGTAGGACAGTGGCACAGCTATCTCTTCTACGCGAGAAATAAAGAAGACAGTATAAACAGGAACGTAAACTTTGATATAGACATACCTTTTAGAAATGAAAGTCTTGAGGAGGGGAGAGAAGGAATGCCGACAGACGGCTTCCTGACCCAAGGCATATACCTTACTCCGGATATAGAGAGAAGAGGCGAAAAGGGTGAGGAATTCCTCATACTTAAAGGAACCCGCGCTGTAACGGAGGGTGAAGGAGATGAAGCCGCAGAGCGCCTTGTGGAGACCGAGATCGTCATTTCATGGGATGAGCTTAAAAACGGAAGCGGAACTTATGGATCTTGTATACTGCATCCCGGAGATTCAGGTTACCCCGAGGAGCAGAATCGCGTGGGAGGAATATATATAAGGCTCCTTGAAGCAGACGGCACACCTACAAACCTTGGCAAAGCTCTTGGAGACAGGCTTACAGGTATAGAGCTCAACTTCGAGACCTTCGAAAAAAAGAGCGTGCTTGAGGCTACTGCAAGCGATGCTGATAAGGATTACGGTATTGCGCAGGATCAGGTGCTCATGGAAATAGTGGGAACTGCTTATGAGTCTCAGAGAGCCGAGAGCCCGGTTGACACAAAGGTCCTTGGCTTTACAGGCAGAGAGAATGCATATAAGCTTCCCACAGTGGCACATGATACAGCGGCACTTAAGTTTGCTCTCGCAGCTCCTCATTTCGAGGCTCTTACAGGCTATGAGAAAGTAAAGGGCGAAGGCCCTTATTTAGGGGAGACTGTACTTTCCCACAGAGTAAATGTCCCTTATTCGGACAGATATTTCTACGAGGCAAGACTTGGAAATGCCTCCGACATGGTCATGGAAGACGGAAGGGCGTACTTTGCCTTTGACGTGGTAGACAGCGATACCCAGAGGTCGAAGGATGAGGAATATGAGGGTGAGTGGACAGGATTCATGGCGGACTCACTCTATATAGATTCAGAAAGCTTCAAAAATGAAGATGGTACGCAAAAGGCGGCTCTCGTGGGAGTGGATATATACACTGTGGATCAACATGACGATTTATATCCCCAAAAAACCATACCGGGAGATGATATCGACCCTAAACTCACTCTTACTGCGGCTGAACTTGAGAAATACAAGAGCGGAGACGGGGGGTCCATATCTGTAAATTTCGCCGATGTAGATGGTCTTAAGGATGAGGACGGAGCTCTTATTCCTGTATCTGCTGTAGTCGTTAGAGTAGCAAATGTGATAAATAGCCTTGGAAGCGATGAGACTCATATAAATAATTCCAATCAGTATCCGGAGATGGTTCAGGCATCCCCTGATACAGAGATGCTTCGAATAAGGATATATGGAAAGTCCAATGTCTATGAGCGGAACCTCGAACTCATAAACCGCTTTGAGTCTCGTGCTCCGGAGGGCGCAGACGGTACTGTGAATAAAAAGACAGCGGTGGATAGGGGAGATCTTGTGACTATACCTTATCCCTTCAGCGGACTGGGGTACTTCAGCGATCCCAATTACATCCCGGATTATCCCACCGGAGTAAAGATGATATTCACGGAGGCCTTCCCGGAGCTCAGTATGAATGTGGCTACCGTAAGGCCCGAGATGACGGTGGGCTCCACCTCGGTGCAGACGGATTATCCGATATATTATCCTGCCGGAGGCTGGAGACCCGGTTGGCCGAACTACAGCGGCGCTTACCATACATACAGCCGCCGAAATACCATGCAGTTAAGCGAGGTCAAGATGCCCGTCACTCTGGTGAGCGCTATGGTGACAGATCCCATATCCGAGGATGTATCAGACCTTGAGCCTGCGGTATACAGGACTACCATGCAGGCGAGGCTGAATACCGATACGGGAAATCCCGAGGGCTTCCTCCTTGACAGGCTCCTTGTGCCCGTAAATACCGGAGAGTTCAGAGACCTCTACGGACACATCACGGAGATACGCCTCATAGGAGTGGACAAAAGTGATGAGGAGACTGTGCTCTCTATCCCCGCAGAGACGCTTTTCGGAGATATAGCGGGAAATGAGATAACAGTGACTCCCGAGGGAGCGGAGACTGTCCTCGACCCTTCTTCCAATAGGGGAATATTAAAGCTCGTCACAGAGGAGGACGGAACCTTCGCCGCAAACGGAGCCTATACAAAACAGAGGGATACCTTGAAGTATCAGCTCGAAAGGGCTGACTGGGAGAAGCTCGAGGGGGCCCCTTCTGTGATCACCAAGGTGGAGGTGCATTTCGACCGCATGAAGAGGAACCTCAAGGAGGAGAGCCTCTTCAACATAGACCATTATGGGCACATGACTTTTGGCGGAAGCTATGAGCTTCGCTCGGAGCTCTTTGTGGACAGGCTCCATATGGCGGTGCAGAGAACAGAAAACGGCACCAATCCCATATCGGCCGTTTCAAAGAATTACGATGATGCGGGAGTGCACTACCTCGGCCATAACGAAGGCACGGATTACGGTATGCCTTCCGTAAGTATGAACTCTTCCGTACAGAACTATACTTATTGGGCCAGCGCGCCCCTTACAAGGCCTGTGTACCCTGCTCATGGCTACGGGGCGGACGATCCGAGAAGCTTCGTTGCTCATAATCAGGAGACAGCCTACTATAATGTCCTTGATCCGGTCATAAATGTGGACGCGGATGCTTACTATGTAATGCACGAAGCTCCGGAGGGAGAGCCGGCAGGCTCCAACCAACATGCAGACACCATATACACACCTTATAATAACGCGGAGAAGAGTTTCCATGTAAGACTTGGAAGCTCCGATTCGAGATCCTATGTTATTACCGGAGATGTGCTCCTTGAGATGCCTGTGGAGCTTACAGAGAGGACAGGCGTGGGCATTACGGAGAAGGGCTGGCTCTTTGACGATTTGTTCATACCTAAAGAAAACTTTGATAAACTCCTCTTTGACTTTGAGAAGGAGGCGGGTACAGATGGCTTCTCAAAGATAGACTTCATTGAGTTCTACGATACGGACTCTGTGGCCGGAGCAGAGGCGGGAGCGGAGATAGAGGGAGGCAATAAGATATCTCTCACCTCCGACGAGATATTTGCGTCCGGCGGAAGCAAAGTGCCCGGCTCCGAGTATGGAGAAAAGGGTGACAAAAAGCTGTCAAACTTCCTTGGCAATGACGGCTTGAGGATAAGCACAGAGGACCTCAAGAAAATAAATCCCGAGTTCGGAGAACTCAGGTATGTCAAGATAAGGCTTCACGGCTTGCAGAAGGAAACTTACTTCGATACAGAAAACGTAAACAGCAATAAGCCCAACACGCCTATTGACAACGAGGATCCTCTTGCATCGCCTTCCGATGTGGCGGAGACTGCCGCCTTCTCATTGGAACTTAACGGTAGGACGAACTGCTTCACAGAGCAAAACGCTCCGCTTACGCTCAAAGTGCAGGCTTCCAAACCCTCTCATTGGAATTTTGCGACGAATGCGGAGACGGGAGTATCAAAGGGAAATGTTGCAAACGCGAACATACATATTTTGCCCCCTGCGCCTACGGCAGGGATCAGCGTGCAGTTCGAAGATGAAAGGCTTGAGATCGACAAGAAGCTTACAAGCGACAATGTCAATAACTATAGCCTTTCATGGAGAGCAAACCTTGTAGCTCCCCTTGGAAATCTCCATGACCTTGCGGACTACGACAGGTTTATGCAAAGCTACAAGGCTGTGATCGGAAATGATTACGCTTATTATTACAACAAAGATTTGGCGTTAAACAACCGATATATGTCCATGTCCGACTTGGAAGATCCTTACTATACTGTAAGGCCCGAGGAGCTTGCAGGAGACAAGGCGTTTATCGTTACAGCCATAGGCCTTGCACCTGAGCTTGCCGACTACGGCGAGGGTGTAAAGATAAGGGTAAATTATACCGATGGAAGCTATAAGGAATACGAAACAGCAGAGATAGAAAAAATCATAAGCGGAGCTGTATCCGCGGGAAGGACCGCCGCCATCTCCGTCGACACGGATATGAAAGACGGAAAGAGAGTAGAGGATGTAGTCGTAAGCTATGATAGCATACCCGGAGACGAGTCCGGAGAAAACTACAGAGATAAGTTCAACTACACGGACTACAGCTACGGAAGCTATAACGGAAATCATACCACATGGTTGATAATAGAGGGGATATCTCCCACCTATAACGACAGTGATGTCTCGGCAAATACTACAAATGACGGACAGTCAATAAGCGCTACCGTGATAGGAAGGGTGGATAACTGGAATGACTTCATTCCTGATTACGATCCTGCCAGCCCCTCCACGGCGAAAAACAGGATAAGTACCTCCCTGTACAAAGCCTCCATGACACCGAGAAAACCCTACCCCTATACCACGGTGTTTTCTCAGAGCGGGGATAATTCTGAGAGCCAGGATAAGGGGACCAAGGATACAGGTATGGGTTCTGACGCCCGCTATATAGTAACAGTCGGCAACGGCAATGACTCGAGCACCGGCTACAGCCGCATTTACAATGGATATCTCAGCGCCGAGATCCCTGTGGATGAAAGCCCGAGCAAGGTCGTGGGCGGTTTTAAACTCACAGACATAAAGTCCGACTCCTATCTTATAGACAGGATGACGAGACTCTATGCCGCAACCGGAAGTGACGCCGCTCCACAGATGAGAGTGGAACTCGACAGGATACTCATAAAAGGTTTCGCCCATGAGGGATCCCGGGGAAGTTCAGAGATACTCATTCAGAGAATAAGAGATGACGGCGAGCCGGTATATCCCAATGACACAGAGCATCTTAACGGGCGCATTGCCGGCTATGAGCTACTCTACAAGGCTCCCGGAGAGAGCAGCTTTGTAAATGAGGGAGAGGTAGGTACAGATAAGCTGTTTAATATAACAGAGGACACAGACAGTCCCTACGGTTATGACATCACTCTCAATATAACCCGGGATATATGGCAAGCCTACGGAGATACAGAGCTTCTGCACCCTGAACGGGTATCCATAAGGACAGAGTATTACGATTCCTACAGAGAGGGAGTAAACTATGACACCGATGCGGCGAACAAGTATAACAGAGGTGTTATATACTTTGAGGGAACTCCCGACGGATACATGTATACAGAGACGGGAGCTACCATAAATCTCCTTACACTGAATGCAGAGTGGCTTGAAAACTATGAGCCCGTGGATGCGGAAGGAACAGATATCGGCTTTAAGACTGTAAAAGCCGACAGCTATGCCTACCTCAGACTCAGCCCCTCGGATCCCATACTCGGTATGACCGCAGTAAAGACCTACGATGACACCATAGAGGCCGGAAACGAGGAAAAGGTTGCGGAAAGCCCGGATGCCCATGAGGACGAGGAGAAGGTGACTCTCCCCTATGAGAATAAGACCGACACCTTCTTCAGGATAAAGCTCGGCAACAAGTCCGAGTCGGGAATGAGCGCACCAAGGCTCAATGTGAAGCTTCCCATGAACAGCGAGACCCCTCCTACCGAGATAAGAGAGGAGAGCTATGCGGGCTTTGAGCTGTACGGCATATACCTTGACAATGCCCTCATAGGAGAGGACGGCCTCACCGAACTTACGGAGATAATAATCACCGATAAGAGGGGAGCAGGCGCACAGGGCGAAGCTGTAGACGAGTACAAATACTCTATATCAGGAGAGGCGCTGGCAGAGCTTCTGAAAAACAAGACAGCGGACGGCGGAGTATATATAGACTATAAGGCGTGGTACGAAGACGGTATCACACCTGAGATACTCTACCCTTCGAATATAGAATTCAGATTTGCTACCTTCCCGGGCTCTGTGGAGCTTGACGGAGAGGAGGCGGGCGAAGTGCGCCTCTATGGAAATATCAAGCGCTACGGAGACAGGGAAACTCATCAGGAGGTATTCAGCTCTGCGGCAATAAATAATCCGGAAAATGTAGTTAGGCGCACAGACTACAGCCTCAGACAGGTAGTGACCGAGACAAAGCCCGGCAATGGCTTCTGGGCTGATGCTTCCTTTATAGACTTCGTGGCGGGGACAGATAACCCCATAGGTTCAAACGATGGGTTGGACGCCTACGACTACGCAGGCTTTGAGGTGGAGGAGCCCAAGCCCCTCCTTAACGCCACAGCGAAATACTATAACAGAGCTGTATCAAAGGCTGCCAATACAGCCATAACAAAGGCCCTGTTCGGAACGATCCCTCCCGAGTCCGCCTTTAACGAGGCGGGAGTTATGGAATCCTCTGACGGCACCACAGACTACACCGTAGTGCCCTATGCGAGAGAGTACATGACGGCTATCGCCTTTACCAATGACTCTATCTCGAGGATGGAGGACTTCAGGGTAGAGATGGATATACAGATGTCAAAGGGCAACACTGACCCTGTGGATGAGTCCCACCGAGGCTTCCACACCATGGACTTCATTCTCAGAGATGATATCTTTGATGAGGCTGTCATTGACAGGATAACCATGACGGATGTGGACGACAAGAATAAGACCATAGTCCTTGAGAGGGTGATAGAGGACGATTCTGACAATGTAGTAAAGGGAAAGTATGTAAATAAGCCTTATGAGTACGCTACTCCCGCCACAGCCATGAGAAAAGACCCTGCGGAGATAAACGAGGACGTAGAGTTCAGACTCATAATAAACGGAGACAGGGTAAACAGCAGGATAATCAGAAGACAGCAGGCGGACAGCCTTGCTTCTCCCTCCTCACTAAAGCCCGGAGTTTATGAGATCCATGAGGGCGACCTGTTCCTCGGCAGAGAGACCATAATAGCAGAGGCCGGAATGAGGAATATATCCGGCATAGTGATAGAGGGCTCGGACTTCCTGCCCATGAGATGGGGAAGGACTCCCAGCGAGACTATATTCGACAATTCCGAGGGAACTACCTATACGCCTAATGCTGTGGCTACAGAGGAAAATCCTCTTGAGGAGTCTGTAGTTCTCATAGGAATAAGCGACATAGATCCGGATGACGGACAATATGAGAATAACCTGATAGCAGTGCCGAATGCGAACTCTGATGGAGCGAAATCAGACAGGACTGTCTTCGTCACAGCCCGTATGAAAAACCTCCTATATGGACACAGCTTCGACAAGCTGAATGAGGATATGAACACGGAGGACAAAGGACCCAACCTGAGACATCAGCGCATGGATAAGGACACTGTCATCGTATACATGCCGAAACTCTTCTTTGACACCACCATAAGCGCGGTGTTTAAGGATGACATATACGATGTGGGAACCTATGAAAAAGATGCTATCGGCCCCGTAAGCCCTATAGAGGCCAATGTCCTTCGCTTCAGCGACGAGACGGTGGGGGCAAATGTCACAAGGTCGGGAAAGATATGGAACAGCAATCCCCACAAGGGACCTACCGGGTCGTCTCACGATCCATATCAAGCCTGCAATGCAAGGAACAGATATCTTGAGAATTCCGTGCTGAGCGTAGGCTATAAAGGCATGGCTGCCTATACCGTGGATTTCAGGCAGTACCTCAAACCGGCTAAATATATGCTCGATACAGGTACTTCTGAAAACTACGGTACCAGTGACAGCTTACTTTCCACAGGTACGATCCCCGCGGACTATAACGCTGCGGCTGTGGTGGAGATGACTCTGGACATGCCGGAGGACAAGTTTGACGCATATTATCTTAAGCTGCGCGCTGCCCTTAAACCCTTTGTGAGAGAGCTGGAGCTTAACTATAAGGATGGAACCGTAAAGGATGTTCCCGTGTCCAACTGGACAGGAAACGCCTCCCACAATGTAAATATAGGAGAGCTCGGAGAAGGAAGAGGAGAGACTTCCTACTCCTACAGCATAGAGGCGGATACCGAGGCAGGCGACGAGTGGTGGAGGATAAACCTCGTCGACACAGAGAGGGTGGACATAAATGACAAGTCCGGAAGCTTCTACTCTACCCCTGATATGGAGGGGATAAACGAAGCCTACGACGCCAGAGACTTTGTGGGCACAGGCTCCGAGGCAAGGAGAAATCCATTCTACAAGTCTCCCTCGGTAGTGAGCGACGGCGGAAACCTGTCGAGTATCAAGATAACCATGGAGATAAACGAGGATCCCGCAGCGCCTAATTCCGCCTCCAAGCTCTACGAGATAATCACAGCCGACGAGGGAAGCTGGTACGAGGAGGCTACGGATCCCGTAAATATGGGAGTTGCGGAAAAATGGGATGTAAGTGAAAAAGACAGCCATGCGACAGCTCATCAGTACAGCCAGCAGGAGCAGAACTACAGGCATCGCGCTTATCAGAACACGAGACACTCCATAGAGATAGCGGGACGTATGACAGGCCTTGGCACAGCGGAGGCAAATGTCACCACAAATATAGAGCTGGGAAATCAGTTCATGATAGTGGATAATGACAGCCCGAGAGACGTCAAGAGGGACGAGCTTGCTCTGCCCCTTGAGGGAAATATTCCGGATCCGGAGGATCGGGTAACAGAGCTCAGGAAGGAGTTCGGTTCCTCCGAGCACAGGGAGAGCAGGTGGTCCTATGTGGACTGGTACAGGCACTATACCTGTGGTTATTATCTCATTGTAGGAGGAGCGGCTCATGGCATACGCCATAATTTTGAAAAATGGCATGCGGGCCATATCTATGACACTACGGCTGTAGAGGTACTGCCTCCCGCCGTGTTCGTGGATAAGGGCTTGGGCTACAGCGGAGCGGCAGAAGGAGAGGAGCTTTATGCGCCCCTTGGGACGGCAGCAGGCAACATAAGCATAGATGTGCCTACAGCGGCACAGGCGGGTCTCGGGCCCGTGGACTACGGCGCTCTGAGAGCCTACGGCATAGGAATCAATCAGAGGAACTTCAACAGGCAGGAGCTGGTAAGCCCGGATAAATTCCCATTACAACTGGAACAGTCTTACCCTAACGAGCTCGACGGAGAGTGGCACAGCCCCAGGATAACCCATGTGGACGACGTGGTAGTAAAGGATACCCTCCCTGAGATATCCCGAGAGGACGGCTGGTACAAGGGCTTCTTCTCAAGATATATAGAGATAGACCCCTCCATGTACCCCTACCTTGCAGAGGTGAGGATAAAGCTGAAGACCCACGATACCTACGATGAGAATGTCCCTGAAAAGGAACTCTCTGAGGAGGAAAAGGATAAGCTGAATTCCATTCTCTACGCAGACGGCAATAGGATTGAGCACGCCGTAAACGACGTGAAGCCCTTCCACGGCCCCGGTTGGATAGCGGAGAATGAGAGCGAGAGCATAATGGGTATGCTCGCAGACCTCATAAGCGGAGCGGATGAGGCGGCAGATCCTGCAAATGACCCCACAGTTCGAGAGATCGTCCTTCCATATCACGAGATAGTGAGAGCGGGTCTTTCCGAGCATGAGCAGAATAACGGGCGTATCATCTTTAAGTACGAGAACATTGAAAACGACACAGCAATAGGAAATGTCGATACAAACGGCGAGATGAATGACGACAGTTTGAATGATAAGTTCGAGGCGGAGTTTGACGAGAAGCTCCGGGCCTTCGTCATTACACTCTCAAGGAACGAGTACCCCTACGAGGTGGAGTTCGAGGTGGTAAACCTTAAGGGTAACGGAGACTTCACCGACGAGTGGACAGGCGTATATCCCGATGCAGGTATGGTCGACAATACGACTCCGGACTTCTATATTTTCGGAAATGTAAACGAGGTGCTGGAGCCTTACGCAAGTACAGGTGCAGTCCTTAATAATGCTCCCGAGAGAGTAAACCTCCAGCAGTCGAGGCTCTACTACCACTTTGACGAGGAGTTCGAGGAGCCAAACACCGAGGGAGCCCTCGCTCTTCCCGTAAAAACGGATGCAGAGGAGGCTCACGAGGAGGCATATAGGGTAATAATACAGAATGGGGACGGGACTACGACAAAGGGAGGGTTGAGCCTTAACAGCGGCCCTGCATATGCAAACCCCGGCTTTACCTCTATAAATGCCTACGGAACTGTAGCTTACCCCGAGCTCGGCTTCCTCACAGGTCTGTATAACGGAACAGTCGGTACTTATCAGCACGCCCTCCTCTATGCAAAGAACATAGAGCCGAAGGCCCGTGTGCAGGTTGAAACTGTGCCCGAAACTGATAACGGTACCAAGGAGGAGGCTCCCAACGGCCCCTACAGCTATATCTACGACTATGGGGAGGACGGCATTACGCCCAACACCCTCAAACTTAGGGTATGGGCTACCAATGAGACCACGACCAAGAAGGATAAACTTGCGGGAGAGGGACTCACTGAACTTGAGCCCGTAAACAACATAGTAGACCCGGGAGCGGTGTACTATGACGAGCTGGACTATGAGAACACCGTGCCCGAGGGCTTCCGTATGAGGAAGTTCCGCATACCTGTAGAGTTCATAAACTCCGAGGTAAACGACGGACAGTTAAGCAGTCCCTCTGAGGCTCTCAGGGTGCTCGGAAAGAACAAGTTTGTCCTCGACACCCTTACCTTTGACGTTGCAAAGTCACCTGACCTTACGGCGGAGATGTACGCTGAGGCAGCCACGGCCTGGGAGAGGTATCAGGCTGCGGGAGGAGACGCTCAGGAGGAGGGAGCCGTGACGTTTCCGCGGCCAGCTCCGGGAGGCCCGGCAGAACCTGTTGGGAGCCAAGGAGAAACGGGTCTGTGTGTCTCGAACCCGATGGAAACCGGCACGAAGCCGG
>CALWLK010000089.1 GCA_944381505.1 uncultured Lachnospiraceae bacterium
TGAGCCTTCTTATGGCGGGGGCAATGTTTATGGTAAGCCCTGTGGCGGCGTTTGGGGCCAATTTAGACGTCTATGAGGAGGATGATCCCAAGCACGGAGACCCGAACAGCGATGACACAAGCTTGAAATCTGTAACAATATATGGCGGTGAGGTAGATATAGACGGCTCCGACATAACTGTAAAATATAGACTTACAGATTACCCTTCGGAATCGGATATTTTTATCAAGGTTACAGATGATGACAAGACCTATGAAGATTGGAGAATGGAAAGTACATATTGGGTGCGGGTGAATATTGTAGATGAGCATTATGCCGAGGTGGAGGATCTGAGAACAGATGACGGAGGAAAGACCTGGACCTTCACCGTGAGAGCTGCGGACGGGGAGACTACTCAGGACTATACTATCCATATAGAGCTTGTGGAAGACGCTTTCAACTGCGGACATGACTCCTACGAGTGGGTGCAGTACGTAGGCCACGGCCAAGTTGGCGAAGATGCTGACGGAGAGCATGCACTGCGTTGTACCGTCTGCGGAAAGTATAAACCCGGAGGAGCAAGAGATGTGGAGACGGAATTCTGCGAGTGGGAACTCATAGACGAGGGCTATAACCGCACTATGGAAAAGGAAGGACTTGCGGATCTGTATCAGTGTAGTGTGTGCGGAGCCTATAAAGTCTATTTCCATAATACCAGGTATGAAAAGGTGTTGGAACAGGGAGAGGATGTGGACGAGGCGAGAAGGGTAGAATCCATCAATGAGGAGGCTCGCAATGCATTTGGGACCGAACCACGAGAAGATACTCCCATGATGTATGAGGGAAGGCCTGACGAGGAGGAATTCCTTGACGAGTGGAATGCGGAGCAGGAGGAAAAACAGGAGGCTCTTGAGGAAGCCTTGAAGCACGGAAACGGTACATGGCAGAAGGACGGGATCGGTTGGTGGTTCCGCTTCCATGACGGAAGTTACCCTCAGAACACTTGGTGGCTGTGTACGACCGACGGAGGCTCAGGCTGGTATCACTTTGACAGTGAGGGCTATATGCACCATGGCTGGCTTGCGGGAAGCGACGGACATACCTATTATCTCCATGACACAGAGGACGGAAACTATGGAGCGATGCTCATAGGTTGGCAGTGGATAGACGGAAACGGAGACGGGCTTAAGGAGTGCTATTACTTTAATCAGGACGACACAAACAGCCTTGGTCTTCCCCAAGGGGCAATGTTAAAAAATACGACCACCCCTGACGGCTACACCGTAAATGCAAACGGAGAGTGGGTAGTAGACGGCGTGGTGCAGACAATGTAATACAGAAAGGTTATGGTTTAAACTGTAAGAAAGAGGAGCTCCGGGCTCCTCTTTTTACGCATTTAAAAGCGCTTGATACAGAGGGGATAAGACAGGTTTGCACTCAGTACAAAAACCGGTATAATGACATAAGACCGAATCTTAACTACTATACAGAAAACACTCAAGTTGCGATTGACATTGCGATTGATGTTGCGATTGACATTGCGATTGATGACATGGCAGTTACAGCATTGACAAAAGCAAAGATTCGTTCAATTTTTGACCATACGGGCTACGACATACCATTCGGACGAAAAGATATCGCAGAGATTGTCGGAGTATCACAAACGGCTGCGGGGAATGTTATTAATAAGTTGAAAGCAGCGGACATGATCGAATCGGTCAGGGGCCTTGGAAAAGGAAAGTATAAATTCAAAAAGAAGAACAAAAGGTCTGAAGAAAAATCACAAGATAAAAACGCAGGAGAAAATTTATGAGAATACGCCATATCAAGGGGGCCGAGGAGGCTGTGGCACAAAGCCCCTATGTAATAAACGAGCCCGCAGATTTCAGAGGTCAGTGGAGAGAGAAGATATTTTTAAATGACAATCCCATCTATCTTGAGGTGGGCATGGGCATGGGGAAATTCATAAGGACCCACGCCTTGAATAATACTGATATAAATTATATAGGCTTTGAGATAAACACCACGGTCTTATATAAATCTCTAAAGAGATACGAGAGGCTCCTTGAGGACTTGAGTAAGGAAAAGGCAGGAGCCGGAGAAATGAGTGAGGAGTCGGGAAAGGAAAACAGTGGCCTCAAAGAAGCGGGGGAGAGCAAAAAAAAGCTCTATAATCTCAGATTCATCCGCCAGGATGCCAGGTTTCTCGCCGATGACTTTGCCGACTGTGAGGTGGACAGGATATATCTGAACTTCTCCGACCCTTGGCCCAAGGACAAAAACGCCAACAAGCGCCTCACCTCTCCCGTGTTCATGAAGCTTTACGACCGAATACTGAAGAAAGACGGGGTGATAGAGTTTAAGACCGACAACGAGGGACTCTTTGACTACTCCCTTCAAAGCATACCCGAGTCGGGCTGGAGGATAGAGGCTGTTACGAGGGACCTTCACAAGGATGCGGTCATGAATGAGGGAAATATAATGACCGAGTACGAGGAGAAGTTCTCCGGAAAGGGGAACCCCATATTTAAGCTCATAGCCTCAAGATAAGCCCATAGCATAGAGTTAAGCGCCGGTCCCCGAATGTGAGCGGGGAGCAAAAATAAAAAAAGCCTGAAGCAATTATAAATGAAGTTTTAGGAACTGTTCATATCGGGGAAACAAAATAATTGTAGAATGAAAACACATAAAAGCAGTTCTGCATAAAGAACCGGGTCCTTGGAGAGGGACTGTAAACACTACTACTAAGCCCAAAGAGGAGAACTGATATATGGCAAAGATATTTACCGCTGAGGAATTTGACAGAGAGGCCCTTTCCGCAGAGGTGGCCTTCGTGGATTTTTACGCCGACTGGTGCGGCCCCTGTCAGGGAATGGCCCCCATCATGGACAGACTCTCGGAGAAATTTGAGGGAAGAGCCGTTGTGGGAAAGGTGAATGTGGACGCCTCCCCCGAGGTGGCGAGAAGGTACCGGGTCATGTCCATCCCTTCAATGTTCATATTCAAAAAGGGAGAGATAGTAAGGAGCTTCATAGGCTTTACCGATGAGGCCACATTGGAGGCGGCCATAGAGGCGGCTCTCAAATAGGTATATGCACTCCGGAAGGAATTATTAATTTTTTCTGAAAAAACGGTTGACAAGCCTTGGAAAATATTATATTATTATGCACGTTCACTCAAGAACGTGCATATTTAATGCGCACCCTTAGCTCAGTTGGTAGAGCAGTAGACTCTTAATCTATTTGTCCAGGGTTCGAGTCCCTGAGGGTGCATTACAGAAGTTCTGATTTTGCGACGGAAGAGCGCGGGGTCGGAACTTCTTTTTTGCAAAACATTTAAAAATAATTAAATGAATATAACTTGAAAAAAACATATATTGAGAGTAAACTCTAAGAATAAAAGTAAAGGTAATCAAATCCGATATTTCAGGAGGAGTTATGGCGGACGTAAGAAACACCGGAACATGGCAGAGAGTTGAGCGGGGCTACAGCGATATGCAGAGCCTCATAAGCAGAGGAGAGTATAATCTTGCTCTGGTAAAGGGTCGTCAGACCATAGAGCAGATCATCAGGCTTCGCGCCGCCAAGAATTTCGTCATATATACGGATCTTGCAGAGACTATAGACAATCTTTACAGGGACGGCTACATAGGCTCCGAGTCCAGAGATGCGAGCCATACCATCAGGACCCTCGGCAACAGGGCTGTCCATGAGGGGGACAACAGCCCCAAGGACGCCGCAGCCGCCTTAAAGCTCCTTGGAAAAGAGATGAGGGCCTTCGTTGAAGGAGACGAGGGGGAGGGCGAGCGCACTCCGGTAATGATAAAGCCTGAGAGAGGCCGCAGTCAGAGGCAGCCTGAGAGGAGACAGGCCCCTCGAAATGAGGGCAGGGATATAGAGCTCATGTCTGACAGGCAAAATCCCCGCAGAAGCCTTCAAAGAGGGCAGAGGGGAGGCTCCGGGACTCAGAGCCGCAGAGGAGGAGCGCCTGCGAGACCTCAGAGGCAGAGCTCCGGGGGCGGTGTAAACATATACGACGTTCTCAGGATATTGATACCCCTTATATGTATCATCCTTCTGGTGATACTCATCAGAAATCTCATCCCTTCGGGGGAGGAGACGGCTACGAGCCCTGTGGAGACCACCACCGAGGCTGTGCCCGTGGAGACAGTGCCGGAGACGGTGCCTCCCACAACGGAGCCGCCTACAGAGGCCCCCACGAGATATATGATAAAGGGCAACAACGTAAATGTGCGCTATGAGCCCAACACAGGTGCCAGGATATATGAGCAGCTTTCCGACGGGACCGAGATCGGAGAGATCGAGGAGGTCGAAGGCGGCGACTGGGTGAAGATAACGAGAGACGGCGGAGAGTACTATGTGGGCAGAGATTACGTTACTCCCATAGAGGACGCAGGAACTGAGGAGTAGGTATAAAAGACGGCTTCAGGGAGACAGTTAAGGAGGCACAAATATGCAGGAACTCATTGAAAAGATCGCAGAGATCGACGAGGAGACTGTCGGCATAGCCCGCAGCGCGGAGGAAGAAAAAAAGAGGATAGAGAGGGAGATGCGGGATCGCACTGCAAAGTACGACGCAGAGCTTTCACGGGACACGGATGAGAAGATCCTAAAGATAAAGGAGGAGCTTTCCGCAAAGGCCAAGGAGGAACTTTCCGCTCATGAGAAGGCCTGCGAGGCCGAGATAAAAAGGATAGAGAGGCTCTATGAGGAGAGGCATGGAGAGCTCTCCGAGGAGATAGTAAAGAGGATAACGGGAGAGGCGCGGGTATGAGATCGGATATTTCTTATGTCGGCATCTCCACAAAGATAAGAGGTATGCAGAGAAAGCTTCTCTCAAGCGAGGAGATAGCTTCCCTTTCGGAGTGCAACTCCGTGAGGGAGGCCGCCGAGAAGCTTAGCGAGTCGGAAGCCTACAGAGGCCTTGCGGAGAGGGCCGAGGGCAAGAGCCTTCACAGGTCCAACGTTGAGAAGCTCCTCTACTTTTCTCTGTTTGACGACTTTGAGAAGCTTTACAGGTTTGCGGGCCTTCGCCAGAGAAAGTTCATGGATCTGTATTTCAAGCACTTTGAAGTCAGGATATTAAAAATTTGTTTGGAAAACTGTATGGGAGGCCGGGGAGACATCCTAGGCCTCTCTAAATATGCGGAAATTTTGGGAAGACACCTCAAAACAGACGTCATAAAGCTGGCGCAGTCAAGGGATATGGCAGAGTTTGTGGAGAACCTTAAGGACACGGGCTATTACCCTATCCTAAAGAGGATAGAGGAGAGCGGGAAGGGTACGCTCCTTGACTATCAGACGGCCATAGACATGAAATACTTCAACACCATGTGGAAGCTCAAGGACAAGCTTCTCTCAAAGGAGGATGCGAAGGTCATTGAAAATACCTTCGGAGTGAATATAGACCTCTTAAATATCAACTGGATATACAGATCCAAGAAGTATTTCGGCCTGAGCGAGAGGGAGCTCTTCAATGTGCTTATCCCGGTGAGATACAAGCTCACCAAGGAAAATATCATAGAGATGGTGAAGGCTCCCGACATGAACGCCTTTTTCGAGGCCGAGAGGAAGCTTAGATACAGCGATATGATCCGGAGGCTGCGAAATAAGGACTTGGGGCTTACGGAGATATACGACAGGCTCCTTACTTCCTGCTACAGGCGGGAGAGCAGGAAAAGCCCCTATTCGGCGGCATCGATAAACACCTACTTTTATCTGAAGGAGAGAGAGATCAAAAATATAGTTACGGCTCTTGAAAGCATACATTACAAGCTGCCTTTGAGGGCGAAGGAGGTCAAGCCTTGATAGAGAAAATGACTTTTTTGACTGTCACCGGGCCTCGGGAAGATATTGACAGGGTGACGGAAAAGTATCTGAAAAAATATGAGTTTCAGCCGGAAAACGCTGTGACGGAGATAAAAAACGCCGGACAATTAACGCCCTTTACGCAGGAGAATCCTTACAAGGATGAGACCCTTGCCATAAAGCGTATAGTAAAGGAGTACGGAAATATCATCTCGGAGGTTTCCCCTGAGCCGAAAGAGCTCGGCATTAAGGAGGCCGCAGAGGCCGCTGGGGAGATAGAGGAGTTTCTCATGGAGCCTCTCTCAAGGAAGGTGAAGCTTTACGAGAAGGTGGAGGAATACACCCTCGCCTACAAAAAGATAGTTCCATTTATGGAGCTGGATTACGATATATCGAAGATACTTCACTTCAACAATATAAAATTCAGCTTCGGAAGGATGCCCCTTGAATACTATTCAAAATTCATGGACTATGTATATGGCGATACTGACGTCATAGTCTGCGAGTGCAAGCGGGACGGAGATTTCGTGTGGCTTGTCTACTTCACTCCCAAGGCCTGCGAGGACAAGACGGACGCGGTGTTTGCCTCAATGTATTTTGAAAAGATATTCATTCCCGACGAGTATTCCGGAGCGCCTTTGGAGGCGATAGAGGCCTTCCACCGCAAGGCCTTGAATATGCAGCAGGAGATATTTGATATAGATATGAAGATAGCCTCCTATTTGCAGGGAAGATGCGCCGACATAAAGGCCGCCGAGGAGAGGCTTTCGGATTTCGAGCTAAGCTACGGCATCAGAAGATACGCCGCCTTTTCAAAGAGCGACAGCCACAGCTTCTATCTGCTCTGCGGATGGATGCCGGAGAGACAGGCGGAGAGCTTTGTCGAGGACATAAAGGACGATGAGAGAGTGTTCTTTACCTTGGAGAAGGATGAGAAAAAGCTCGGGGCAAAGCCTCCCACGAAGCTCATACACAAGGGGCTTTTAAAGCCCTTTGAGCTCTACACGAAGATGTACGGGCTTCCTGCGTACAACGAGCTTGACCCTACGCCCCTTCTGGCTCTTACTTACTCTGTGTTCTTCGGATTCATGTTCGGAGATCTGGGTCAGGGAGCGTTGCTCTTTCTGGGAGGGCTCCTTCTGTACAGGTTAAAGGGCATAAGCCTTGCGGGAATAATATCCCTGTGCGGAGTTTTCTCGATGATATTCGGAGTCATGTTCGGAAGCGTCTTCGGATTTGAGGACGTGATGGAGGCACTGTGGCTAAGGCCCCAAGAGGCTATGACGGAGCTTCCCGTCATAGGAAATCTCAACACCGTCTTTGCGGTGGCGGTGCTTCTGGGAATGATAATGATAATATTCACCATGATACTGAATATTATAAACGCCCTTAAATCAGGGGATAAGGGGAGGCTTCTTTTTGACACAAACGGAGTGGCGGGACTGGTGTTTTATACAAGCCTCGTGGCCGCCATCGTGAGCTTCATGTCCGGAAAGCCCCTCATATCGGGAGTGTTTTTGGCAGTGCTCCTCATAGTGCCCTTGGTGGTGATGTTCTTTAAGGAGCCTCTGGAAAACGCCATGGAGGGCAAAAAGGAGCTCATAGACGGCGGAGTCGGCATGTTTATAACTCAGGGCTTCTTCGAGCTTTTTGAGGTAATGCTTTCCTTCTTCTCAAACACCCTGTCCTTCGTGCGTATAGGTGCCTTTGCCGTAAGCCATGCCGCCATGATGGGCGTCGTCATGATGCTTGCCGGGGCGGAAAACGGCGGGGACATAAATGTGATAGCCGTGATCTTGGGCAATCTCTTTGTCTGCGGGCTTGAGGGACTTATAGTCGGCATACAGGTTTTGAGGTTGGAGTATTACGAGCTTTTTTCGAGGTTCTACAAGGGGACCGGCAGGGCCTTCGTCCCCTATGGAAGAAAATAAATCAATTAAAAAGGAGATTCTTAAAAATGACTGCAGAAGTAAAAATCATCTTATCAATAGCACTTATCTTAAGCATAGGAATACCCTTCGGAAGCTTCATAGCCGGAGAAAAGTCAAGAGGACGCTACAAGAGAGCCATGTTCCTGAATATAGTGATGTTCTTCGGCACCATGGCCACAGCCGTATTCATGATGGGCTCGGGCACGGCCTTCGGAGCCGAGGAGGCTCAGGTAGCGGAGGCTGCCGCTGAGACTGCTGCGGTTTCAGCAACAGGAATGGGGTATCTGTCGGCGGCTCTCGCCACAGGGCTGTCTTGTCTCGGCGGAGGAATAGCCGTATCATCGGCTGCCTCGGCGGCTCTGGGAGCCATATCGGAGGACGGCTCCATCCTCGGTAAATCCCTTATATTCGTCGGACTTGCGGAGGGCGTCTGCCTCTACGGACTCATCATCAGCTTTATGATACTCGGACAGCTTTGATATAAGACGGCAGTGGGGATTCAGGTGACAAAGACATGA
Organism: uncultured Lachnospiraceae bacterium; assembly: GCA_944381505.1. Taxonomy (GTDB): domain Bacteria; phylum Bacillota; class Clostridia; order Lachnospirales; family Lachnospiraceae; genus Avilachnospira. Next base: position 8,257 of record CALWLK010000089.1, read on the forward strand.
AAATGTTTCTTATAAGCGACAATCAGGATACGCTTACAGGAATGAGGCTTGCAGGGGTGGAGGGCGTCCTTGCGGAGAGCAGGGAGGAGCTGAAGGAGCACCTTGAAGCGGCCTTTAAGGACAGGGATATAGGAATAGTCCTTTTGAATGAGAAGTTTTCGGAGAGATATCCCGATATAGTTAACGCGGCAAAGATGAACAAAAATGCGTTGGTTATAGAGATACCGGACAGGCACGGCACAGGCCGAAGGCCTGACTTCATAACATCTTACATAAGTGAGGCTATAGGAGTGAAGCTATGACGACAGAGGAAAAATTAAAGCGATTCAGAGAGCTTTGCATAGAGGACGAGAAGAAGAGAGTGAACAAGGTGCTCGGAGAGTATGAGGAGGGCCTTTTAAAGAGCTTTGAGGAGCACAAAAAGGACGCTCTCAGGAGACAGGAGGAGGAACTGTCCGAGGAGCGGGAGAAGGCTCTGAGAGATATGAGGAGCGAGATCTCCGACAGGCTTCAGGACCTTAAGAAGAAAGCGGGAGCGAGGAATGAGGAGCTGAAGGAGAAGCTTTTTTCAGAGGTAAAAGAAAGGCTTGGGGCCTTCAGAAAGACCGATGCCTACGCAAAGCTTTTGGAGAGAGAGCTTAAGGAGATAGAGGAGGCCGCAGGCGGCGAGAGCTGCGAACTGTTTTTTGACTGCGATGAGGATCCGGAACTCAGGTCCCGCATGGAGGCGGGGCTCCCCGAAAACCTTAGAGTCAGGGTAAGCGCCGAGAGTTTCCTCGGAGGGACCATGGCTGTAATAAGCTCAAAAAATATCGTTATAGACAATTCCTTTCTCACAAAGCTCATTAGGGAGAAAAACGGATTCAGCTTTTAGCGGGAGATTTTTAGGACATGAACATCAATGCTTTGGATTTGATATTGAGATCTGACAGAGACAGAGTCTGCGAGGGAGAGATCTACAGTATAAACGGGCCGGTGGTGACCATATTGGGAAATCCCGGCTTCAAAATGAACGAGATGGTCTATGTGGGAGATCTGAGGCTCGTCGGAGAGGTCATAGGCCTGGACTCGGAGAAGACCACCATAGAGGTCTACGAGGAGACCTCGGGCATGCGCCCGGGGGAGAAGGTGACAGGCTCGGGAGACCCTGTATCCTGCGTCCTTGCTCCGGGGATAATAGGAAACATATTCGACGGCATAGAGCGGCCCCTCAACCTTATCAGGGAGAAGGAGGGAGCCTACATAGGAAAGGGCGTGAGCGTCCCCTCCCTGCCGGAGGATAAGCTTTGGGAGACCCATGTGACTGTAAAGCCCGGGGACAGGCTCTCCGGCGGTAGCATCATAGCCGAGGTGAGGGAGACTGCGGCCATAGTCCACAAGGTAATGCTTCCTCCGGGCGTCGAGGGGACCGTGAAGGAGGCGGCCCCTGACGGAAGCTATACCATAAAAGATAAGCTCATAGGCCTTGAGATGTCCTCCGGAGAAATCAAGGACATCACCATGTGTCAGAGGTGGCCCATAAGGATCCCCAGGCCTGTGGGGAACAGATATTCACCCTCCATGCCCCTGATTACGGGCCAGAGGGTCATAGACACCCTCTTTCCCATAGCAAAGGGGGGAACAGCGGCCATACCGGGAGGCTTCGGAACGGGAAAGACTATGACCCAGCACCAGATCGCAAAGTGGTCCGATGCGGATATAATCATATACATAGGCTGCGGCGAGCGAGGAAACGAGATGACTCAGGTCTTGGAGGAGTTCACGGAGCTCATAGACCCCAAGACGGGAAATCCCCTCATGGACAGGACGGTGCTCATAGCCAACACCTCAAATATGCCTGTGGCGGCCAGAGAGGCGAGCCTCTACTCAGGGCTTACCTTGGCCGAGTATTACAGGGACATGGGCTATCACGTGGCCATAATGGCGGATTCCACCTCCAGATGGGCCGAGGCCTTAAGGGAGCTCTCGGGAAGGCTTGAGGAGATGCCTGCCGAGGAGGGGTATCCCGCTTATCTCGCCTCAAGGCTGGCAAAATTCTATGAGAGGGCGGGATTTGTGCGCAATTTAAACGGCACGGAGGGCTCCGTGTCCATAATAGGCGCCGTATCTCCCCAGGGAGGAGATTTCTCGGAGCCTGTGACTCAGAATACAAAGCGATTCGTAAGGAGCTTCTGGGGCCTGGACAAGTCCCTCGCCTACGAGAGGCATTACCCGGCAATACAGTGGCTCACATCCTACTCCGAGTACACGAAGGATCTTGCGCCCTGGTATTCTCAGCATGTTGACAAGAGATTTATGGACTGCAGGAACCGGCTCTATTTTATCCTCACTCAGGAGAGCAAGCTCATGGACATAGTAAAGCTCATAGGCGCCGACGTGCTTCCTGATGACCAGAAGCTCACGCTTCTTATAGCCAAGGTGATAAGGCTGGGATTCCTTCAGCAGAATGCCTTCCACAAGGAGGACACCTGCGTTCCCCTTGCAAAGCAGTTTAAGATGATGGAGCTAATACTCTATCTGAACCAAAAGTGCAGGAGCCTTGTGTCCATGGGAATGCCGGTATCCGTCCTTGAGAAGTATGACATATTCGACAGGATAATAAACATAAAGTACGATCTTCCCAATGATAAGCTCGAGCTGTTTGACGACTACAGAGCCGATGTGGACAGCTTTTACGAAGACGTGCTTGAGAAAAACGGTTAAGGAGGAAGAGGATAATGATAGAATATCTCGGACTTAAGAGCATAAACGGTCCTCTGGTTATCCTTGAAGGAATAAAAGACGCGGTGTTCGACGAGCTGGTGGAATTTGACACAGACACCGGAAGAAGGCTGGGAAAGATAATAGAGCTCAGCCGGGACAGGGCTGTGATACAGGTCTTTGAGGGCACCGAGAACATGACTCTTGGAGGCACCCACACCAGGCTTACGGGAAAGCCCATGGAGGTGGGGGTATCCGAGGCCATGCTTGGACGCACCATGAACGGCATAGGAGAGCCCATAGACGGAATGGGGGATATCACTGCCGAAAAGAGCCTTGACATAAACGGGAAACCCTTGAATCCCGTCTCAAGAGAATACCCCCGAAATTATATAAGGACAGGGATATCTGTGATAGACGGCCTTGTGACTCTCATAAGGGGCCAGAAGCTGCCCATATTTTCAGGTAACGGCCTGCCCCACGACATGCTTGCCGCTCAGATAGTCACCCAGTCGTCTCTCGGAGACAACAAGGGGGAGGATAAATTTGCAATAGTCTTTGCCGCCATGGGAGTCACCCACGACGTGGCAAACTATTTCAAGAGGACCTTTTCGGAGAGCGGAGCCGCAGAGCATGTGGCTATGTTCGTGAATCTGGCGGACGACCCGGTGGTGGAGAGGCTCATAACCCCCAAGGTGGCACTTACTCTTGCGGAGTATCTTGCCTTTGAGAAGAGCATGCATATATTGGTGGTGCTCACGGACATGACCTCCTACTGTGAGGCCATGAGAGAGGTGTCCTCCTCAAAGGGAGAGATACCCTCGAGAAAGGGATACCCCGGATATATGTATTCGGATCTCGCCTCCATATATGAGAGAGCGGGCATAGTGAAGGGAGTGAACGGCTCTGTGACTCAGATACCTATACTCTCAATGCCTAACGACGACATAACCCATCCCATCCCGGATCTGACGGGATATATAACAGAGGGGCAGATAGTCCTTGACAGGACATTGAACGGAAAGTCCGTATATCCCCCGGTAAGCGTCCTTCCCTCCCTGTCGAGACTCATGAAGGACGGCATAGGAGAGGGCTTCACAAGGGAGGATCATCAGGACGTGGCAAACCAGCTTTTTTCCAGCTACGCCCATGCCGAGGAGGCGAGAAACCTGGCGGCAGTAATAGGCGAGGAGGAGATCTCCGACCTTGACAAGGCATACCTTAAATTCGGAGACGAATTTGAGAGGCGCTTCATAGGGCAGGCTCCCTCGGACAACAGGACCATATCAAAGACATTGGATCTGGGATGGGAGCTTCTGGGACTCCTCCCGAGAGGAGAGCTGGACAGGATAGACACAAAGCTTCTTGACAAGTATTACAGGGCGGCAAAGGAGAACTAAGCTCATAAGCCGCCACAAAGGAAAGTGAGCGAAATGAATCTCAACACCTTTCCCACAAAGGGAAACCTTATATTATGCAAAAATTCCTTGGCTCTCGCAAAGCAGGGCTACAGTCTTATGGACAAAAAGAGGAACGTCCTCATAAGAGAGCTGACGGAGCTCATAAACGAGGCCAAGGGAATACAGTCGGAGATAGACAGCACCTTCTCAGAGGCCTACAAGGCCCTGCAGAAGGCCAACGTGGATCACGGGATAAGCAATGTTCAGGATCTGGCAAAGACCATACCTGTGGAGACCGGAATAAAGGTCAAGTACAGGAGCATCATGGGAACCGACATACCTCTGGTCGAGTATGAAAAAAAGCCTGTAAAGCTCACCTACTCCCTGTATGAGACAAGGGAATCTCTGGACAGGGCAAGAGTACAATTCGAGAAGGTGAAGGAGCTGACACTGAAGCTTTCCATGGTGGAAAATTCCGCCTACAGACTGGCCTCCAATATCAGAAAAACACAAAAGAGGGCAAACGCCCTCAAAAACATAACCATACCCATGTATGAAAAGCTGGTGAAGGACATCGGAAACGCCTTGGAGGAGAAGGAGAGGGAGGAATTCACGAGGCTTAAAGTCATAAAAGAGCGGGCGGTGGAATAGGCGGTATAGATATTACCTGTTCTCCCCAAGTTTTTTAATGGCTTCTTCGAGACTTATATTCTCATCCGAATCGAGTATCCCCTTAAGCTTTCCAAGCTTGAGAAGGCTCAAGTTTTCGGAGCCCAAAACAGGCCCGTAACAGGAACGGAAAGAGTTGTCTCTGTCTTCCATGTTTTTTTGAAGCTCCTCGGCCTTTGAGGAGTTTTCCGCTATCTTTGCTTCAAGCTCTGAGATGGAGCCCTGAGTCCTTTCGGTTATCTCCTTTGTAAGCTCCTCCGCCGTCGCCTCGTCGAAGTTGTCCAAAGCCTTTTTCTTCTCCTCATTCACGGCGGCAAGTCCGTCCTCCGCCGTCTTTATCCTGTCCTCAAATTCGGCAAGGTCGTATTTCCCCTCGTCCGGATCCTTTCTTATGCCCTTCGCGATATTTCTCATGCGCTTGTTGTTTGCGTTTATCTGATCCCTGAAAGCCCTTCCCTCCTTAAAGACCTCCGGAGACTTGTGCCTTGTGGAATTTGCTATGGCAATATAGGCTCCTCCGAATATGAGTATGAGAAGGAGATAAAACAGGGCGAATAAAAGGAGCCCTATGTCAGGCTTTATGAGTATCACGAGGAAGGGGAGGAGTATGAAGATCACGGCAAAGGCAAGGGCGCAAAGGAAATATTCCTTTATGCCTTTTGGCATAAAGAGGGTGTAGTAGAGAGAGCTCTTTGCCGCCTTGGGGATGTGGTTCTCCCTGAAGAACTCTGAAAATTGTCTCTTGAGTTCGTCGTTCTCCCTCCTCAAAAAGGAGGTGTCCGAGCTTATCCTTTCCTTTACCTTCTTTTCTTTGGCTTTGGCCTTCGCCGTCTTCTCCTGAGCGAGCTTTTTCTTCTCCTTTGAGATCTTTAAGTCAAAATCCCGCACGATCTCACGCCGCCTTGAAGAGACGGTGTTCTTTATCTCCCTGTCTCTCGACTTTATGGCGGAGGACAGCTCCCGAGACAGTTCCTCGGAGAGCTTCTTGAGCTCCGAAAGCTCCGATGCGTTCTTTTCAAGCTCCTCGGCCGCAGAGACAGCCTGTGAAATATATTCCTTTTTGTTTTCAGGGCCTTCCATAATTTTTCCTCCCGAAAGGATGTGTGGTTAAGTATAAACATGCATGAATATCTTACAGAAGGATTATAACATTTGGCGCAGGTCTTTACAATTGCCGCCTCGGACAATATACTTAAAAATATGTTTAGACTCGGCGGAATAATAAAAAAGGACAACAGAATAATAGCGGAGGCGGTGGCGACCGACGGCTGCGAGACAAAGAGCAGGACGAAAAAGGTGCTGGACTGCCTGAATGAGATATGTATGGAGCTGAACCTTCAGGTGCCCATATGGCTGGACTCTCAGATAAGGGAATTTCAGAGGAGCTCCCGCACGAGCTTCGGCAGGGACAGCTTTATCGAGGCGACGGATTTTGATTTCCTTGAAATACAGGTCCTTGAGGAATGACAAAATTAAAAGCTTATGCTATAATTTTTAGCTGAATATTCAGCTGAAGGAAAAACGGCTCCGTAAACCGGGAGAGCCGCAGAAGATAAGGAGGAATTATGGAAAAACTCGTTACGGTCAGAGAAATATTTGAGGACAGAGATAAATATCTTGACAAGGAGCTGGAGATAGGCGGCTGGGTCAGAAGCGTCAGAGCTTCAAAGAGCTTCGGCTTCATAGTCGTAAACGACGGCTCGTATTTTGACACCATTCAGGTGGTATATCACGACGGAATGGAGAACTTTTCCGAGGTATCAAAGCTCAACGTGGGCTCCGCCGTCATAGTAAAGGGAAAGCTCGTCGCCACTCCGGAGGCGAAGCAGCCCTTTGAGATACAGGCCGATAAGGTGATTATCGAGGGAGCCTCCTCTCCCGACTATCCTCTTCAGAAGAAGAGGCATACTCTGGAGTACCTTAGGACCATGCCCCATTTGAGGCCCAGGACAAATACCTTCCAGGCCGTGTTCCGTGTGCGCTCCATACTGGCCTTTGCCATACACGAGTTCTTTCAGGAGAGAGGCTTCATATATGTGCACACTCCGCTGATAACGGCGTCGGACTGCGAGGGAGCGGGAGAGATGTTTCAGGTGACCACCTTGGACCTTGACAGGGTGGGAGAGTCCGGAAAGGCCCCGGATTACTCAAAGGATTTCTTCGGAAAGCCCACCTTCCTCACTGTGAGCGGACAGCTCGACGTGGAGAATTTCGCAATGGCCTTCAGAAATGTTTATACCTTCGGTCCTACCTTCAGGGCGGAGAATTCCAACACTCCCAGACACGCCGCGGAGTTCTGGATGATAGAGCCGGAGATGGCGTTTGCGGATCTCGACGACATCATAGAGGTCGAGGAGGCCATGATAAAGTACATAATAAGATATGTCCTTGAGAACGCTCCCGAAGAGATGGAGTTCTTCAACAGCTTCATTGACAAGGGCCTCAAGGAGAGACTTGAGCATATACTCAATTCCGACTTCGGAAGGATAAGCTACACGGAGGCCGTTGATATCTTAAAGGAGCACAACGACAGGTTCTCCTACAAGGTGGAGTGGGGCTGCGAACTTCAGACGGAGCACGAGAGATTCCTCACAGAGGAGATCTTTAAAAAGCCCGTGTTCGTCACAGACTACCCCAAGGATATAAAAGCCTTTTACATGAAGCTGAACGAGGACAAAAAGACTGTGGCTGCCGTGGACTGCCTCGTCCCCGGAGTGGGAGAGATAATGGGAGGAAGCCAGAGGGAGGATGATTATGAGCTTCTCTTAAAGAGGATGGAGGAGCTTGGCCTTGACGCCGAGGCCTACAGCAACTACCTTGACTTGAGAAAGTTCGGCTCCGTCAGACACTCGGGCTTCGGCCTCGGATTCGAGAGAGCCGTAATGTATATAACCGGAATGCAAAACATCAGGGATGTGCTTCCTTTCCCCAGAACAGCGGGAGCCTGCGAGATATAAAATATCGGATCACCGAAGGGAATCCAAGATGAGATTTATACATATAAGCGATGTAAACATAGGCGCGGATCCTGACAGCGACAAGAGCTGGGGCAAGGAGAGAGCGGGAGATTTTAAGGAAACTTTAGAGAGGGTTGTGGATAGAGCGAAGGAGATTGATTGCGATCTCCTTCTTATATCCGGCAACCTTTTTTGTCATCAGCCGGTGACCTCGGAGCTTTCCGAGATAAACCTTCTCTTTTCGCGGATACCCGCCACACAAATAGTCATAACCGCCGGGAGCAGGGACAGGCTCAGAAGGAACTCCTCTGTAAGGAATTTTAAGTGGAGCAATAACGTGCACTACGCCCTGTCCGACGGACACGACAGCATAAAGCTTCCCGCGCTTCACACAGTGGTCTACGCCCTTTCCCTCTCCGACAAAAAGACGGATATAGGCTCCGAGCTTTTAAAGATAAAAGAGGAGGCAAAGGAAGAGAAGGATTACGTGAGTATCCTTGTCATGGGTGAGGACAAAAGGCACGGCAGCTCGCCTGCACCGGAGGAGCCGGAGGAGAGCCTTTGGGACTCGGAGCTCACCTATTGCGCTCTCGGAGGAAAAGGGGAGCACACGGAGCCCGGGAGGATGAAATGTGCTTACCCCGGATACCTCTCTCCTTTAGGCATGGAAAATCCCGGAGATCACGGAATGCTTACAGGAGATATAAGCATAGCCTCAAAGCGGATACTGAGTCTGGAGTTTGTCAAGATGTCGAGAGTTTCCTACATACCGATACGCATAGAGATAAACGAGGGAGTGGGGAATGCCGAGCTGATGCGCACCGTTGAAAACGAGATAAAGAGGCGCGGCGAGGAAAACATATATAAGCTGAGGATAACCGGGAAGAGGAATCCCGAGACAGAGTTCGATCTCTCACCTCTCAAAAAGACCGGAAGGATAGAGGATATAGTGGATGAGACGGAGCCCGAGTACGATTTCTCAAAGCTCTTCGAGGAGCATACCGACGATATAATAGGCTTTTATATAGGCTCTGTGATGAAGGACTCCGAGGAGGAGCCTCAGAGATTGGAGAAAAAGGCAATGTACTATGCGGTGGACGCCCTTTTGGCCACAGAGAGGAGGTCAGAAAGGTGAAACTCAAAAGCCTTTACATAGACGGATTCGGAAAATTTGAAAAAAGGTCCCTTGAGTTCGGAGACGGCTTCAACGTCATATACGGGCATAACGAGGCCGGAAAGTCCACTATGCACAGCTTTATAAAGGCCATGCTCTTCGGACTGTCGAAAAGGAGGTCTTTCCCCGACGGCGTAGACGAATACGAGAGATTCGAGCCCTGGGGAGGCGGCGGCTTCGGAGGGAGCCTTGAGCTTCTTTCCGGGGGAAATACAGTTAGGATAAAGAGGGATTTCAAAAAGAGCCCCGAGGATATAGAGCTTACGGTGGGGGAGGATACCTTTTACGGGGAGGAGGCCGAGAAGCTTTTGAGAGAATTGCTCTCCGGCCTCACGGAGAAGGCCTACAGAAACACCATAAGCATAGGCCAGCTGAAGACGCAGACCGAGAAGGGGGCTCACAAGGAGCTCTCGTCCCTCATAAAAAACATCTCGGGCACCGGAAGCGGAGAGCTCTCCTATGATGCCGCCATAGAATACCTTGACAGAAAGAAAAGAGCCTTTGAGGAGCAGATAGACGAGGAGGCGGCGGCAGGCTACAGCCGAAGGATAGGAAGGATAAGGAATCTTGAGAGGGAGCTTTCAGATCCGAAATATGACAACCGGCTTCCCGAGTACGAGGAGATAGGAGAGGGCTTAAAGGAGAAGCTCTCGGCTCTATCCGGAGAAAAGGAAAAGCTCTCCTTGAGGATCGAGAAGGCGGAGGGGACCCTGTCCGAAAATGGCTTTTCGGACCTTCGGTCCATAGACGAATATGAGAAGGAGGCCCAAAGCTGCTACGACGAGTACAGGCGCCTTGAAAAGACGGCAAAAGGGCTAAAAAGGATCATTCTGCCCTTGATACTTCTTATAGCGGGATTGGGTATTGCAGCCCTTTCGGGAAGGCTTCTCTATCTCGCCTGCACGTCAGAGGGAGGATTTCGGGAGGCCTTGGCCTACGCCTTCGGGAAAGCCTTTAAGGCGGGGCTTTGCGGAGCAGCCCTGGCGGGACTTTCGGCTGTGCTTTCAGTTTCGGCGGCTGTGGTTTTTGTCTCGGGAAAGAGAAAGCTTTCAGGATTTGAGAGAGCCGAAAAAAGGCTCCTTGAGATATTCGACGCCCATATAGGAGATACAGACGTGAGCTCTGAGGCTCTTTGCGGACTGAAAGAAAGGCTTGAGGAGTTCAGAAGGCTTCAGAGAGCCTCCGAGGACTGCAGGGCGGAGCTCTCGGAGATCAACGGGGAGCTTCTCAAGCTCCACGAGGACAGGGAGACATTTAAGGAAAAGCTCGACAGAGAGGAGCTCTTAAGGAGAGAGGCGGAGTCAAAGCTCATGGAACTCAACAGCCTGAAAGCCGAGGTCTCGGAGCTTCGCAGAGTGCTCGATACAAACAGCGCCTTGAAGGAGAAGGTGACGGCGGTGGAGCTGGCGGAGGAAAAGCTTTTGGAGCTCTCCCAAAAGATAAAGAGCTCTGTGGGGATACATTTAAACAGAACGGCCTCAGGCCTTATATCAGAGATAACAGGAGGCGCCTACAAGAGCATCGACAGCTCCGATGATTCCCGCATATACCTGTCCACAGGAAGGAAGCTGGTGCCCTGTGACAAGGTGAGCGCGGGCACCATGGATCAGATATATCTGGCGGTGAGGCTCTCCGCAGTGAAGCTCATGGAGGGGGAGAAAGAGATATTCCCGCTGATATTTGACGACAGCTTCGCTCTATATGACGACGACAGGCTGAAAAGAGTGCTTGCGGCTCTCGGCGGATTCTCCAAGGGAGAAAAAAGACAGCTGATAGCCTTTACCTGCCACGGCAGAGAGGCGGAGTTCCTTCGGGAGGCGGGTGTGAGCTTTAAGCTTATAGAGCTGTAGATCATGAAGAGGTTTCGTAAAAATTTACCGATTTTTACGGGCCTTTTTCTTTTTTTATCAAAAATTAACTGCACTTAACCGAAAATTAACAGTGGAGACTAAAATAATGCCTAAAAATTATCAATTAGTATTTAATTATTTGTTCACAATAAATAAAATTAGTGCTATAATTAATATACTTATTTTTGTGGCGAGGTGATTCTCATGATCAAGAAAGAAATGATAGCAATGCTTCTTGCCGGCGGGCAGGGAAGCCGTTTGGGTGTTTTGACTCAGCATATTGCAAAGCCTGCGGTTTCTTTCGGAGGAAAATACAGGATAATAGATTTCCCCTTAAGCAACTGTATCAACTCGGGCATAGATACGGTGGGGGTTCTTACCCAGTATCAGCCTCTCAGGCTAAATGCGCACATAGGTATAGGAATACCGTGGGATCTGGACAGGAATATAGGCGGAGTTTCAGTGCTGCCGCCCTATGAGAGAAGTGCGGGCTCCGACTGGTACTCAGGGACGGCAAACGCCATATATCAGAATCTTTCTTATATGGAGAGCTTTAACCCGGACTATGTCCTCATACTTTCAGGCGATCACATATACAAGATGGACTATGAGGTGATGTTGGACTATCACAAGGCCTGCGGGGCTGACGTGACCATAGCCACCATGCCTGTGCCCATTGAGGAGGCCTCCCGATTCGGAATAGCCATAACAGACGAAAAGGGAAGGATCACCGAATTTGAGGAGAAGCCCGAACATCCGAGATCGAATCTCGCGTCCATGGGAATTTATATATTCAGCTGGCCTGTCCTGAGAGAAGCCCTTGTGGAGCTCAAGGACCAGCCCAACTGTGACTTCGGAAAGCATATCATTCCCTACTGCCACGGAAAAGACATGAAGCTCTACGCCTACGAGTTCAACGAGTACTGGAAGGACGTGGGAACTCTCGAGTCCTATTGGCAGGCGAATATGGAGCTCGTTGACATTATCCCCGAATTCAATCTCTACGAGGAATATTGGAGGATATACACAAAGAGCGACAATATAAAGCCTCAGTACGTGGGGGATAAGGCCGAGATATCAAAGAGCATAATAGGCGAGGGCTGCGAGATCCTCGGAAAAGTGGAGCATTCCGTTCTGGGAGCGGGTGTCGTCGTAGAGGAGGGGGCCGAGGTCATCGACTCCATCGTCATGGCGGATACCGTCATCGGAGCAGGCACCAAGATAAACAAGGCCATCATAGCCGAGGAGGTAAAGATAGGCTCGGGCTGCGACATAGGAGTCGGGGAGTTTGCGGAGAGCAAGCTTGACAAGAAGGTCTATAAGTTTGACCTTGTTACAGTGGGAGATTGCTCAGAGATACCCGACAACGTAAAGATCGGAAAGAATACCGCCATATCGGGAAAGACCGTGGCCGAGGATTACCCCGGAGGGCTCCTTCCCGGCGGCTCATATATCATAAAGGAGGGCGGCGTAAGATGAGAGCTATAGGAATCATATTGGCGGGAGGAAACTCCAAGAGGATGAGGGAGCTCAGCAACAAGAGAGCCATCTCCGCTATGCCTGTGGCGGGAAGCTTCAGGAGCATAGATTTCACTCTGAGCAACATGACCAATTCTCATATACAGACAGTGGCCGTGCTCACTCAGTACAATTCAAGGTCTCTGAACCTTCACCTGAATTCTTCAAAGTGGTGGGATTTCGGAAGAAAGCAGGGGGGACTCTACGTATTCAACCCTACCATAACACCGGATTCCAGCGATTGGTACAGGGGAACTGCGGACGCTCTCTATCAGAACCTCACCTTCCTTAAGAGCAGTCACGAGCCCTACGTGGTGATAGCGGCCGGAGACGGAATATACAAGCTTGACTACAACAAGGTGCTTGAGTATCACATAGAGAAGAAAGCCGACATCACAGTCGTATGCAAAAAGATGCCCGAGGGGGAGGACATCACAAGGTTCGGCTGTGTGAAGATAAACGATGACGGGCGCATCGTAGATTTTGAAGAAAAGCCTATGGTTTCGGACGCCAACACAATTTCCTGCGGCATCTACGTAATAAGGAGAAGGCATTTGATAGAGCTTATAGAGAAGTGCGCGCAGGAGGACAGGTATGATTTCGTAAACGATATCCTCGTAAGATACAAGAATTTAAAGAGGATATACGCCTACAAGATCAACGACTATTGGAGCAATATCGCAAGCGTCGAGTCCTATTACAAGACGAACATGGACTTTTTGAACAAGGAGGTAAGGGATTACTTCAAGGCCGATCCTCAGATATATACCAAGGCTGAGGATCTCCCGCCCGCAAAATATAACCCCGGAGCCTCCGTCAAGAACAGCCTTGTGTCAAGCGGATGCATCATAAACGGGACCGTGGAGAACTCGCTTCTCTTTAAGGACGTTTATGTCGGAAACAATACGGTGATAAAAAATTCCATAGTCCTCAACAATGTTTATATCGGGGACAATACCGTAATAGAGAACTGCGTGGTGGAATCCAGAGACGTCATCAGGGCGAACTCCACTCATATCGGATCCCCCGACAACATAAAGATAGTGGTGGAGAAAAATGACAGGTATATGGTATAGCATGAGCAATGCTGTATAAATATATCCATATAGTAGGAGGAGAGTTATGCAGATAACAGACATCAGGGTCAGAAAGATCGACAAGGAAGGAAAGATGAGGGCCGTTGTGTCCATAACCTTTGACAACGAATTCGTTGTCCACGATATAAAGGTTATAGAGGGCGATCAGGGGCTGTTTATAGCTATGCCTTCAAGGAAAGCGGCCGACGGAGAGTACAGGGATATTGCTCATCCCATAAACTCCGACACGAGAGCTTCCATTCAGAGCGCGATACTTGAGAAGTATGAAGCCGTTATGAGAGAAGAGGGCGAAGACAAAACGATTGATTAAAAGAAATTGATATGATATCATTGAAGCTGCCGCGGGGATATTTCCACTGCGGCAGCTTTTGTAAACCGGAAAGGATGAGACCGAAGCCCCCCTATGGCGGGAATGCTTCGGATTTTGGTATGTTTAAGGAGTGGATATGCAAAAAGGAAACTATGACGTAATAATAATCGGAGCAGGCCCCTCGGGAATATTCTGCGCCTACACCTTGATAGAAAAAAGGCCTGATTTAAAGATACTCATGATAGAGAAGGGAAGGCCCATAGAAAAGAGAGTCTGCCCCAAGAGAAAGACCAAGGTCTGCGTGGGATGCAAGCCCTGCAATATCACCACAGGCTTTGCCGGGGCCGGGGCTTTTTCTGATGGGAAGCTCTCACTGTCTCCCGATGTGGGAGGTACCCTGCCGGAGATATTGGGCTACGACAGGGCCCTCGAGCTCATAAACAGGTCGGACAGCATATATCTCAAGTTCGGGGCCGACAAGAACGTCTACGGTGTGGACAAAAAGAGAGAGATAGAGGATATAAGAAGAAAGGCCATAAACGCAAACCTGAAGCTCATAGAATGCCCCATAAGGCATTTGGGCACGGAGGAGGGCTATAAGATATATCAGCGCATTCAGAATTATCTCCTTGAAAAGGGCATAGAGGCCATATTCAACACCATGGTGACGGATATCCTCATAGAGGACGGAAGGGCCGTGGGCGTCGTAACTGACAGAGGGGAAGAGTACAGGGCCGAGAGGATAGTTGCAGGCGTAGGCAGAGAGGGCTCCGACTGGTTCAGCAGGATATGCAGGGAGCACTCCATAGAGACGGAGGTGGGCACCGTTGATATAGGCGTCAGAGTCGAGGTCAGGGACGAGGTGATGAAGTTCCTTAATGAGAACCTCTACGAGGCAAAGCTCGTCTACTATACCCCCACCTTTGACGACAAGGTGAGGACGTTCTGCACCAACCCCTCAGGGGAGGTGGCCACGGAGTACTACGACGACGGGCTGGCGGTGGTAAACGGACACGCCTACAAGTCAAAGGAGTACAAGACCTCCAATACGAACTTCGCGCTTTTGGTGTCGAAGAATTTCACAAAGCCCTTCAAGACTCCCATAGAATACGGAAAGCATGTGGCGCAGCTCTCAAACATGCTCTGCGACGGAAAGATAATGGTGCAGACCTTCGGAGATTTTCTGAGAGGCAGAAGGACGACGGAGGAGAGGCTTTGCAGGAACAATATCCTTCCCACCTTAAAGGATGCGGTCCCCGGGGATCTGAGTCTGGTGCTTCCCTACAGGATAATGCTTGATATAAAGGAGATGCTCTTGGCTCTTGACAAGGTCACCCCCGGAATAGCAGCGGACGAGACTCTTCTCTACGGGGTGGAGGTGAAATTCTACTCAAACAAGGTGGTTGTGGATAAGAATTTTGAGACGGTGATAAAGGGGCTCTACTCCATAGGAGACGGAGCCGGCATAACAAGGAGCCTGCAGCAGGCCTCCGCAAACGGTATAAGCGTGGCGGAGAGCATCCTCAAATAGGAACTCTTCCGAAAAAAGACAGGAGACGGTTTATGTATATTATTGCAGGCCTCGGGAATCCCGAGAAGAAATATGACGGCACAAGACACAACGCCGGCTTTGAGGCACTGGATGAGCTGATGGATCATTTCAATCTGAAGCTGAAGGAGAACAAATTTACGGCGGTCTGCGCCTCGGCCTTCATAGATACCGAGGAGGGACCGGAGAAGGTGCTTCTTTTGAAGCCCCTCACATATATGAACAGAAGCGGAGACAGCATAAAGGCCGCGGCGGATTACTACAAGGTGCCTGTGGAAAACATCATAGTCATATATGACGACATAAGCTTTCCCGTGGGAAAGCTGAGAGTGCGGGGTCAGGGCTCCGCCGGGGGACACAACGGCATAAAGAGCATAATAGCGAGGCTCGGAAGTGAAAACTTCCCCAGAGTCAGGATAGGCGTGGGAGGCCTCTCAGAGAACGAGGACATGATCTCCCATGTGCTGGGGCATTTTTCAGCCGAGGATCAGGCTGTGATGAGAGAGACCTACAGGGCTGCGGGGGAGGCGGCCCTCACAATAATCAAGAGGGGGGTGCCTGAGGCCATGAACCGTTTTAACGGCATGGTCATAGCGAGGGCTTAGAGACTATGTACAGTCCTTTATACGGCATAAAAGAATACAGGGAGCTTTCCGACAGCTTGAGAGAGAGCGAGGGGCTTCTCGCCCTCTCGGGCTGCACCGAGTCCGAGGACGCCATGGTCATATCCGGCCTTTGTGCGGACTGTAAAAAGACTCTGGTCATATGCTCCGATGAGAAGAAGGCCTACAGGCTTTGGAGAGATCTGAAGAACTTTTCCCGTTTTGTGTATCTCTACCCTGCAAAGGACCTTCTCTTTTATGATGCGGATATACAGGGAAACCTTATCTCCGGGGAGAGGATAAATGTTCTGAGACATCTGATAGAGGAGGAGAGAGTCACTGTGGTCACCACCATAGACGGACTCATGGACAAGATATCCTCGGAGGAGAATGTGAGGAACGAGGCTTTGAGACTTTTCGAGGGCATGGTCATAAAAGGGGGAGAAATAAAGAAGGTCCTTGCTTCTCTCGGCTACGAGAGGGTCCCCCAGGTGGAAAACAGAGGACAGTTTTCCGTGAGGGGAGGAATCACGGACATTTATCCCATGACAGAGACGGAGCCTGTCAGGGTGGAGTTTTTTGACGAGGAGATAGACACTATAAGGAGCTTTGATCCTGAGAGCCAGCGCTCCGTGGAAAGGCTCAAGGAGATAATGATCTATCCCGCGAGGGAGACGGGACAAAAAGAAGGGGAGGGGGTATCTCTTCTTAAATATTTCTCCAAAGACTCTCTCGTGGTGATGGCTGAGCCCGGAAGGCTTTTTGAGAGGGCTGCGGCTGTGGAGACCGAGTTTCGGGAGAGCATGTCCATGCGCCTTGAGAAGGGATATATCGACAGAGATCATGCGGACCTCATATTTTCCGCCGAGGAGGTCTTCGACGGGCTTCGTTCAAGGCGAGGGCTTGTGCTTTGCGGAGTGGGGGACAGCCTTAAGGAGCTCGGTGTAAAAAAGTCCTTTAATATCGAATCCGTGCCGGTGAATTCCTACAAGGAAGCCTTTGAGCTTCTGATAAAAGACCTCACCTCCTACAAAAAGAAGGGCAGCAGGGTAACGCTGCTTACGAACTCCAAGACAAGAATGTCGAGGCTTGCCGAGATGCTGAGAGGCTACGGGCTTTCCGCCTACCGGCCCGACGAGGGGACAGAGCTCGAAAAGGGCAGCATAGAGGTGGTGTTCGGAAATTTAAAGCGAGGCTTTGAGATCCCTTCTGCCTCCTATGTCCTCATAACAGAGGGGGACATGTTCGGAAGCGCGGCCCCAAAGAAGAAGCGCCGCAAAAAGAAATACGAGGGAGCGGAGATAACAGGCTTAAACGAGCTTTCCGTAGGCGACTACGTTGTGCACGAGAGCCATGGGATAGGCATATACAAGGGAATAGAGAGGATAGAGAGGGACGGGGCTGCAAAGGATTACATAAAGATAGAGTACGCCGACGGAGGGAATCTGTACCTGCCCGCCACGAAGCTCTCGGCGGTGCAGAAATATTCCGGAAAGGACGCCGCAAAGCCCAAGCTCAACAAGCTCAACAGTCCGGAGTGGAAAAAGACCAAGGACAGAGTGAGAGGGAGAGTAAAGGACATAGCGAAGGAGCTGATTGAGCTCTATGCCAAGAGACAGGATGAAAAGGGCTTCAAATACAGTGAGGATACGGTTTGGCAGAAGGAGTTCGAGGAGATGTTTCCCTATGAGGAGACGGAGGACCAGCTCTCCGCCATAGAGGCCGCCAAGGAGGATATGGAGAGCGGCAAGGTCATGGACCGTCTCATATGCGGCGATGTGGGCTACGGAAAGACGGAGATAGCCCTGAGGGCGGCCTTCAAGGCTGTGCAGGACGGAAAGCAGGTGGCCTACCTGGTCCCCACGACCATACTGGCAAAGCAGCACTACAATACCTTTACGGAGAGATTGGAGAGCTTCCCGGTAAAGACCGCCCTCATGTGCAGGTTCAGAAGCGCGGCGGAAAACAGAGAGACCGCAAAGGCCTTAAAGCAGGGCACTGTGGACATAGTCATAGGTACCCACAGGCTGCTGTCAGAGGACGTGGGCTTTAAGGACCTGGGCCTTCTCATAATAGATGAGGAGCAGCGCTTCGGAGTTGGGCACAAGGAGAAGATAAAGAAGCTCAAAAACAACGTGGATGTGCTGACGCTCACCGCGACCCCCATACCCAGGACCCTGCACATGTCCCTTGCGGGGATAAGGGATCTGAGCATACTGGAGGAGCCTCCTGTAGACAGGGTCCCCATACAGACCTATGTTATGGAGTACAATGAGGAGGCCGTGAGAGAGGCGGTCACAAGGGAGCTCATGAGGGGAGGACAGGTATACTATGTCTACAACAGAGTGAAGGACATTGCCGATAAGGCCGCAAGGCTTCAGAGCCTCCTTCCGGATGCGAATATCGAGTACGCCCACGGGCAGATGCCGGAGAGAGAGCTGGAGGACATAATGATGCGCTTTATAGAGGGGGAGACGGACGTGCTGGTATCCACAACCATAATAGAGACCGGCCTTGACATCCCCAACGCCAACACCCTCATCATAGACGGCGCGGAGAAGATGGGGCTCTCCCAACTCTACCAGATAAGGGGAAGGGTGGGAAGGAGCAGCAGGAACTCCTACGCCTTCCTCATGTACAAGAAGGACAAGATACTCTCGGAGGAGGCGGAAAAGAGACTCACCGCCATAAGGGAATTCACAAGGCTCGGCTCAGGCATAAGGATAGCCATGAGGGACCTTGAGATAAGAGGAGCGGGAAATGTCCTGGGGGCGGAGCAGCACGGCTTCATGGAGGCGGTGGGCTACGACCTCTACTGCAAGCTTTTGAATCAGGCGGTGAAGCTTTTGAAGGGTGAGAGCGACGGCAGCGAGGAGTTCGAGACGACAGTGGACTGCGATGCGGACGCCTACATACCGGACAGCTACATAGGAAATGAATTCCAAAAGCTTGACGCCTACAAGAAGATAGCGGGGCTCTCCGAGGAGGAGGAATTTTACGATATGGAGGACGAGCTGACAGACCGCTTCGGAGACATTCCGAGGGAGGCTTTGGAGCTTTTAAGGCTTGCAAGGCTCAAGGCGCTCGCCCACAAGGCCTACGTTACGGAGCTTACGGTAAAGAAGGACAGCATAAGGATAATGATGCACCCCCGGGCGGACATAAATGTAAATGCCATCCCGGAGCTCATAGAAAACGAGAGGGGCAAACTCAGATTCATAAGGGGCAAGGACCCGAAGTTCATATATACGGACACAAAGCCCCACAGCGATTGTGAGGCCATGCTCAAAAAAGCCGAGGAAATAATAAAAAAATTAAAAAAGAATGATTAGTACGGCAAAAAAGGGCTTTTGCTTGACAAAAGAAGTAAAAGCTTATATAAAAGATATTGAAGATTTAAAGGCTTATAAAGCAATATTTTATTTTTGGAGGAATACCATGAACAAGACAGAGTTATTGAATGCGATCGCTGAGGATTGCGGAGTTGCAAAGAAGGATATAGAGAAGGTCATCAAGTCCCTCACAGCAGCTGTCCATAAAGAGCTTAAGAACGGAGGAAAGGTACAGATCCCCGATCTCGGAAGCTCCAAGGTTACAGAGAGAGCCGCAAGGACCGTAAGGAACCCCAGAACAGGTGAGACCATGAAGTCAGAGGCTTGCAAGGCTCCCAAGTTCACAGCGGCAAAGGCTCTTAAGGACAATGTAAACAACAAGTAATCATGCGCCTTGATAAATACTTAAAGGTTTCACGTCTGATAAAGAGACGGACCGTGGCCTGCGATGCCTGCAATGCCGGCAGAGTCAGCGTAAATGGAGAGGTCAGGAAGGCTTCCTATGAGGTGAAGCCCGGGGACGTGATAGAGATCAGATTCGGAGAAAAGTCCGTGAAGGCCGAGGTCATATCCACCGAGGAGGTGGTGAGAAAGGACGAGGCCGCGGAGCTTTTCAGATATCTGTAAAATTCTTTTGAGATCCAAGAGCTGTCGCTTCGGGAGCGGCAGCTCAATTCTAATTAAAATGCTAAGCGGGGTTTCGGGCTTATGGCAGTAAAGAGAAGGCGGGATCCGGTAAACAGAATAGCTCTATTGGGCATCACAGTGGTGGTGGCCAGCCTTGCCGCGGTCATAGGAGTGAGGAGCATAAGCTTGAAGGAGCGGGAGCAGAGCTACATTCAGAGAGAGGAACGGCTTGAGGGAGAGATAGAGGCCGAGGAGAACCGGACGAATGAGCTCAACGAGTATAAGGTATACGTAAAGACAAAACAGTATATCGAGGAGGTAGCCAAGGAAAAGCTCGGCTTGGTGAATCCCGACGAGATAATTTTAAAGGAATCGGAAGATTAAAGGGGCTGCTGATATTAAAGATACCGGCAGCTTTTTGATTTAGACAGAAAGGGGATCCCTGATGGATCGCTTCACAGAAAGGATCTTAAGGACCATAAGAAAAAGAGAGCTTATCCATGGAGGAGAGACCGTGGTCGTAGGGCTCTCGGGAGGGGCGGATTCCGTGTGCCTTCTGAGAGTCTTGAAGGGCACTGAGAGGCTTCTGAAAATACGCCTTAAGGCGGTGCACGTAAACCATTGTCTCAGGGGCGAGGAGGCCCTCAGAGACGAGGAGTTTTGCAGGGAGCTCTGCCGAAAGCTTCAGGTGGAGCTTTCGGTGCACAGAGAGGATGTGGGAGGCTTCGCAAGGGAGAGGTCACTCTCTTTGGAGGAGGCCGGAAGGATAAAGAGATATGAGATACTGGAGGAGGAGACTCCCGAGGGAGGCCTCATAGCCACGGCCCATCACGCCGATGACCTGGCGGAGACAGTGCTTCTTAACATACTTCGAGGCAGCGGACTTAAGGGGCTCTCCGGCATAAGCGCAAAGAGGGGAAATATCATAAGGCCCCTCATAGACGTGGACAAGGAGGATATTTTGAGCTATGCGAAGGAAAAGGGCATAGGCTTTGTCACCGATTCCAGCAATCTCGAAAACGATTATACGAGAAACAAGCTCAGAAACGAGATACTTCCCCTCCTTAAGAGGGAGATAAACGAGAGGAGCTCTCTGCACTTAAAGGAGCTGTCGGAGGACGCGGCTGAGGCCGACGCCTTCATAAGACGTCAGGCCGAGGAGGCGGTGGACCGGAATGTGAGCTTTTCGGAGGAAAAGGCGGATATCCCCCACGGATTTGTAAAAGACCGGGAGCGCATATTCAGGATATATGTTATAATGAATTGCATTGAGCGCTTGGGGATAGGCCTTAAGGACTGGAGCAGAGTGCATTTTGAGGATATAGACAAGGCTTTCTTTAAGGGGAAGGGAACAAGGACAGACCTCCCCGGAGGGGTGAAGCTCATAAACGGATACAGAAGGACCGTCATATTTAAGGCGGGCTCTAAAGATATGGGAGACGAGGAATGAATTACAGGATTGAGAAGCTTATAGATGAGAGAGAAGTGTCGGAGGGCATAAAAAGCCTTGCGGAGAGTATAAACAGAGATTACCGGGGAGAGAGCATCAGGCTTGTCTGCATCTTGAAGGGCGGAGTGTTCTTCATGACAGAGCTTGCAAAGCATCTTTCATCGGAGGTGACCATGGATTTTATGTCCGTCTCAAGCTACGGGGCGGGCACCGAGTCCTCGGGAGTGGTGAAGATAATAAAGGACCTTGACGAGAGCATAGAGGGGGAGAACGTCCTTGTGGTGGAGGATATAGTGGACACGGGAAACACCCTCTCCTACCTTATGGACCTTTTGAGGGACAGAAATCCCAAGACCATAAAGCTCTGCACGCTCCTTGACAAGCCCTCGAGGCGCACAAGGGACATAAAGGCCGACTACGTGGCCTTCACCATACCGGACAAATTTGTCGTAGGCTACGGCCTCGACTACGATCAGAAGCACAGAAATCTTCCCTATATAGGAGTGGTGGAATTCAATGACTAAAAAGAACGCAAAGATACAATGGATGTTTTTCGTGTTGATGGCTGTGATGCTGCTGCTTCTGTCAATGCCCTTTGAGATATTTACCAACAAGATATCAAACGAGGCCCTTGAAAGCTACCTTGATAAGCCCGAGGACATCTCGGAGGTGAGGATAGAGCAGAATGCGGAGGTGCCCACAGGCTCCGTCACCATAGTATTTAAGAGCGATGAGGCTGTGAAGGCCTATGTGCCTGATGTAAACGAGCTCTCCATGGAGCTGTCGGAGAAAAACATAGACTTCTATATGGAGGACATAAGCCGCGGCGGACAAGTCCTCGGCATGGTGCTGCCCACGGTGCTTTCGGTGGTGCTGGTGGTATTTATCATATCCTTCCTCAATATGAGAGCAGGAGCAGGTCAGGGAGGCCGCAACTCCGGCATGCTCAATTTCGGAAAGAGCAGGGCGAGGCTTGCGGTGGACAACAAGCTCAGCTTCAAGGATGTCTCCGGCCTATACGAGGAGAAGGAGGAGCTTAAGGAGGTAGTGGAGTTCCTCAAAAATCCCCTCAAATTCAGAGATATGGGAGCCAGGATACCCAAGGGGATTATCCTTGTGGGCGTGCCCGGAACGGGAAAGACCCTCCTTGCAAAGGCCGTGGCCGGGGAGGCCGACGTGCCCTTCTACTCCATATCCGGATCTGATTTTGTGGAGATGTACGTGGGAGTCGGAGCGGCGAGAGTGAGAGACCTGTTCGCCGAGGCAAAGGCCAACGCTCCCTGCATCATATTCATAGACGAGATAGACGCGGTGGCAAGGCGGCGAGGCACGGGACTGGGAGGCTCCCACGACGAGAGGGAGCAGACACTTAACCAGCTCCTTGTGGAGATGGACGGCTTCACTCCCAACCTGGGAATAATCGTCATGGCCGCCACCAACAGAGCGGATATTTTGGATCCCGCTATCCTTAGGCCGGGAAGGTTCGACAGGAAGGTGACGGTGGGGATACCCGACGTCAAGGCAAGAAAGGAGATCTTAGAGCTTCACGCAAAGAACAAGCCTTTAGGGGAGGACGTGGATCTTCTGAGGATAGCGAGGACCACCGCGGGCTTTACCGGGGCGGATCTGGAGAATCTCCTGAACGAGGCGGCCATAGAGGCCGCCGCCAAGGGCAAGGAGAAGATAGGCAGGGAGGATATAGATTCGGCCTTCATAAAGACCGGAATAGGAACGGAGAAGAAGTCCAAAGTCATAAGCGACAGAGACAAGAGGATCACCGCCTACCATGAGACCGGACATGCCATACTGTTCCACGAGCTTGAGGACGTGGGTCCTGTGCACATGATAAGCATAATCCCCACGGGCGAGGGAGCCGCGGGCTACACCATGCCCCTCCCCGACAAGGATGACATGATGGTGACAAAGGGGCAGCTCAAGCACATGATGATGGCAGCCATGGGCGGAAGGATAGCCGAGGAGCTGGTATGCGAGGACATTACCACAGGGGCTTCTCAGGATATACGCCAGGTCACGAAGATAGCCAGAGCCATGGTGATGCAGTACGGCATGAGCGACAAGATAGGCATGATAAACTACGACGACAACGGGGACGATGTGTTCTTGGGCTATGACATAGCTCACTCCAGAAGCTACGGGGACGAGATACTCACCCTCATAGACGAGGAGATAAGGGCTCTTGTGGACGACTGCTACCGAAATGCAAAGGAGATAATCCTCGCTCACAGAGATGTCCTCGAAAAGAGCTGCCGGCTTCTCTTGGAGAAAGAAAGGCTTACCGGAGACGAGTTCAACAAATTGTTTGAGTAAAAATTGTGCAACTTAGATAAATGCTGAATTAAGTTCAAAAAAATTTTATTTAAACTAAATCATGACAGAAAGGGCGGGTTTTGTTATTATAATAGACGTAACCCCCAATATTATATAGTTTTGCTACACCCCATAAGAAACGAAATACCTTCTCCTGAAAGAGCCGACTACCCCGTCGGCTCTTTCATTTTGTCTTTAAAGTTTTTTGTAAATAAAGGACAAGCTATGGTATAATTGTCTCACAACAGGCATCATGGCCTGATGTGTTGAAAAAACAGAAGGACGAAGCACAGGAAGATTTTGCTGAATATATGGACAGTAATTTATTTTATGACAGCATCATAAGAGACGAAATATTTTCGGACGAGACGGAGAACTTTCGCACTCCCCTCTTTGTAAAGAGCAATGAGGAGGTTTGTATAAGGCTTCGGGCTGTAAAGGGAAATATAGAGAGAGTCTGCCTGATATACAGGGGGAAGGACTGTGAGGACGGCTCCTTTGCAGAGCTTTCCATGGAGCCTGAGACCGAGGACAGATACTTCGAGTATTTCAGGGTGAGCCTTACAGCGCCGGAGGGCGGTTTCAAATATTGCTTTAAGCTTTCAAAGGGAGAGGAGACGGTGTTTTACTCGAAGGGAGGGGCTTCCGATGAGATGCCGGAGTTCGGAGCGAGAGACGCTTTTTCCGTGCTCCCTGATTTTTCCGTGCCTGAGTGGCTGGTGGGAGCAGTCATCTACCAGATATTTCCGGACAGGTTTTATAACGGAGACCGGAGTAACGACGTAAGAGACGGAGAGTACAGCTATCTCGGAGAGGAGGCAAGGAGCGCTTCCTCCTGGGACGAACCCATAGCCCCCTTTGATGTGGCGAGATTTTACGGGGGCGACTTGAAGGGAATAGAGGAGAAGCTTGATTACTTCAAGGATCTGGGAGTGGAGGCCCTGTATCTCAACCCTATATTCGTGTCACCCTCCAATCACAAGTACGACTGCCAGGACTATGAGCACATAGATCCTCATCTCGGAGTGATCAAGGAGGGAGAGAGCTACGGGGAGATAAGCACTTCAAGGGAGAACCTCAGAGAGTCGGACAAATGTTTCAGGCAATTGGTGGAGAAATGTCACGAGAAAGGTATCAGAGTTATCGTGGACGGAGTTTTCAATCACTGCGGCTCCTCCAATCACATGATGAACAGAGAAAAGCTTTACAGAGCCGAGGAGGGCTACGAGAAGGGAGCCTTTGAGGCCGCGGACAGCGCGTATCACGATTTCTTTCATTTCGAGGACGACAGGAGGGAAGCGTGGCCCGACAACGACAGCTACGAGAAGTGGTGGGGCATGGAGACCCTTCCAAAGCTCAACTACGAGGCCACGGGAAAATGTGAGAAATATATACTGGACATAGCGAGACGGTGGTTAAAGCCCCCCTACAATGCGGACGGATGGAGGCTTGACGTGGCTGCGGATCTCGGACACAGCAGGGAGTACAATCTCAGCTTTTGGAGGAAATTCCGAAAGACGGTAAAGAAGATAAATCCGGATGCCTGTATAATAGCGGAGCATTATGGAGACGCGTCACCTTGGCTTGACGGGAGCCGGTGGGACACTGTGATGAACTACGATGCCTTTATGGATCCCGTGAGCTATTTCCTTACGGGAATGGAGAAACACAGCGACAGCTTCAGCGAGGAGCTCTGCGGAAATGGAGACGCCTTCTTTGAGGCTATGTCGGCGGCGCAGAAAAACTTTAACGTACTGTCTCTGTACTCCGCCATGAACGAACTCAGCAACCACGATCACAGCAGATTCCTTACAAGGACCAACAAGAAGGTCGGGAGACTTTCGGGAATGGGGTCCGAGGAAGCGGAGAAGGATATAAACTATGGCCTGTTCAGCGGAGCTGTGGTGATGCAGATGACCCTTCCCGGGGCACCCACCATATATTACGGAGACGAGGTGGGAGTCTGCGGGTGGACGGATCCTGACAGCAGAAGGACCTATCCCTGGGGCAGAGAGAACCATCAGATTTTGGACTTCCACACCTACATGATAAATCTCCATAAAAATCCTGTGTTCAGGCGGGGCTCTTTTTTGAAGCTTTACTCAAGAAAATATATAATAGCCTACGGACGGATGCTCGGAAAGCATGCGGCGGCGGTGGTGGTAAACGCAGGAGACAGCACTCAGGAGATAACTCTCCCCTTGTGGAAGCTCGGAATAGACGACAACATGACTGTGACGAGAGTCATAGAGGCCGACAGCAGCCGCTACAATGTGGGCCTCCACCACAGAGGCACGAAAAACGGCGAGCTCAGATGCAGGCTTGCCCCCTACTGTGCGAAGGTATATATAAACTGGGCGGAGGAGGAATATAATCTCAAGGACGTGGAAAAGGACGTATAGCAGGGGTCACCATGTTCTCTGAAGCCCTCTCCTGCCCATAAGTTTGAAAGCTCAAGGCTTTAGTGAAGGCTCCGAGAAATATAGGAAAAATTCAGCTAAAGCCTTGACAGAATCATAAAAAGAATGTAAAATATCACCGTTGCCCTTGATAATAATCGGGGTCATGCCTCGGTAGCTCAGTTGGTAGAGCAAAGGACTGAAAATCCTTGTGTCGCTGGTTCGATTCCTGCCTGAGGCATTCGGATTTTTCAAATATATATGATTTCTGCGCGAGTGGCTCAGTGGTGGAGCGTCGCCTTGCCAAGGCGAAGGTCGCGGGTTCGATCCCCGTCTCGCGCTCTTTTTATTTGTTAGCGGAAGCCCGTAAAATAAGGGTTTCCGCTGTTTTTATGCTTGAATGTCACCTCGTGCAGATGATAGAGCTTGATAGAGTTATCATATAGCAAGCGCTTTTTCTATTTCTTTTTCATTTTCGCTTTCAATATTTCGATTAAAGCAATAGTTGTGCAAGGTCGTTCGCTCATCCTCGTGCCCGACTTGTTTTCTTATCTCGTTGATATTTATTCCCGCATCAAGCAGAGATGATATATAGCTTTTCCTGATCTTGTGCATACTCTTATCGGAGATGCCCGCATATCTGCAATACTTGCTTATACGCGTCGTGATTGCTCTCGGGGTAATATTTTTGCCATTCTTGAGGAACAGATAATTATCGTACACGGCATTGTTCTCCTTGTTCCTGTCTATGATGCACCTGATAATGCGCCTTGCCTCCTCGGTCAAAAATACATAACGGTCTCCCGCAGCGGTCTTAGCGTGCTCCACATTCTGCCATTCGCAGGGTTGCCAGTTTCCATCGGGTAGCTGCTTTTCCACCTTCTGCCGCATCCTCTGTATATGCAGATACTTGCCGTCGCGGCATACATCGGTAGATTTCAGTGCTACCAGTTCGCCGAGGCGAAGTCCTGTTTGAAATGCCAACGGAATGGCAAGCGCGACTGTACATCCTGTTTGCTCGAAATCCTTCCAAGCCTCGGCCTCTATAAGCGGTCGTTCGTCGGTAAGGAATACCTGAGTGCTGTCCTCGGGCTTTTTGATTTTCCTGAACAGCTTACCGTCGATTTTGAAGGAATTATACAGGTTCTCGGATATGACCCCTTGCTCAACAGCATAATCAAGGCATTGTCGGATTATAACGGCCATGTTGTAGTATTGGTTCTTGGTAAGGGAGTGCTCCCTGATGATCTGTAATGCCCATTCACGAAGGCGAGCTCGTGTAAAATCTCTTATATCCTCATCAATAACAGGAGTATCAAGATAATATTTATGCCAATCGTTGTCGATGCGGCGGATGTAGCTACTGGCGGTAGTCTCAAGAGATTTCATTTGCAGCCAGTGAGGATATATTTTCCTCAAGGTCGAGAGCATCGCTTTTTCGCTGTTTTCTTTTTCGACTCGTTCCAGATCAAGATAAAAGTCAATGATCTTGCGCTCCAGTTTTTCTTTAGTTTTCGCAGTAACAGGTTTTCTGTTATTGAGTTTATCAGGAGCAGGAAGATATGAGAGGAAAACGCCCTTGCTGTTTTCCCAAATATGATATTTTTCAAGGTGCTGTTTTAATAGTTCCTGCTCATGTTTAAACTTTTTTGTCATGTCTATAAATTTGAGCAGTTCTTTTGAGTCCAAGTTGATTATATCAGCAGCGACAGGGTTATTCAATAATTGCTGCATTAAAGAAATGTTATCCGATTTTACAGATTTTGAGATCTGAGTTTGAATATCATTATTATTTCGCATGTGTTTCCTCCGAACGGAAACACAGCGGCAATATATATCTGAGCCTTGCGGCATATATCTGTAACGGTCGGAACCGTTTTATAATCTGATTACCGACTGTGTTCTGTCATAATCAATTATTTTTCAAAGCCATCGTTGATGAACTCGGGTTCCTCGGTATTATCGGCAAAGGGAGTATCGCCGACATCAACGAACTCCCAGTCAAGTCCTCCGTGAATGCGGGCAGTCTCGTATTCCTCCACCGTGTAATCGTGAAATTTTCCGACGGCATAAAAATGACGTATCGTAGTGATGCGGCGGAGCAGCGCCCGCCAGCTTTCGGGTTCGTTTTTCTGGAATTCCTTGTACTGCTCGTGGAGCGGTATATTTGAGATTATATATACCGTCGTATGGGTTGCGATGCGGTTCGAGTATCGGCAGTTTATCACCTGATACTGCCCGTCGGTAAGAGCGAGGAGCAGATTGAAGGGGAGACTGCTGCGGAACTCGTCAAGGCACAGGACTTTGACCTTGGAGCTGTCGTAGCCGTCGAAAAGCCCGTTGCCGTTATAGGAATTAATTGTATATATCGAAGTCGGGTCGTCCTTATGCGCCTCATATACTGATCTGGTCTTACCGCTGCCCGTCAAGCCGTATATGTAGATCACGGTCATCGCTCTGTACTTGTGAGCTTTTTCCTCAAGTATCAGCTGCCGATATTTCTGGACGGAGGATATCTTGAGGACGAAGGAGGGTATCGCCTCCACGATTTCCAGATCGGAGTAACCCTCCTTGACCATATCCATCATCAGTTCCAGATCGCTGCGGGCACCTTGCCCCTTCTCCTCGGGCAGTTCGCCCTGTTCCTCAAATGTGCCCTCGACCGAAGTCTCAGCCTTATCGGTATCGGCATACTTGCCGCTCTTTAAAAGATAGTTCCGAGCCTCCGCCATGGTTCCCTTGAGGGGCTCCATGTGAACGGAGGGGAACGTCTCGCGGAGGGTGGATGCGCGGACAGGGCTTTTTCTGTATATGATCAGATGGGTATGAGCTTTTTCCGTCTCGCCGCCGATCTCATCACACATAGCCCAGTATTGTAGCTTACGGGGTTCCAAAGCCGCTTTTATGGCATCGTGAGTCCATCCGTCCTCCAAATGTTTGGTTTGAAAAGTCAGCATCCATTTGCGCGATCTTAAAATATCAGAGGTGCTCATCACTACACCGCTATAATAAAATTAATATTCGTAGTCACCCCGGGGAGTTGGTATACGCGAACCAAAGCGCGAATGCGGAATAATCCCGGGCAATATGACAAGGCGCTTTGTCCATGGGTTTGCCGCAAAATTTGCTTTTCAGTAACAAGTGCTTGATTAAACGCTGCGGGAATAGTTTGCCTCATTATTAAAGGCTGAAGCTGCTGTGGTACCTGTAAAAAAAAGCTTATATCATACTGCCTATTACCAATATACATTATAGAAGTCGGCATCGTTAAATCCAGTGCGCAATATTGCGGCATAGGATACTTGCTCAGTAAATACCACGCACCATTCAGCAAGCTCGGCTGAAGGCTCAAAGCCTTTTGGTTATTTAATGCTATTTGATTTTTCTTGCTCGCGGTATTCGCCCATTTGGTTATTGCGCTAATGGCACCGATAAGAGCTTTTCCGAATGGCTTTAATATCTTATGCCAAATATAGCTCAACACGTTTCTTAATGATCTCAAAAACCTCTTGAACCATGTGGAGAGATGAGGCTCCCAGTCGGTTATAAAAATCGTCGAGTTGATAAGCATTCTGCCGATTATTAAAAAAAGCATAACCAGCAGAATAATTACAATAAAAACAATTAAGTAATAAATGTTCATTTTTTTCCTCCAAATAATAAAAATTTTGGGCGGCGGAAGGCCGCCCGCTTTTTTTAGTTGCCGAAAAGGTCGGCATCCTCATCGGGTATCTCAAAGGTGTCCGCTTTAACGGAAACGCCTTCAAGGATAGACCCATCGCTACGCTTCATGGCGTAAGCCCTGATAACAGGCTTTATAAGCTTTATCACGACAACGCCGCGCTTACGAAGCTGAGCTTTAAGAGCCTCGGCTTTATCCTTGTTCTTATCGGACAAGGGCAGCTTTATATTTATGGTGCCGCCGTTTGCGGCCAGCATCGTGATATAAAGCAATGGCTCCTCGGGCTTATCATCTGCGACCCTCTGAGCGGCTGCATCTCTGATGCCGATAGCCTGCACGTTATCATCAGGCAGATCGGCTGCATTGATAGCGGCTGTGTTCAGAGACAGGTCTCTAAGCTTTATTCCCATAAGCTTTTCCTCCTTTCTTGGAATTTGTCACCAGTATATTAGAGCCAGTCCAAGGAAACCACGAAATAGCGTACCGACTTTAAAAAATCATAGGAAATTTAGAGTTTTTTCGATTAAAGGATTTAAGCCGAACATCGAGCAAAAAACGAGAGGATTATTTCAAAAACAGATATAGAGCATTCATTTAAGTAAGATTCGTTCTAATGCGATATACAGTCCCTTCAATAATATACAGTCGATTTTTTTGATGGATACATACTCTCTATTCCCCTCCTATACATAGAAATATAAGGCCTCATAAGAAAATCCCAAGGAGGAAAGCATTATGATGAGGCCATACAACTTGAATTCAGTAGTAGAGAATGTTCGTCTGGCGGTGTACGAAAAAAAAGATATAATAATTAGTAAGGAGGGAATGGGGGTTAACGAAAATACTTGGAAATCCTATCAAAACGGTATAAGGCAGATGCCAATAAAGTTTGTGATTGAATTAGCCAACAAACAGGGAATTTCGGTAGAAGGAATGTTTGAGAGAAAAGAGGTTACCAATCCCAATCCCAATCCCAATCCTTATGATATTGATAAGGCTCTTGAGAATATTTTGGGTGCAATAGAGTATATGAATAAAAAAGGAAAATGGGCGACCCAAAATTTCAACGGAAAAAAAGATAGAGATTACTCCTATAAGGCACAGAAAGCCGAAGAGAAGAAAATTGATTATATTAAAAAAACTATGAGGTTTGATTTCTTTCTGGCGCTGTGTAACTGTATGAATAGATCCGCGGAGGATATCCTGAGAGGAAATTTTGAAAAGATTACGAAGGAGCAGAACGCTAACGTGGCACAGGAGGCAGAGGTGGTACAAAAGTAGTTGTACCAGAGGAAGGGGTCGGAAAGGCTGATTTTACGAGGGTCAGCAGGGAGGTGGTACATGACACCGAAGTCAGGGGCAATGCTAAGCCCTGACTTCGGGTCAGCTGCCTCGGTCGGCGTTTTCGGGCGGGCTCGTCTCCGCGCTCCGCCGCTCCGCTCGTCCCTCCCTTCAACGCCTCCCCCGCGGCAGCATATCCACCACGATTCGGCATATTTATATCACTTAAATCTGTGATAAATATATTGAATACGAATAACAGAATTTATATAATATGATCAGATATCAAATATGAGGTGATGGAAATGTTGAGACGTGTGATAGTGACGACTGGAGTCATGATAAGTTTATTTGGAGCTCCTATAGTACAGAACAATCCTTTAATGGATTATATGAATAGCATGACATCCATTACGGCAATGGCGGCAGAACAGCAATCCAATCTTCCTTACAGTAGGTTTTGGGAGACACAGGCAGATGGTTCATGGAAGTACAAATATGATGATGGAACCTATGCTACTGGGTGGATCCAAGATGACGTAGATGGAAATTGGTATTACATGGATAGCGCAGGTATCATGAAAAGTGGATTATACA
>CALWLK010000090.1 GCA_944381505.1 uncultured Lachnospiraceae bacterium
GGGAGTGCTGAGGGGGTATTTTCAGGGCATAGGCCTTACAAGGCTCACGGTGGCCTCTCAGATACCCGAGCACCTTGTCAGCGCGGTATGCGCGGTCATCCTTTCCGTAAGGATGGCGGAGCAGGGGTATAAGGCGGATCTGATATATGACACAACCTCCTTTAGGGGAGCCTTCGGTGCGGCGGGAGCCATATACGGAGTTTCCATCGGAGCCTTTGCCGCTCTCGTATTCCTGTCTGCAGCCTATGTGCTTGGGAAAAAGGAGGCTGATCTCAGGATAAATTCCGAGAGGTCAAAGAGGAGAGAGTCTTCGGCACACATAAAGTCCGCCTTGGGTTCTCAGGCGCTTCCGATCATTTTGTGCGCGGTTTTCTTCAACGTGACTATAATTGCAGACGAATTTCTTTTTTCAGCTCTGAATCCCATAGCGGGACATACCGGGGACATTTACGCTATGTGGAGCGTGTTCGCGAAATTCGCTGTTATATTTTATATATTGCAGCTTGCATTGAATTCTACAGGTGCAGCCCTCATACCGCTCTTATCAAGGGGCACGGCCTTAAGAGATAAGAAGCTGATAGTATCCGCCATAAGGCGGGGAACGAGGGGAACTCTCTCCGCCGCAATACCGGGATGCATATGTATGGCTGTGCTTTCAGAGCCCATGTGCAGGCTTTTCTTCGGAGGGGAGGACATAGCTCCGCTTAAGGGCGTTACAGCCCTTGGAGCGGTCTTCATACTCTTCTTCGCATATGCCGCAGTCACTACCGGAATACTTCAGGGCATGGGACATGCGGGAGAACCTGTGATGAACTCTGTCACAGCTCTTATAATACATGTTATAGTTTTGACGGCTTTGATATTTCTCACAGAAGCGGGAATATACGGAGTGGTGGCGGCAAATATAGTTTTTGCGGCGGTTATGGCTCTCTTGAACAATATGTGCATAAAAAGGCATATACGCATGAGAAAACGTACCGCGGAGATATTCACAAAGCCGCTTTTGGCAGCGCTTTCGGCAGGGGCTGTGGTCTTTGCGGCTCTGTTTCTCTACAGCTTGGCTGTGCCTGCAGGCTTCTATGAGTCGAGGCTCGGCTGTGCCATCCCTGTGATAGGCGGCGTGGCGCTGTTTGCGGGGATATACGCCTCCGTGAAGGGGATCGTTTTTTCCATTTAAGGCCGAAGGGCTTTGGGAGGTGGAGATATGAAGAAAAAAAAGGTGATAATAATAGGCGGAGGAGCCTCGGGACTTGCCGCATCCATTGCCGCCGCGCGAAAGGGGGCGGAGGTCACTGTCCTTGAGCACAGCGAAAATATAGGAAAAAAGCTCCTCGCCACCGGAAACGGCCGCTGCAACTACACAAATTCGTATACGGCCCGTGCCTCCGAATTCAAAAGCAGGTATCACAGCCTCTCGGACGCAGGATTTGCCGAAAAGGTACTCAATAACTTCGGCTATGAGGACACGATTAGATTTTTCAGGGAGATAGGCGTGGAGCCCAAGCTTCGCAGATACGCCTATGACGACAGCTTCTATGTCTATCCCATGAGCGATCAGGCCTCCTCGGTGCTTAGAGCCTTGAAGCAGGAGGCGGACGCCAATAACGTGCGCTTTATAACCTCCTGCAAGGTGAGAAGCGTGGCCCACATAAATACTTCTCCCTGCACCTCGCTTTTTGTTGTGGATGCGGAGAACGCCTCCTACAAGTCGGATGCTCTTATAGTCTGCACAGGGGGAAGGGCATCCCCTGCCACAGGTTCGGACGGCAGCGGCTTTGATTTCCCCTGCGCCTTCGGGCATACGATGTGGGGATTTCTTCCCGCTCTCTGCCCCTTAAAGTGCGCGGCCGGCTTCTTTAAGGATATAAAGGGCGTGAGACATGAGTGCAGGGTGGAACTTCTGATAAATTCCACAGGCCATGAGGAGCACAGCGAGGAATACCGCCTTGCAAGGCATATAGAGGGGCCTGCGGACAATTTCGGATTTTTGTCGGAGGATAAGATAGGCTCCTCATACTTTGCCTCGGGAGAGGTCCAGTTCACAGGAGAGGGCATATCCGGAATCCCTGTCTTCCAGCTTTCAAGGTATGCATCAATAGCGCTCAAGATGGGAAAGCAGGTCAGGGCAAGGCTTGACCTTATGCCTGAGTACTCCATGGAGGAGGTTATGGAGCTTCTTGACAGCAGAGCCGATCATCTCTCGGACAGGACCATGGAATACTTCTTTAACGGCCTTTTAAATGACAAGCTCGCAAGGCTTATACTGAGGCTTGCCTCCATAAAGCCCCACATAGGGATATACAGTCTGGAGGAGAGAGATATTGAAAAGCTTTCGCGTATTTTAAAGGGCCTTACTGTCGCCGTGGAGGACACAGCGGGCTTTGATAATGCCCAGTGCACGGTGGGAGGTATAGACGCAAGGGAGATAGACCCCGATACGATGGAATCCGAGATAATTTCAGATCTGTATTTCGCGGGGGAACTCATAGATATAGACGGAGACTGCGGCGGCTACAACCTTCAGTGGGCTTGGTCCACAGGGGTGATTGCGGGAAGAAGCGCGGCAGAGAGACACGCAAAGAAGAACTATCCCGAAATATTTGAAAATAACGCCCTCAAATAGACAATGCGGTATTTAAAAGACTTTTTTTAAACGATAAGAAGGTAATGACCGGAAAGACACAGATAAGCCGGAAAGACAAGATAATGATAAGGATCAATCAAGTAAAGCTCTCCATATTTGACTGCGGAGAGGAAAAACTCAAAAAAAAGTGTGCTCAAATACTCAAGACGGAGCCTCACAGCATCCGAAAGCTGAGAGTAGTCAGGCGCTCTGCGGACGCGAGGAAAAAGGATGACATACTGTTTTCATATATCGTGGACGTAAAGCTCTCGGACTCTGTCACAGGCCCCAACGCGGAGACGGAGAAGGCCTACATAAAAAAGCTTAAAAACAGGGACGTATGCTATGAGGAGACTATACCCCTAAGGATATCCTATCCCGAAGAACCGCCATTTACAGACAGGCCTGTTGTGGTGGGAGCCGGTCCCTGCGGGCTTTTCTGCGCTCTGATACTTGCGGAGGCAGGACTTCAGCCCATAGTTATCGAGAGAGGCTCGAAAATCGAGGACAGAGCCGCAGCGGTGGAAGAATTCTTCATGACGGGGGCCATGGATCCTGAGACGAATGTGCAGTTCGGAGAGGGAGGAGCAGGGGCTTTCTCCGACGGGAAGCTCAACACCTCAGTGAAGGGGCAGGGAAGCTATATTCGATACGTTCTTGAGACCTTCAGAAGAT
>CALWLK010000091.1 GCA_944381505.1 uncultured Lachnospiraceae bacterium
GAGGCCAACACCTCCTCTCAGATACTGGGAAAGATTTACAATAACTGCGCCGCGTCCATACTTGACTCTGTAGATGGC
The DNA here is from genome assembly GCA_944381505.1 of uncultured Lachnospiraceae bacterium. Classification (GTDB taxonomy): domain Bacteria; phylum Bacillota; class Clostridia; order Lachnospirales; family Lachnospiraceae; genus Avilachnospira. The sequence continues at coordinate 79 of CALWLK010000091.1, forward strand.
GAAGGCGGCGAGTGGTATCACATAAGATCCGGTGAGCTTGAGGGCTATATAAAGGCCGAGTATTTCATCACAGGAGAGGCGGCGGAGGAGATAGCCGCCCAGGTGGGAACGCTTTACGGCACCATCACCGGCAGCGACCTCAACCTGAGACAGGAGCCCAACACTCAGAGTAATGTGCTTACGAGGCTGCAGACCGGAGAGGTCTACGTCATTTTGGGAGAGCAGGACGGCTTTTACAAGGTTCAGGTGGACAGCGATCTGGTAGGATATATATCTAAGGACTACGCGGAGACGAAGATGGTGTTCAAGGAGGCGGTCTCCGTGGCACAGGAAGCGGAAAAGCAGAGAGAGGAAGCGGAGCTTAAGCAGAATGCAGAGGCTGCGGTAAACAGATATAAGGAGGCGGTGATAGCCGCAAATCCGGAGACGGACAATGCGGCTTCCATAAGCGTTGACGCCCCCGAGCCTGTGACAGGCACGGACGCCGCGGGAACTGCGCCTGACACGGGGCAGAGCACTGTAAACATAAACACGGGAGCTCCGGAACCCGGAGTGACTATAATAGGTGGATCTCAGGGCGGCCCCGGAACGGTTTCCGGAAATTCAAGCCCCGTTGTGAAGGCGGAGAGCGCCGTTACCACCGCAAAGAGAGAGGCCATAGTCGCTTACGCGAAGCAGTTTTTGGGCAACCCCTATGTCTACGGCGGGACCTCCCTCACAAATGGAGCCGACTGTTCGGGATTCGTCATGAAGATATTCGAGTATTTCGGTATAGACACAGGAAGAGACAGCCGGTCTCAGGCGGCGAACTGCACGAGGCTCTCTTTCGATGAGATAAAGCCCGGGGATCTTCTGTTCTATGCCAGCGGAGACTATATCAACCATGTGGCCATATACATAGGCGACGGCAAGGTAATACACTCCTCAAATCCGGACACGGGCATCATCATATCGGACGCATATTACAGGACTCCCTATATGGCGGGAACCTTCATTACAGAATAGAAAACAGACACAAAAAACTCTCATATATCCTTTCGTGGGGATCGGGCCTTTCCGACCCCGAAGGACATATGAGAGTTTTATATTCGGAGCTTATACTCCGAGATTTACAGCTTAATGGTTAAATCATTTAAATGTATGGCCCGGTTTAATTTTCGGGCTCTATGAGCCCGTAGGTATCGTTCTTTCTTTTGTATACCACGCAGGTCTCGTCAGTCTCGGCATTCTTGAATACAAAGAAGCTGTGTCCCAAAAGCTCCATCTGCAGGCATGCCTCCTCGGGATCCATGGGCTTGAAATCGAATTTTTTAACCTTCACTATCTTGATCTCATCATCGTCAAAGTCGGGCTCTTCCTCCTCGATAAACAGACTGGAGAAGGCCTCGGCGCTCTGAGTCCTGTCGATGAGTTTCTTCTTGTGTCTCCTTATCTGCCTCTCGATTATCTCCTCCACCAGATCGATGGATACGTACATGTCCGTGGAGGCCTCCTCGGCTCTTATGATGGAGCCCTTTACGGGGATGGTAACCTCAATGGTGTGCATCTCTCTCTGGACGGACAGGGTAACGTTGGCTGTGGTGTCGTCCGAGAAGTACTTGCCAAGCTTCCCCAGCTTCTTCTCCACGGATTCTCTGAGCCCCTGAGTGATCTCGATATTTCGTCCTATTATATTAAATTTCATAGTGCCACTTCCCTTCTGTATTAGGATAATACGATTATACTACAAAATGCACAAAAATACGAGGGAATTAATATAAAAAAAAATCAAAATGTCAAAACTTATTATAAAGATGATTACGAAGATATTTCATACTTGTAAATTTTCTTTTAATAATGGAGGATAAAGTTGAATATTGCAAATTAAGGTGTTAGAATACATAAGTTGAATTATACTCGGAGAAAGTATAATTATAAAGTAAGATGACGACAGGAGACAGTAATGGCAAATCTTGTAGAAAAAATATTTGGAACTCACAGCGAGAGAGAGTTAAAGAGGATATATCCCATCGTTGACAAGATAATCGCTATGCGTGACGAGATGACGGCAAAGTCCGACGAGGAGCTGAGAGCTCAGACGGATAAATTCAAGGCCCGTCTTGCCGAGGGGGAGACCTTGGATGACATACTCCCCGAGGCCTTTGCCACAGTGAGAGAGGCTTCAAGAAGGGTGCTGGGAATGGAGCATTTCCCGGTACAGCTCATCGGAGGAGTTGTCCTTCACCAGGGACGTATTGCTGAGATGAAGACAGGTGAGGGAAAGACCCTAGTATCCACCTGCCCCGCATATCTCAATGCCCTTGCGGGAAAGGGAGTACATATAGTCACTGTAAACGACTACCTTGCAAAGCGTGACGCGGAGTGGATGGGAAGAGTCCATGAGTTTTTGGGCTTGAAGGTTGGAGTCGTGCTCAACAGCATGAACTCCGAGGAGAGGAAGGCGGCCTATGCCTGCGACATAACCTATGTCACCAACAATGAGCTGGGCTTTGATTACCTCAGAGACAACATGGCCATATATAAGGAGCAGCTGGTGCTCAGAGAGCTTGACTACGCCATCATAGACGAGGTGGATTCCGTGCTTATAGACGAGGCGAGGACACCCCTTATCATATCGGGACAGTCGGGAAAGAGCACGAAGCTCTATGAGGCCTGCGATATAATAGCAAAGCAGCTGGAGAGAGGCGAGGCCTCCGGAGAGTTCTCAAAGATAAATGCCATCATGGGCGAGGTCATAGAGGAGACCGGAGACTATATAGTTGACGAGAAGGATAAGACCGTAAACCTCACGGAGCAGGGCGTCAAGAAGGTGGAGAATTTCTTCCATATAGAAAACCTTGCGGATCCTCAGAACCTTGAGATACAGCACAACATCATCCTTGCGCTGAGAGCCAACAATCTCATGCACAGGGACAAGGACTATGTGGTGAAGGACGACGAGATACTCATAGTGGACGAGTTCACAGGACGTATAATGCCCGGACGACGCTACAGCGACGGACTCCATCAGGCTATAGAGGCAAAGGAGCACGTGAAGGTAAAGCGCGAGTCCAAGACTCTCGCAACCATAACCTTCCAGAACTTCTTCAACAAGTTCAACAAGAAAGCCGGCATGACAGGTACGGCTCAGACGGAGGAGAAGGAGTTCAGGAATATTTACGGCATGGATGTAATAGTCATCCCCACCAACAAGCCCGTCATAAGAAAGGACTATGAGGACGCCGTATTCAAGACAAAGAGAGAGAAATTCAACGCGGTCTGCAACGAGGTGGAGGAGGCCTACAGAAAGGGACAGCCCGTTCTGGTGGGAACCATCACTATAGAGACCTCGGAGCTTTTGTCAAATATGCTGAGAAAGCGCGGCATACCACACAAGGTGCTGAACGCCAAGTTCCATGAGCTTGAGGCGGAGATAGTTGCCGAGGCGGGACGCCACGGAGCCGTCACGATCGCCACCAACATGGCCGGCCGTGGTACGGACATAAAGCTTGACGACGAGGCAAGAGAGCTGGGAGGCCTTAAGATAATAGGTACGGAGAGACACGAGTCCAGACGTATAGACAATCAGCTGAGAGGACGTTCCGGACGTCAGGGAGACCCCGGAGAATCCAGATTCTATCTGTCATTGGAGGACGATCTTCTGAGACTTTTCGGTGCTGAAAATCTCATGTCCGTATTCGAGAAGCTGGGAGTGGAGGAGGGAGAGCAGATAGAGCACAAGATGCTCTCAAAAGCCATTGAGAACGCCCAGAAGAAGATAGAGGGCAACAACTTCGGCATCCGTGAGAACCTCCTCAAATTCGACGAGGTAAACAACGAGCAGAGAGACGTTATATATGCCGAGAGGAGAAAGGTCCTTGACGGTGTGAATATGAGGGATCTCATAGTCAAGATGATACAGGATATCGTGGACAACTCCGTGGATATGAATATACCCGAGGATCAGTCCCCTGAAAACTGGGATATGAAGGCCCTTAATATGCTCCTGCTTCCCATTATACCCCTCGAGCCCATAAGGATAAGCGAGGAGGCGTTCAAGAAGCTCCACAGGGATGAGCTCAAGCAGATGCTCAAGGAGCAGGCCATAAAGCTTTATGAGGCCAAGGAATCTCAGTTCCCGGATCCCGAGCAGATGAGAGAACTGGAGAGGATAGTCCTCCTCAAGGTCATAGACAACAAGTGGATGAACCACATTGACGATATGGTACAGCTCAGAGAGGGCATAGGCCTCATGGCCTACGGACAGAAGGATCCCCTCGTGGAGTACAAGGTGGCCGGCTATGAGATGTTTGATGGAATGATAGCGGCCATAACCGAGGAGACGGTGAGGATACTGTTCCACATTCAGGTGAAGCAGAAGGTGGAGAGAGAGCCTGCGGCAAAGATAACCGGCACAAACAGAGATACCTCCGCCGTGCAGACTCCCAAGAAGAGACAGGTCAAGAGGATATATCCCAATGATCCTTGCCCCTGCGGAAGCGGAAAGAAGTTCAAGCAGTGCCACGGAAAGGATCTGAAGCCCGGAGACGTAATAGACTTCTCGAAGCTTCGTCCTGCGGCTCCCGCACCCGAGGTAAAGGAGCCTGAAAATACCGGAGACCCGGCCAATGCCGAGGCAAAACCCGAGTCCGCCGGCACTGAGAATAATTGATATATAAACTTATTGCCGATTCATATAATACATGTTTTTGATTATTGATTTTTGAAAGGCGGTGACACTTTTGGTTGAACTTGAACAGTTCCGGTTTGAGCTTTCAAATCTGGAAAAACCACTGGTGGAAGTGAGGGATTCACTTTGACCTTGCAGGCAAAAAACAGAGGATAGCCGAGCTTGAAAAGATGATGGAGGAGCCGGGCTTCTGGGATGATCCCGACAGCTCCACAAAGACAGTAAAGGAATTAAAATACTTAAAAGACAGCGTGAAGTCTGCGGAGGATCTGGAGAGAGAGTACGAGGATATCGAGACTATGATGGAGATGGCGGACGAGGAGGACGACAAGTCTCTCATAGGAGAGATAAGGTCCATGATAAACTCCTTCTCCTCTCACCTTGAGAAGACAAGGATATCAACGCTCCTTAACGGAGAGTACGATCCCAACAACGCTGTGGTGAGCCTTAACGCGGGAGCGGGAGGCACTGAGGCCTGCGACTTCAACTCCATGCTCTACAGGATGTACAGCCGCTGGTCCGAGGCCCACGGATTTTCCGTGAAGGTCTTTGACTATCAGCCGGGTGAGGAGGCCGGGATCAAATCCGTAACCTTTCAGGTGAACGGCGAGAACGCCTACGGATTCTTGAAATCCGAGGCGGGAGTTCACAGGTTGGTAAGGATATCTCCCTTCAACGCTCAGAACAAGAGACAGACTTCCTTCGTCTCCTGTGACGTTATGCCCGAGCTTGAGGATGACCCGGAGATAGAGATAGATCCCTCGGATCTTAAGATAGACACCTACAGGGCGTCGGGAGCGGGTGGACAGCACATAAACAAGACCTCCTCCGCCGTAAGGATAACGCATCTTCCCACAGGCATAGTATGCGCTTGTCAGGAGGAGCGCAGCCAGTTCATGAACAAGGAAAAGGCCATGCAGATGCTGAAGGCAAAGCTCTACATGCTCAAGGAGCAGGCCCACGCGGAAAAACTCTCCGACATCAGGGGAGACATAAAGGATATCGCTTGGGGCAGCCAGATAAGATCCTACGTGCTGCAGCCCTATACCATGGTTAAGGATGTGCGCACCGGTGAGGAGACGGGAAACGCTCAGGCGGTGTTGGACGGAGATATAGACAACTTTATAAGCGCGTATCTCCGCTGGCTTCAGATGGGCAAGCCCGACAGACGTGTGGCCGACAGCGAATAGATCCGCGCCTTAAGGGGGGTATGTTATGGAAGAAGTAAAGAGGAGCAGGGACAAGAAGACGAATTATTACGTCGTGAAGGAAAAGGCCCTTCCGGAAGTGCTTTTGAAGGTGGCGGCAGTGAAGAAAAAGCTGGAGCAGGATCCGAAGCTCAGCATCATAGCCGCCGTAGAGCGGGAGGGGATCAGCAGAAGCTCCTTCTATAAATATAAGGACGACATAATGGAGTTCAACGACACCGCCAAGGGGAGGACCATAACCTTCGTCATGCAGATGGCGGATTCCCCGGGACTTTTGGCCGAGGTGCTTAAGCTCATAGCCGAGTACAGAGCAAACGTCCTGACCATACACCAGTCGGTGCCGGTAAACGGAGTGGCCACACTCACCATAAGCGTCGAAGTGTTGGGAGATACCGGAGATGTGTCAAAGCTCATAATCGAGATAGAGCATCTGGAGTCGGTGCATTACGTCAAGATAGTAAGCAGAGAATAAAAAAGCCATGCCCACTACTTTAGGGGCATGGAATTTTTATGAGCGGGATTTTCAGCTTATCGTATTCTGAAAAGCTCGGATATGGAGGCTGCGGGTATGCCCTGTGAGGCGAACAGCTCCTCATAGTATCTGAAAAACTGAGGCCCCGCCACCGGATCCTTGAGGGTGGAAAAGAAAAATATCATGCTGAAGTATAGGACCAAACTGAGCCCCACGGCCACGGAGGATAGAACTATGCCCGCTATGGACGGGCCGTCCGGACGCCCCATGACTCCATCTCCTGAAATAAGAGAGAGGACTACCCCCATGACTCCGAAGAAAAAGGCGGGGAACATGCCGTTGGGAAACGAGGAGAACAACTCTATAAGCCCTAATATCCCAAGCATTATGCCGTACACCGCATATTTATGTTTGTTCCGGTTTCTGTCGTAATCGTTCATAATGTTTAATAATAGCACCGAGGCGATTTACTTGCAATAGCTGGATGCTTGTTCTATAATTACTTATACTTTGAATTGAGGAAAGATATGTCTATGATAAGAGAATATGAAGCTCTGAGCGAGGCGGATACCTTTGAACTGGGACGAAGGCTTGGGCTTTCGGCAGGCCCCGGAGAGATATATTGTCTCTGCGGAGACCTGGGCGTCGGGAAGACCGTGTTTGCAAAGGGCTTTGCCGAAGGGCTTGGGGTAGAGGACACTGTGAGTTCTCCCACATTTACCATAGTTAAGGAATATGACAACGGAAGGCTCCCCCTGTACCACTTTGACGTATACAGGATATCGGATCCCGATGAGATGTACGAGCTGGGATATGAGGAGTTTTTCTTCGGATCGGGGGTATGCCTTATAGAGTGGGCAGAGCTTATCTCGGAGCTTATTCCCGAGGGGGCGGTGAAAATAGAGATAGCAAAGCTCGCCGCGAAGGGCTTTGACTACAGAAGCATAAAGATAGGAAGCTATTATGAAGATTCTTGGGATTGAGGCCTCGGGGCTTGTCGCCTCGGTGGCAGTGACAGAGGATGATATACTCAGAGGCGAGTTTACGATAAACAACAGGCTGACGCACTCGCAAACTCTCCTGCCTATGTTAAAGAGTATGCTGGATATTTTGGGCGAGGACGTGTGCGGCATGGACGCCATCGCCGTGTCCGCAGGCCCCGGCTCCTTTACAGGGCTTCGCATAGGGGCGGCTACGGCAAAGGGCCTTGCCCTTGCGGCGGACATCCCCATCATAAAGGTGTCCTCCTTGGAGGCGTTGATGTACGAGCTGTCCTCGGACAGAGCGGATATCATCTGCCCCATCATGGACGCAAGGAGAGGGCAGGTATATTGCGGCGCATGGAAGAACCTTGAGCCTGTCATAAGCGAGAGGGCCTGTTCTGTGGACAAACTCATAGAGGAGCTCTCAAAGACAGAGGAAAATATTATTTTTTCAGGTGACGGCGTACCTGTGCATAAAGAATATATAAAAAAAAGATTTGAATCGAAAAAAAATCAGATTTATTTTGCCGACTCCACGAATAACAGACAGAGGGCGGCTGCTGTCGCGGCTCTTGGACTGAAGAAATACAGCGACCGGCTTCAGAAAAAAGAATTTGACGATACGCTCATGAATTCGGATGACTTTGTGCCTGAGTATCTGCGCAAGCCCCAGGCAGAGCGGGAAAAGGACTCGGGACTTTTGGAGGACGCAGGGGCGAGGAGCCTCAGAAAGATAGCAAATGGAGTCAAAAATCAGATTTAGGATCTCAGAGGCTTTGGAGGATAGGGCCTGTGAGCTGGCGGAGGCGGACAAGGGCTGCTTTCCCGGTTCTCCTTGGGGCAAGGAGGGATTTATATCCTCCATAAAAAACAGCTATGATCACTGCCTGATCGCGGCAGATGATAGAGGAGAGCTCATAGCTTACTCTATATTGAGGATACTTGACAGCGCGGAGATACTTATCATAGGGGTCGTTAAGGAAATGCGAAGAAAGGGCGTTGCCGCGGCACTTATGGAGGAGATGATCGGGATATGCGCGGAGAACGGCGCTCGAGAGATGTTTCTTGAGGTGAGAGCGGGAAATGAGGCCGCTCTTGCGTTGTACGAAAAATACGGCTTTTCAGAGATCACAAGGCGCAGGGATTATTACAGCAATCCCCGTGAGGACGCCGTGATAATGAGAAAAAGGCTATAAATAATTCAGACATATATTGTAAGACCGGAATATTAAGGAGGAAAAACGGTATGATGGACGTGTGCCTGCTTGGAACGGGCGGAATGCTTCCGATGCCGAAGAGATGGCTTACCTCTCTCATGCTCAGATGTGAGGGGTCAAATATACTTATCGACTGCGGCGAGGGAACTCAGATAGCTATGAAGGAGGCGGGGCTCAGCCCCAGACCTATAGATATAATGTGCTTTACCCATTACCATGCCGACCATATCTCGGGCCTTCCCGGTATGCTTCTCGGCATGGGCAACTCTGACAGGACGGAGCCTGTCATAATGATAGGCCCCAAGGGGCTTTTCAATGTGGTGAAGTCACTGAGATGCATAGCCCCTGAGCTGCCATTTGAGCTGAGATTTATAGAGCTCGATCAGAATACGGAGCAGTACAAGATAGGCCCTTACATAATCAACTGCTTCAAAGTCAATCACAACATCCTCTGCTACGGATATTCCGTGACAGTGCCGAGAAAGGGACGCTTTGATCCGGAGGCGGCGAAGGAGAAGGGCATATCCGTGAAGTATTGGAACAGACTGCAGCACGGAGAGACTGTGAAGGCTGAAAACGGCGAGGTATATACGCCTGATATGGTCATGGGTCCCGAGAGGAAGGGCCTTAAGGTTACCTACACCACGGACACCAGACCCTGTGAGAATATCGTAAAGGCCGCCGAGGGAGCGGATATCTTCATATGCGAGGGAATGTACGGAGAGCCCGGAATGGAGGAAAAGGCAAGGAGCTACAAGCATATGACCATGAGGGAGGCGGCGGAGCTCGCCGCAAAGGCAAAGCCCACGGAGCTGTGGTTTACTCACTACAGTCCATCCATGATAAATCCCAAGCAGTATATTGGAGATATGAAGAAGATATTCCCCGAATGCCGCTGCGGAAAAGACGGGATGATGAGGGAACTGGATTATACTGACGAATAGGAAGAGATCAATGAAGGAAGACATATACATACTCGGAATAGAAAGTTCTTGCGATGAGACGGCCGCGGCTGTGGTAAAAAACGGCAGAGAGGTTCTCTCCAATATAATATCCAGCCAGATAGACATACACACGATATATGGTGGAGTGGTGCCGGAGATAGCCTCAAGGCTCCATGTGCAGAATATAAACGGAGTTATAAGGCTGGCCCTGAAGGAGGCGAAAAAGAGCTTTGAGGACATAGACGCCATTGCAGTGACATACGGCCCCGGGCTTGTCGGGGCTCTTCTGGTGGGGGTGTCCGAGGCGAAGGCTCTCTCATACGCTCTCAAAAAGCCCCTTGTGGGAGTTCACCATATAGAGGGGCATGTGGCGGCAAATTTCATTGAACACAGAGAGCTTGAGCCCCCATTCGTATGCCTTATAGTTTCGGGGGGACACACCCATCTCGTCATAGTTAAGGATTACGGCTCCTTTGAGATAATAGGAAGAAGCTGCGATGATGCGGCGGGAGAAGCTTATGACAAGGTCGCAAGAGCGGTGGGCCTGGGCTATCCCGGGGGACCTAAAGTTGACAAGCTCGCGCGGGAGGGAAATCCCCACGCGGTGGAATTTCCCAGAGGAGAGGTAAAAAATTCTCCCTACGATTTTACCTTTTCCGGGCTGAAGTCGGCTGTGCTCAATTACATAAACCACGCAAATATGACGGGAGAGAGCATAGACAAGGCGGATCTCTGCGCCTCCTTCCAAAATGCGGTGGTGGAGTCTTTGGTGGAGCGCACCATAGCCTGCGCAAAGGAATTCGGCTTTGAGACCGTGGCCATGGCAGGAGGCGTCAGCGCAAACTCCGGCCTCAGAGCCGCCATGGAGGAGGCCTGCCGGAGGGAGGGCTTCAAGTGCTGTTACCCCGCCCCCGGGCTTTGCACAGACAATGCCGCCATGATAGCTGCGGCAGGCTACTATGAGTTTATGAAGGGAAATATCAGCGACGAATACTTGAACGCGGTTCCGAACCTTAAGCTGGGGGAGAGATAGTGCGATGGATGAAATAAAGAAAGAATCCGAAAAACGAAAAATAACGGCGGTGGTCCTGGCCGCAGGCTCCGGGAGCCGAATGCAGTCGGCGGAGAAAAAGCAGTTTATGGATCTCTGCGGTACTCCCGTAGTCATACACAGCCTCATGGCCTTCGAAAAAAATAAAAACATAGACAACGTGGTGGTGGTCACAGCCAAGGAGGACGTTCACAGGATGCTCCTTTTGAGCCTCAGATATAATCTTCGCAAGGTCAAAAACATAGCCGAGGGAGGAGATATGAGATTCAAGTCCGTCTATTCGGGCTTAAAGACCGTCAGCGGAGATACGAACTATGTGCTCATCCACGACGGGGCAAGGCCCCTCATAACTCAGGAGCTGATAGACCGCTGTTGCGAGTATGTGAGCATATTCAAGGCCTGCGTCGCGGCTGTACCCGTGACAGACACTATAAAGATAGCCGACGACAAAATGTTCATCAAGGAGACTGTGGACAGGAGCAGGCTCTGGGCTGTTCAGACTCCACAGGCATTTTCCTACAGTCTCATAATGAAGGCGTACAACAGGCTCTATGACACTATCCGGGAGTACAACTCCGATCCCTCGAGGATAACTGACGACGCCATGATAGTGGAAAACATGGGGGACTGCAGAGTACACTTTGTTCCCGGGGATTACAGCAATATAAAGATAACCACGAAGGAGGATATGGTGACTGCGGCGGCCTTCATAAAAAACAGAGAGGGTCTTTGACAGGACTTCAAAAAAATAAAAAAAATAAGCAAAAGGGTCTTGACTTTAGGGAAAAATTTTAATAAGATATTTGAGCACGTCTGAAGACGGCGAAAATTGGAAAGGTATCGAAGTGGTCATAACGAGGCGGTCTTGAAAACCGTTTGTCCGCAAGGGCGCGAGGGTTCGAATCCCTCCCTTTCCGTCAGCAGAGCGGGAAAGTCGCTCGTGCCGAATCATATTTACGAGATTCATTCAGCAGAAGTACCCAAGAGGCTGAAGGGGTTCCCCTGGAAAGGGAATAGGTCGTTAATAGCGGCGCGAGGGTTCAAATCCCTCCTTCT
>CALWLK010000092.1 GCA_944381505.1 uncultured Lachnospiraceae bacterium
TGCTATAATGACTTTGCATTGTTTATTTACCTCCTGTGGTGTATTTTGGTCGGTACCCGGGAGGTGTTTTTATTATATCAAAAAATGCTGAGGCGGTTCTTCCGCCCCAACATTTATTATAGAACCAATAATATAAAATACCACTCTCGTCTGAAGGAATTAAGCCTACGCCTGACTGAAGACGAGAGTGGTATTTTTTCTTATTCTTAGAGAGTGGGACGCAGTCGATTCCTTCGAGGGAGTATGATATTCCGCTTTTTGTACAAATGACTATTTTTTAAATGCCGATTTGTATTTTCTTCCTCCTGTATCTTTGAGGAAGGTCTCCTTTGCCTTTTTAACAAGACCGGTATCGCTCATAAGGTCGTAAACGGTTCCTGCCATTACTTTTGCTCCGCAAAGAACTGACTTTATCCCCATATCTGCCCCGGCGCAAGCTGTTACCTGCCAAGTATGGCCTGCAAGGCCTACAGGTAAAGCTGTTATAAAAAGATAGGCGAAGGGGGCTATGTAGCTGACATCTCCGTGATCGAAGGTGCCCGGCATAACCTTATCCCAATTGTCGTTGTCCTGAATGTCCTCCATCAGGATCTTGCCTTCTATTTGCTCGGGAAGAATGTAATAGGAAGACATTACGTTTTCTTTGACGGATTGGGGGATATCCTTGGTAATTGCTTCTGCAAAGGAAAAGTCCTTTTCATCAAATTCAGGTCCACCGACTTCATGAAGGTTTTTGTCAAGAAGCTCTGCGAGATCACGATTTATTATCATGTCGTAACAACCTGATAAAAGCTCTGATGTAAAAGAGGTTTCTGTCATAAGCGCGGCACCCTCGGCTATCTTCATAAGGCGAGCTGTTACTTCCTCAACCTGATCTCTTTTGGGGGCCCGCACCATATACCAAACTTCCGCATCGGCGGGTACGGCGTTGGGAACCACACCTCCGTTTGTAATACAGTAATGCAGACGCACGGAGTCAACTACATGTTCCCGAAGGTAGTTGGCGCCTACATTCATGAGTTCTACAGCGTCAAGTGCGCTTCTTCCAAGGTAAGGAGCCATGGCGGCATGGGCAGATAGTCCCTTAAATTTGAATTTTATTGAGTTTGAAGCCAAGGAACTGAAACGGACGACTTCGTTATTATTGGCGGGATGCCAAGATAAGGCTATATCCAGATCGTCAAAGACACCCTCGCCGGCCATCATTGGCTTTCCGACCAACTGCTCCTCGGCGGGACATCCGTAATACCGTATTGTGCCCTTAAGTTTCCCCGAGGCAATCATTTCTTTTATGGCCACAACCGCGCCTACGCATCCTGTGGCTAAGAGATTGTGAGCACAACCGTGTCCTGAGGCTCCTTCTTTTACAGGCTCCTGAGTAGTTTGGATTTTCTGTGAGAGGCCGGGGAGGGCATCATATTCTCCGAGTATTCCTATAACGGGATAGCCGCTGCCGTACTCTGCTATAAAAGCTGTGGGCATGTTTGGCACATCTGATATATTGAAACCGTGAGCTTTCATATGCTCTTTTAAAAGGGATGATGATTTCACTTCATTAAATGCGGTTTCCGCATATTCCCACAGTTGATCGGATATTTCTTTAAGAGCATTGCGCTCGGAATCTATTGCATCATATAGTATTTGCTTATCCATAATTTGATTTTATTACCTCCTGAAACTATTTCTTTCCGGATATTCCTCGGCCTACAAATATCGTACCGAAGATGATCAGAACCATCATGAACCAATATGAGCCTCCCGGAACCCAGTTCAGAAGCGGAGTGAAATAGCCTATAAGGTGCACTGCTACAGCGAGGCAGGCGGCCACAATACCGGTCTTTAAATCGGAAACGAGCTGCTGGGCAAATAAAGCTCCAAAGAGAGCGGGAACTATATTTGTGAGAGCATTTGTTACGCCTTCGGGCACCATTGAAAGCACCGATGAACCGAGTATCACTCCTAAGGTAAGGATGAGTACATTTACAATGATGGACACCGCTATTCCTATTGTGGAGATAATAGTACCCTTCTCGCTTCCGGGCTCAACCTCCGCAGCGTTTTGAACGGCAATAGAAACAGGCATGCGGAGGTTGCTGATATTTCCGGACAAAAATGACATGTATGTGCCTGGAATTCCAAGAACTCCGTAATAGGAGATGGGCTCAATAAACCAAAATACTCCCTCCATAGAGGCTATAAGAAGAAATCCGGTCAGGATGTGTTGGGGTTGAGGATGCAGGTCGAACACAAATAAGAGGACGAGTCCGGGAAGCAATCCCATGAATACTCCAAGCAGATTTGTGAATCGGCCCAAACGGATTATAGAGGGTATATAATCTTTGTAGAATACACTCTCTTTACTTTCATTACTCATTTTGTTCCCTCCTTATTTAGAAAAGCATGGATACGGCCATGCCGATAAACATGGACAAGGTGAATGCCCAGTCGTGGATCCATTTCTTTTGAGCCTTTTTATTAAATCCTGAAAAAAGGGCCATAGATGCAAATCCTACCAGAGCAGCAACAGTTTGAGCGTCGAAACGGAAGACCCTGTCACAGGTGAGGAACGCAAATACACCTGCTATACAGCACCCTGAGATTATGGGAAGCATTTCTCTTTTTCCGCCGGCCATGATATTTTGAAGTTTATCCATTTTATCGGTAAAAAGTGCGGTGAGAATAGGAGCTCCCATAGCGCCGAGTGTCATGGTCCATACGGCCGTAGCAAAGCCGGTAGGGCTCAGTGACCCCAAGGCTTCTCCGGCTGCCTGAGCTCCAAGCTCTGCAGCAGTCGTTTCATATGCTACCGAACCGATATATGACAACCTATACCAAGCGATCGGCCCTCCCAAGGAGAGGAGCAAAGCGACCATTCCCACAGCTATCCCAAGAGACGGGCCTATACTTGTGACAGTAGCTATTTTTACTGTGGATTTGATTTGGGCATCCGTGACCCCAAGCTCTTTTCCAACTTTGAGAGATTTTCTCACAAATAAGAAGCTCTGAAGCAAGACCCAGCCCACACAGGCTCCGCAGGCAAGCCAGATCCAAGGACTGTTGGCGATTTCAAAATAGTTCATAGTTGCCTCCCTTTCATAAATATATAGATGTATAAATAGTTTTTAAATTCCGGACATCCGGAATCAGGCGTTAAGAAAGTCGACAGAAGCTTGAGCCAAAAGAGCGCTTCCCTTTACGAAAGCCGACTCATCTACATTGAAGCATTCATGATGGTGAGGATATGCACAGCCTTTTGCCTCATTCCTACCGCCGAGAAATGCGAATACTCCGGGGATATCTTGGCAAAAATATGCGAAGTCATCGCTTCCGCTTACAGGCGGGTCGTTTTTTATTACGTCAGCGCCGAAAAGCTTTGTTGCGGCATTCCTCACTAAATTGTTAAAATCAACATCCTCGTGTATAACAGGGCCGGTTTTAAATTCGTAGTCTATATCTGCACTGCATCCATAGGCCTTTGCAGTATATTGAACCATCTCTCTGATGCGATCAGACACCTCCATCCGGTGGATTTTTGAGAAATCACGGACATTGCCGTACAGAACGGTTTTTCCGGCAACGATATTATACTGATAACCGCCGTCTATTCGCCCTATGGTGATAACTGACGCATTTCTCGGATCGTTCTCTCTGGAAATAAGCGTTTGAAGATTCATGACGATCGCTGCCGCTGCAGTGATAGAATCATGGCCTTCGTGGGGCAGTCCGCCGTGACAGGCCTTGCCTTTTACTGTTATTGTAAACTGGTCGCTGCTTGCTGTCTGTGGGCCGTCGGGAATGCTGAAATATCCGGCTTCCTTCCAAGACGCTATGTGCAGACCCAACACGGCATCAACTCCGTTTAAAACGCCTCGATCTACATAAGCTTTCGCCCCTATAGCCGTCTCCTCCGCTCCCTGAAATATGAGCTTTACATTGCCTGAAAATTCGCCCTTAAGGTCTGTAAGTATCCTTGCGGCTCCAAGGAGCATTGCGATATGCGAGTCGTGGCCGCATGAGTGCATTACTCCGTCGTTGACGCTCTTGTAGGGAAGATCTGTGGCTTCCTGAGTCGGGAGAGCGTCTATGTCGGCTCTTAAGAGGATAGTGGCCGGATTCTCGGAGACCTTGCCTCCCCTTATTACGGCCTGACAACCTGTAAGACCGTCAAACCGCCGGGCCTCGATACCAATATCTCCAAGCTCTCTGATTATGCGTTCGGTAGTCTCAAATTCCTTGTTGGAAAGCTCCGGATGCTGATGAAACCATCTGCGCATATTGATAATGTAATCCTCGTACTTCAGCGCTCTGTCCTTGATATCCATTTAATTCTCCCCTTTCGTGTCGATAATCACGCTGTCGCAGCATTCTCCTCCGGTCATCAGAGTCTGTGTGCGTTCAAAAGCAAAGTCGGGATTTATCCCCTTGAAGAATGCCTCGTCACGCATACAGGAGAGATAAGGCCCCCACTTTTCCATGCCGAGTCGCTTGTACATATCACAGTATTCGCATCTCAATGTTTTATAGAGCAATTTGTTTTCGGAGAGCCTTGTACATTCAACATCCAAGCTTCCCCCTTCGGAGTGGTGGCTGCAAATCGCCGGAAGATCTTCAAGCTTGTTGCTGCCGTGGAGCTCTGCTTGCTTTGCCCCGTGAGCCAAGGCGTCCTTTGTGACAGCTTTCGTAAGTATTTCAATGGTTTTTTCGGTGCCGAGTTCCTGTTCGAGGGCTTCCAAGAATGGCTTTAGGATACGCGCCTCCACCTCTCTTCTGGTTAAAACAGGCAATTCGTCCGGGCTTATTATATTTGCCATAAATTTCACCTCCTGATTTATATTTTTTAGTCATGACTAAATATAAAATAAAAATAAACCCGGCATATTAAAATGTCAACAATAAATTGGAAAACAGAGCAAATATTATAAAAAATATACAAAAAATGCCTGATGATTTTGTGTGTATTTTCGCGTAAAAATTCAAAAACAGATGAAAAGAGCAAAATATTATATGTGAATAATTTATATGAGGGGATCATCCGTATAAAATTCCAATATTTATTGCGATATGGTTTGCTTATACATGTATAAAGCGTTGTGAAGGAATATTGATTTTGATCGGCAGAAAAGTATATAATAATTAAATAAATTAAAGAAAGAGGATATTATGAGATACAAACAAGAAAAAAAGGAAAGCTTGAATCGGACTGCATCAAGTATTCTTAAGGTGGCATATGATCTTTTTCTGAAAAAGGGATATAAAAATGTGACTACAAGGGAAATAGCAGCTTGCGCCGGAGTAAATTTGGGATTAATAAGCTATTATTTTTCTTCAAAAGAGAATCTGGGGGCCAAGGTTATGGACTATTCCAATAAAAAGCTTTATGAAAAGGCTTTTGAAACGAAATTACCCGAGGATACCGGTCCTGCTGAAAAAATGTGTGTCTATACGATACTTCTGTGGAGGTATACGACGCCTGAATTATACCGCTTGGTATTTGAACTCGCGGATTCAAACCTTTCAAATATACGCATGGGAGAAACGTTTACAGATTTGGCATGGGACGTGATAAAAGCGTATGGTCTTTCTGTTACGCCAATGGAAAACGAGATATATTTGACAGCGTTCAAAAGTTCTGAATTGTCGCTTATATGGAAAATGACAAATCATGAATTGAACATTACATGGGATGATATATCGGATCTGCTTTTATCTGACTATTTTTTCAATATAGGGCTGTCGGATCAGATCATTTATGATGTGCTTGAGCGTAGCAAGAAGATATTGAATGAAATAAGTTGATAAGATTTTGGAGGATTTACATGTTTACATAAGAAACTATGAATAATCATTGAAAGCCCGGACCTGTATGGCCCGTATATATTTCAGATGAAAATATATGGGGAGGAGACTTTTGGTATGAAAAAAACAATTTTGATTCTGTTGGCACTTTCGACTGCGTTTTTATCAGCCGCCTGCGGGGCGGGCTCGGAGGCTGATTCGGCTTATGAGGCTGAGATGGTGACAGCGGAGACCGCAGCGGCCTATGACGAGGCGGGGGCAGTAGCACAAAGTGTGGGAAGCGTTACGGCGGAGTCAGGCTTCGGGGCGGCTCCCTCGGCAAACCGAATCGTTGAAGCCGATAAAGGGAGCATGGGGGAAGCCGAGTACACGTCAGGGCCTGAGACAGGCTCAAGGAAGCTCATAAAGGATGTAAGCATGAGAGTCGAGACCGAGGAGTTTGACAGGCTCACGGCTTCTATAGAGGAGAAGGCCGAGGCCCTCTCAGGTTATGTTGAGAGCTCGTCTGTCAGCGGCAACATCAAAAACGGGGAGACGAGATGGGGACATTTTACGGTGAGGATACCCTCCGAAAGGCTGGATGAATTCATGGACACAGCCTTTGCGTATGCAAATATCATATCCAAAAACGAGCAGCTCACTGACATCACCCTTAAATATACGGACACCGAGTCCCGCATTACCGCCCTTAAGACAGAGCAGGAGAGGCTTACGGAACTATTATCGGAGGCGGAGAGCGCGGAGAGCCTTATCGTAATAGAGGACAGGCTTTCGGAGATAAGATATGAGCTCCAAAACTTTGAGTCACAGCTGAGACTTTATGACAATCAGGTGAACTACAGCACTGTAAGGATAGATATCAGCGAGGTGAAGGTCCTAACAGTCGGCGCTCAGGCAGGAGTCCTTGAGAGGATAGGCTCGGGTATATCCAAAAACATGAGTGGTCTCGGAAGCTTTCTCGAAAATGCGGTCATAGTTACAGTAAGCTTTCTGCCTGTGGCGGCTGTTTTGGGTATGGTCATATCAGGCGTTTACAAGGCGGCAAAAACCGTGAAGAACCGCAGAAAAAACAGGCAGATCAACAAAGAGGGAAAAGGAGAAGGAGACGAGATACAACGCGAAAAAAAGTGAGGGCTGTGGCGGGTTAAGTATTCGGAGAGCGGTAAAACGCAAATTTTAAAGAAAACTTTAAAAGCCGTATAGTGGAAAACTATGCGGCTTTATGCTATTATAAAAAGCAGTATTTTAAAGAAAAACACCGCTTAAGAGCTTTGCTCCGGGCGGATTCGGAGGAAAAGAATGAAGGGAATCATCCTTGCGGGGGGCTCGGGGACGAGGCTTTACCCGCTGACAAAGGTAACATCAAAGCAGCTTCTGCCCATTTACGACAAGCCCATGATATACTATCCGCTGTCGGTTCTCATGAATGCGGGCATAAAGGACATACTTATCATATCCACACCCACGGACACTCCCAGGTTCGAGGATCTCTTGGGTGACGGACACCAGTTTGGAATAAGCCTTAGCTACAAGGTACAGCCATCTCCGGACGGCCTCGCCCAGGCCTTCATCATCGGCGAGGACTTTATAGGTGATGACTCTGTAGCCATGATACTGGGAGACAATATCTTCCACGGACACGGCTTCACAAAGAGACTGAGGAAGGCCGCTGAAAAGACTGAGGGCGCAACAGTCTTCGGATACTATGTTGACGACCCTGAGCGCTTCGGAATAGTGGAGTTTGACAGCGAGGGAAAGGCTGTCTCCATAGAGGAAAAGCCTCAAAACCCCAAGTCCAACTACTGCGTCACCGGACTCTACTTCTACGACAACAAGGTGGTGGAGTATGCTAAAAATCTTAAGCCCTCCGCAAGAGGCGAGCTTGAGATAACGGATCTTAACCGCATTTATCTCGAGAACGGCGAGCTGGAGGTGGAGCTTCTGGGACAGGGCTTTACTTGGCTTGACACGGGAACCCATGAGTCCCTCATGGATGCCGGGAATTTCGTGCGTACAGTGGAGACCCATCAGCACAGAAAGATAGCCTGCCTTGAGGAGATAGCCTATTTAAACGGTTGGATCACCAAGGAGGAGGTCCTTAAGTCCTACGAGGTACTTAAAAAAAACCAGTAAGGAAAGTATTGAAAGGACGTGCTGGACGGAAAATATGTAGATAAGATCCAAAAGTAAGGCCGCAGAACTCGCTTTTGGAGCTTTGCGGAAAAATAAAATAAACATAGCTATTTCAAAAAAAATTTAGGAGTTAAACATATGAAGATAGTAGTTACAGGCGGAGCGGGATTTATCGGGAGCGTAATGGTGCAGTATCTGGTAAACACCTATCCCGAGGACATGATAATAAACCTTGACAAGCTCACCTACGCGGGAAACCTTGAAAATTTAAAGAGCATAGAGGGAAAGCCCAATTATAAGTTTGTAAAGGGAGATATTGCAGACAGGGCATTTGTTTTCAAGCTCTTTGAGGAGGAAAAGCCCGACGTTATCATAAACTTTGCGGCGGAGAGCCATGTGGATCGTTCTGTTGAGCATCCCGAGGAGTTCGTGCGTACCAATGTGATGGGCACCACCACCCTCCTTGACGCCTGCAAAAAGTACGGCATAAAGAGATACCATCAGGTGTCCACCGATGAGGTCTACGGAGACCTGCCTCTTGACAGGCCCGATCTCTTCTTTACGGAGGAGACACCTCTCCACGCCTCAAGCCCTTACTCGGCTTCAAAGGCTTCGGCGGACATGTTCGTTATGGCATACCACAGGACATTTAAGATACCTGTCACCATCTCAAGATGCTCCAACAACTACGGGCAGTACCAGTTCCCCGAGAAGCTCATCCCTCTCATGATATCGAGAGCTCTCGCGGACGAGGAGCTTCCCGTATACGGAGACGGAGCGAACGTGAGAGACTGGCTCCACGTTGAGGATCACTGCAAGGCTATCGACCTTATCGTGAGAGAGGGAAAAGAGGGAGAGATCTACAATATAGGCGGTCACAATGAGAGGACGAACCTTCAGGTTGTAAAGACCATACTCTCGGCCCTCGGGAAGCCCGAGTCCCTCATAAAGTATGTTAAGGACAGGCCGGGACACGACAGAAGATATGCCATAGATCCCGCAAAGCTCGAGAGAGAACTGGGATGGAAGCCCAAGTACAATTTTGATACAGGCATAAAGCAGACCATAGAGTGGTATCTCAAAAACAAGGACTGGTGGGAGAGGATAATAAGCGGAGAGTATCAGAATTATTTCAAGGAAATGTACAGGGACAGAGTCAATTAAAAACTTAAAGGGCGCAGGGGATATACTATGATAAGCAACGATCTCAAGAATACTATAATCAAGACGGATTTCGGTGAGCTTGACATTGACAAGCTCATAGAGGACAGCGCAAAGAGGATATTTGTCACGGGAGTAAAGGGACAGCTGGGCCACGATATCATGCTGGAGCTCCAAAAGAGGAATATAGAGGGCATAGGTGTAGATATCGAGGAGATGGACATCACGGACCCTGAGGCCGTGAGACAGGTGATAGGCGACGCCGCTCCCGACGCGGTGATACACTGCGCCGCTTGGACTGCGGTGGACGCGGCTGAGGACAATGAGGAAAAGTGCAGGCTTGTGAACGCCTACGGCACAGAGAATATAGCAAAGGTCTGCAGGGAGCTCATGATACCCATGATGTATTTCTCCACTGACTACGTGTTTAACGGAGAGGGAGACAGGCCCTGGGAGCCTGAAGACGAGGCCGAGCCCTTAAATGTCTACGGACAGACAAAATATGAGGGTGAGGAGGCTGTCAGAAAGTACGTCCCCGACAGGCATTTTATAGTAAGGATACAGTGGGTATACGGAAAGAACGGAAAGAACTTTGTAAAGACCATGCTCAAGCTTTCCGAGACCCACGACAGGCTGACGGTGGTGGACGATCAGATAGGGTCTCCCACCTACACCCCTGACATAGCCCGCATTGCTGTCGATATGATACTTTCCGACAAGTACGGCACCTACCATGTGGCGAACGAGGGGCTCTGCAGTTGGTATGACTTTGCAAAGGAGATATTCAGGCTTTCAGGAAAAGATGTGGAGGTGGTGCCGGTGGATTCCTCGGAGTATCCCGCAAAGGCAAAGAGGCCTCACAATTCCAGAATGGACCTCTCAAAGCTTACGGAGGAGGGATTTACGATGCTTCCCCCTTGGCAGGATGCCCTATCAAGGTATCTTGAGGAGATAAACTACAAAGCCCTGTAAGCGCGGCTTACGGAGGCGTGATTTTTAAGGAAGTGAAGACTGATGGGTAAATATTTCGGAACGGACGGCTTCAGAGGCGAGGCAAACGTTGACCTCACCGTGGAGCATGCGTACAAGATAGGAAGGATACTGGGGTATTATTACGGGAAGAAGCACCCGGGAGAAAAGTGCAGGGTGGTGATAGGAAAGGATACGAGGCGTTCAAGCTATATGTTTGAGGACGCTCTCTCCTCCGGGCTTACGGCCTCGGGGGCGGACGCATATCTGCTTCATGTCACTACAACTCCCTCCGTAGCGTATATTACGAGAGTTGACGAGTTTGACTGCGGAGTAATGATCTCCGCAAGCCACAATCCCTACTATGACAACGGTATAAAGATAATAAGCTCCACCGGAGAAAAGATAGACGATGCCACCATAGAGGTGTTTGAGGGATACCTTGACGGGGATATGAGCGCTATTCCCCTTGCAAGGAGGGACGATATCGGACGCACTGTGGATTATGCTGCGGGAAGGAACAGATATATAGGCTACCTTATATCCATAGCAAAGAAGTCCTTTAAGGACAAGCATGTGGCTTTGGACTGCGCCAACGGATCGGCCTCCTCCATAGCCAAGCCTGTGTTTGACGCCCTTGGCGCCCATACCCATGTGATGGCAAACGAGCCCAACGGAGTGAATATAAACAACAACTGCGGCTCCACCCACATTGAAAGGCTCTGTGAGTTTGTCCTCAAGGAGGGCTGCGATATCGGCTTCGCCTACGACGGCGACGCCGACAGATGCCTTGCCGTGGACGAGAAGGGGAATGTGGTAAACGGGGATCAGATAATGTATATATGCGGAAAATATATGTACGAGCAGGGAAAGCTCAACAACGATACCATAGTCACCACAGTAATGTCCAATTTCGGTTTGTACAAGGCCCTTGACAGAGAGGGGATAAAGTATGAGAAGACCAAGGTGGGGGACAGATTCGTATATGAGAATATGGTATTAAACGGGAATTCCCTGGGGGGAGAGCAGTCGGGGCATATCATTTTCAGCAAGAATGCCACCACCGGGGACGGGATACTCACATCTCTCAAGCTTATGGATGTGTTCCTTGAAAAGAAGCTTCCCTTAAGCGAGCTCACCAAGGAGTGCCCTATGTATCCTCAATGCCTGAAGAATGTGAGGGTAAGGAGCAAACAGGAGGCTCAGGATGACGAGAGAGTTATCGATGCTGTGAGGAGAGCCGAGGAAAAGCTTGGAGACAGAGGAAGGGTCCTTCTTCGTCAGTCCGGGACGGAGCCCGTCATAAGGGTCATGGCGGAATCCATAGATGCGGCTGAATGCGAGGAGACTGTAGACGAGATAATAGAGGTAATGAAGGCGTGCGGGCATCTGCTTTGATCTTCAGAGAAGTAATGCTTGCGTGCGAGGCGTTTTGCAGACAGGAGGAAAACATGCTTAATTACAAGAGATATGAGAGGGGACCGGTTATAAATTTTCCTGAGAGGACCTGGCCCTCGAAGATAATCACAAAGGCACCGGTTTGGGTGTCGGTGGATCTGAGAGACGGAAATCAGGCCTTGGTAAAGCCTATGAACGTGGAGGAGAAGATAGAATTCTTTGCGAAGCTCTGCGATATAGGCTTTAAGGAGATAGAAGTGGGTTTTCCGTCCGCCAGCCAGATAGAGTTTGATTTTATAAGACAGCTTGTGGACAGGAAGCTCATACCTGACGATGTATACATACAAGTCCTCTCTCAGTGCAGGGAGGATCTGATAAAGAGGACCTTTGAATCCCTCAAGGGCGTGAAGAAGGCCATATTCCATATATACAGCAATATCTGCCCACTTCACAGGGATGTGGTATTCCACAAGGACAAGGAGGACGTGAAAAATATTGCCGTATTGGGCACGAAGCTTGTAAAGCAGTATATGTCCGACTTTGACGGTGAGCTTAGGCTTGAGTACTCTCCGGAATGCTTCTCAAGCACGGAGCCGGATTACGCTCTCGATGTGTGCGAGACAGTAAAGGAGATCTGGCGCCCCACAGCGGACAACAAGCTCATACTCAATCTCCCTACTACGGTGGAGTGCAGCACACCCAACGTGTTTGCGGATCAGGTGGAGTGGATGAACACTCACCTTAAGGACAGGGACAAGATCATTTTAAGCGTTCATCCCCACAATGACAGAGGAACAGGGGTTGCAGCCACGGAGCTTGCCCTCATGGCGGGAGCAGACAGAGTTGAGGGGACTCTCTTCGGAAACGGAGAGCGCACCGGAAATGTGGACATACTTACTCTGGCCTACAACATGTTTTCTCAGGGAATAGATCCGGAGCTCAACATTGAAAACGAGCCCGAGATAGCGGAGATATATGAGAGATGTACGGGAATGCCCATAGACGACAGACATCCCTATGCGGGAAAGTTGGTGTTCACAGCCTTCTCGGGATCTCATCAGGACGCCATCAACAAGGGCGTCCATGCCCTTCAAGAGTCCGCTTCCCCCTACTGGCATGTTCCCTATCTTCCAATAGATCCTGCGGACATAGGAAGGACCTACGAGCCTATAGTGAGGATCAACTCCCAGTCCGGAAAGGGCGGAGTTGCCTTCGTTCT
Source organism: uncultured Lachnospiraceae bacterium (assembly GCA_944381505.1). Lineage (GTDB taxonomy): Bacteria > Bacillota > Clostridia > Lachnospirales > Lachnospiraceae > Avilachnospira. The sequence continues at coordinate 12,677 of CALWLK010000092.1, forward strand.
TGAGAGCTACTACGGCTACAAGCTCCCGAAGGCTATGCACAGGGAATTTGCGGATATCATACAGCCTCTCTCGGAGGAGTACGGGGAGATCACTCCCATGCAGGTGAACGAGGCATTTATAAAGAATTATGTGGACGCAAAGGAGCCCATGCACTTTAAGTCCGTAAAGATAAGCGAGCCTGACCTTGACGGGGAGGGAAGCACCACTTTGGTAAATGTCACCTACAGAAACCATGGGGAGACGAAGACCTTCACCGGCATAGGAACAGGACCTATAGACGCTGTTCAGAGGGGCCTTGAGGACGAGCTTGGAATACAGATAAGGATCATGGACTACAGCGAGCATGCTCTTACCTCAGGTTCAAGCGCAGAGGCGGTAGCCTATGTTCACCTTCTGGACCAGCCTACGGGAAGAGTCACCTTCGGCGTGGGCATAAGCTCAAATATAACAAGGGCATCCATAAGGGGAATATTCTCCGCCATAAACAGGCTGTATTACAGCGACGAGGCAAAGGCTAAGGAATAAAAATCTTCGAAGAACGGACCTGTCGGACGGAAAGGAGAGCTATGAAACACTATGATTACCTGCTGGTGGGAGCGGGGCTTTACAACGGAGTATTCGCCTACTTTGCGAAAAGGGCGGGAAAAAGCTGCCTTGTGGTTGAAAAGCGCGCAGAGATCGGAGGAAACGTCTACTGCGAGAATATAGAGGGCATAAACGTGCACAAATACGGCGCCCATATATTCCATACAAACGATAAGGAGATATGGAGCTTTGTAAACTCCCTGTGCGAATTCAACAGGTACACAAATTCCCCTGTAGCAAACTATAAGGGAGAGCTCTACAATCTTCCCTTCAACATGAATACTTTCAACAAGATGTGGGGAGTGATCACTCCTGAGGAGGCCAAGCTTAAGATAGAGTCTCAGAGACAGGCCGTAAAGGGAGAGCCACGAAATCTGGAGGAGCAGGCCATAAGCCTTGTGGGGGAGGATATATACAGAAAGCTCATAAAGGGCTACACGGAGAAGCAGTGGGGGAGAGACTGCAAAGATCTTCCCGCGTTCATTATAAAAAGGCTTCCCGTGAGGTTTATCTACGACAACAACTACTTTAACGACAAGTATCAGGGCATCCCGGAGGGCGGTTATAACGTGATAGTAAACAAGCTTTTCGAGGGCTGCGATATGATGTTTGACACGGATTTCCTTGAGCATAGAGAGCTCTCCGAGAGCTGTGAAAGGGTCGTATTCACAGGGCCCATAGACGCCTACTACGACTACAGCGAGGGAAGGCTTGAGTACAGGACGCTGAGATTCGAGACAGAGCTTTTGGATATGGAGAACTATCAGGGAAATGCCGTCATAAATTACACGGACAGGGAAACTCCCTACACGAGGATAATAGAGCACAAGCATTTCGAGTTCGGAACGCAGAAGAAGACCGTCATCACAAGAGAGTACCCCTCGGAGTGGGAGGAGGGGATGGAGCCCTATTACCCCGTAAACGACGATAAAAATCAGGCTCTTTATCTCAAGTACGCAAAAAAGGCCTCCGGTGAGGAGAAGGTTATTTTCGGCGGCCGTCTGGGAGAGTACAAGTATTATGACATGGATAAGGTGATTGCATCCGCATTCAACCTGTGCAGAAAGGAATTTGGTAGCGAGCTTTCATGGACGTAGTTTATGCGTCGGACGACAATTATGCGGTGTATGCGGGAGTGTCCATACGCTCCCTCTGCGCCGAGAATCAGTCGGCAAAGGACATAAATATATACGTTATTTCCATTGATATCAGTGCCGAAAACAAAAAAAGGCTTGAAGAGACGGTGGAGAGCTACGGGAGGAATATTTATTTCATGGATATCTCCCGGGAGCTTAATGCCTTCTCCCGCGAGGTGGATGCGGGGAGCTACGGTATAAATGTTTTCGGCAGATTTTTTATGGGGAAACTGCTTCCCGAAAGCATAGAGAGGGTCCTTTATCTTGACTGCGATACGGTGATAAACGGAGACATATCCGAGCTTTTTTCAATGGATATGGGGGAGAACACGGCCATGGCCGTACAGGAGCCCACCATATATAAGTCAATATTAAAGAGCATAGGCTTAAAGCCCTCCGACCCATATTTCAACTCCGGGGTGATACTTGTGGATTTCAAAAAGTGGGTCTTACAGTCGGTCTCCGAGGAGCTTCTGGAGTGCTACAAGAGAGAGGGAGACAGGTTTTTTTGCGGGGATCAGGACACCATAAATCTGGTCTTGAGAGGGCGCATCGGAAAGCTTTCTCCCAAATACAATTTCTTTACAAACTACAGATATTTCAGCTACAGCTATTTGACAAGGGAGAGCAGCTCCTATGGGGATATAGGAGAGGGGGAGTTTGAGGAGGCAAAGAGGGCTCCCATAATCATTCACTATCTTGGCACAGAGAGGCCATGGGTGAGGGGAAACCTCAATCCCTACAGAAAGATATATGAAAATCACCTCAGGGAGACCCCCTTTAAGGGCATGGGAGAGATAAGGGGAAGGGAGCTTTCAATGCTCTTATTCCATGCAATGGAGCTTATGACCCTGTGCTTCCCTTTTGCAAGAAGGAGGATAAGCGCTTACTATGAGAAGCGGCAGGTGATGCCGCGGACGATGAGGGCACATACAGAGGAAAAGGAAGACAGATGAAGCTTGCAGCGGTTATCTTAAATTACAATAATGCCAATGAAACCATAGAGGCGGCAAAGCGGCTTAAGAATTACTCTGTCATAGACGCGGTGATCATTGTGGACAACGCTTCCCCGGACAATGGATACGAAGCCATAGAGAGGTTCGCCGAAAATATGAACCGAAGCTTTGAGGAAGAGACCTGCGAGGAGGATAACTTCCACAGATTCATAGCGGTGCGCGCTGAAAAGAACGGGGGCTACGGCGCGGGGAACAACCTGGGAGTGAGATACGCATATGAGGTCCTGGGGGCGGAATATGTTATAATCGCAAATCCCGACGTATGTTTCAGCGAGGAATGTGCATGGAGGCTGGTGGAAGCTCTGTCTCAGGATGACGAGGCGGCTGTCGCCTCGGCCCTTATGGAGGACGGAAAGGGAGGGCTGCAGCAGACTGCATGGAGGCTTCGAGGCTGGGCGGGGGAGCTGTTAAACTCGGGCCCCGTCTCAAGGCGAATATTCCGAAGGCTTATAAACTACAGTGAAGGATTTTTTGAGGGTCGCTCCATGTGCGAGGTGGGGGCTGTCCACGGTTCCCTCTTGTGTATTGATGCCGACAAATTCCTCGGCTGCGGAGGATACGACGAAAACATATTCTTATACTGCGAGGAGAATGTGCTGGGCTGTAAGATGCGGGCTGCAGGCTACAAGACCCTGCTCCTTACCGATATCTCCTACAGACATGAGGGGAGCACCTCGGTAAAAAAAAGCCTTGAGAACATGACAGCCAGAGAGAAGATAAGGCAGAGATCGGAGAGATATTATTACAAGAATTATCTCAAGGCGGGCCCTTTTAAGATGGCTGTGACCGCAGTATTTCAGGCGGTGGTGCTGTTGGAGACCGGGATTGCACAAAAGCTCGGAAAGATATAGAATAGTATAATTCGGAGAATTCACATCAAGGGGTTTTCGGTGGGTATGGATAATGAAAAGGTAAGCGTTATTATCCCCGCGTACAACAGCGAGGAGACACTTGAGAGGGCTGTGTCCTCGGCGCTGTCTCAGAGCTACGGGAACGTGGAGATAATAATAGTGGATGACGGCTCCTTTGACAGGACAGGGGAGATCGCGGACAGGCTCTGCAGCGAGCATGAAAGCATAAGGGTGATACATAAGAATAATGAGGGAGTGAGCGCCGCCAGAAACGACGGTATCAGGGCCTGCTGCGGAGAGTGGTTCATCACTCTTGATGCGGACGATTACATCGACAGTATGATGGTGGAGAAGCTCCATAAGGATGTCAGCCTCTATGAGACTGATGTTTCCATATGTGGATTTAAGCTCGTGTCTGAAAACGGAAGAAAAGAGATAAGGCGGGCTGAGGAGGATTTTCAGGGGACTCTTGAGGAATTCTTGAATCTGGTATTTACGGAGCTATATGACAAGCAGCTCATACATACCCACAGCAACAAGCTATACAAAACCTCCATAGTGAGAGAAAACAAGCTGTATTACAAAAAAGGAATAAGCATAAATGAAGATATACTTTTTTCACTGAGATATTTGAGACATTGCGAGAGCGTGTCTGTGGTGAGAGAGGCCTACCTCAATTACGTGCAGCACGGCGAGGGGGGATCCTTGGTGACAAAGTATAACGCAAACGGCTTGGAGACTTGCTTTGACGTGCTCAGAGCCTGCGACGAGCTTCTTGACAGCCGAAATGTGGAGGATGAAGTCGTAAACGCCATGAATAACAGGATGTTCTTCCACATCTGCGGATTTGCCGGAATGCCCTACTATAAGACCGACTATTCGGATGAAAGGAAGCTTGAGATCATTAAAGAGCTCTGCGCTCGGGAGGATTTCAGGAAGCTCATATCCCAGACAGACCCCAAGGGACTCAAGAACACTATAGCATGGATACTTTTAAAAAATAAAAAGGCGGGGCTTTACCACAGGCTCTGTAAGCTCCTGTACAGAGGCGGAGTTTACAGGGCGAAAAGGCCTGCAGAGCTCCCCTGTGACGAGGAGCTTTCCGCTTCTTCGGAGAAGACGGATTCAAATACCGAGGATGAAACAGAGGAGACTTTCTCAAAGCCTGAAGCCAAGGCCGACAGCTTGGCGGAGCCTGAGGTAAAAGAATATATCGACCGGACCGAACCGGAACCCGCTCCGGAGCCGGAAGAGGCGGAGGAGCCTTTTTCGGAGGAGTCGGAAGAAGTAGGACAGGACACCGAAGCGGAAGAGGCGCCGGATACTAAGGATGAGCTGAAGGATGAGGAGGAGACATCGGAAGAGGAACTGCTTCCCGAGATAGAAAAGATCATAAGGGAGGCGGAAGGCGAGGCGATAAGGGAGCCTGAACCCGTGCCCGAACCGGAGCCTGCATTCGGGGACAAATCCGAGCAGAAACCCGAGACAAAAGAGGCCCCGCATGAAAAGGAGCCTGCGGCCACGGGCAAAAAGCCTCATCACAGAAGGCGCAGACCTGTCATAAGGGAGATAGACCCCGAACACTATGAGGAAGATAAAAAGAAAGAGGAAGAGGAGTACAGGCAAATAGAGCTCTCGGATCTGTTTGACCTGTAGCACCGAATTATGGCGGAAGTAAAAGAAAACAAAAATACATATCCCCCGGAGCCTATAACAGTCACGAAGGCGAGCCTTCCGGAGTTTGGCGAGTATGAGGAGCTGATAAAAAAACTCTGGGAGAACAGGTGGCTCACCAACATGGGAATGTACCACGAGGAGCTGAAAAAAAGGCTAAGGGACTATCTCAAAGTCGGTGGAGCGGAGCTTTTTGTAAACGGCCACATGGCTCTGGAGATGGCTGTTCAGGCCTTCGGGCTCTCGGGGGAGGTAATAACCACGCCCTTTACCTTTGCCTCAACTACCCACGCCATAGTCAGAAACGGGTTAAAGCCGGTCTTCTGCGATATAAGAGAGGACGACTGTACCATAGACGCGGAGATGATAGAGGGGCTTATAACCGAGGATACCTGTGCAATAATCCCCGTACACGTCTACGGAAATATCTGCGAATATGAGAAGATAGATGAGATCGCAAAGAGCCACGGGCTTAAGGTCATATATGACGCGGCCCACGCCTTTGGAGAGACCGTGGGGGACATGGGCGTCGGAAATCTGGGGGACGCCTCAATGTTCAGCTTCCACGCCACAAAGGTATTCAACACCATAGAGGGCGGAGCGGTGACCTGGCGCAAGGACCCGGAGGGCGAGCTTGAATCAAAGCTCTACAAGCTTAAAAACTTCGGAATAACCGGGAAGGAAGCTGTAGAGTACGTGGGGGGAAACGCCAAGATGAACGAGTTCTGTGCCGCCATGGGGCTTTGCAACTTAAGGCATGTGGACAGGTGGATGGAGGAGAGAAAGCGGGTCTTTGACAGGTACAGAAAGAATCTGGGGCGTGTAAACGGCATAAGGTTCCTCGAACCGAGAGAGGATCAGAAGCTTAACTTTGCTTATATGCCGGTGGTATTCGACGGCGAAATATTTGACAGGGACGACGTGTACGAGAGGCTTTTGGAGAGGGATATCCTTTCAAGGAAATACTTCTATCCCTGCGCAAACGCCTACGACTGCTACAGAGATTTCTACGATGCGAAGGATACGCCTGTTGCCCTCAACATATCGAAAAACATCCTCACTCTGCCCATATACCCGGAGCTCCCGGATGAGTCCGTGGATCTCATATGTGAGATAATAACAGGATAAAAAGCTAAAATATGTTGAAAAACATTCGTTCAGACATACAATTTTTGAAAAGGCACGAAAATGCCCTCATATATGTAAAGCGGGAGGATTGTATCCCGTTTTCTTTTGGCGGCAACAAGGTGAGGATAGGGGCGGAGCTTATGTCCGAGGCCGAAAGGGCAGGCTGTGACCATATCATATCCTATGGCTCGGAGGCCTCAAACTTAAACAGGGTAATGGCCCATATGGCTGAAAACAGGGGCATGGGCTGCACCGTCATTATAAAGAGAGACGGAAAAAAAGAAAAAAGTGCGCATTTTAACGAACTCATACTCAAAAATTCCCGGGCACATCTCGTGTATTGCACAAGAGACAGCGTGAGGGAGACTGTGGAGGCGGAGCTCTCAGCCCTCACTGCTTCGGGGCACAAGCCCTACTATGTTTACGGCAACTCGAGGGGTACAGGGAACGAGGCTGTCTTTTTGAGAGCCTATGGGAAGGCCTTCCTCGAGATAAGGGAGTACGAAAAAGAAAAGGAAATGTCCTTTGATCACATCTTTACCGCCTCCGGGACAGGTATGACGCAGGCGGGGCTTATAGCGGGAAAGATCAGTACAGGCTCAGGGGTGGAGATAACGGGCATTTCCGTTGCCAGACAGGAGGAGGCCCTCAAAGCTTCGATACTCTCGGCCCTTAAATCTGCGGGTTTTGGGCAGGCGAGGGAGGATATGGTGTCTGTGTCGGACGAGTATCTCTGCGGGGGCTACGGAAGCTACGACAGTGATATACGGAGCGTGGTATGGGAGCTCATGACTGATCATGGTATACCCTCGGACCCCTGCTACAGTGCAAAGGGATTTGCAGGCATGCTGCGGGAGCTTGAGAGAAAGGGCATCGAGGGAAATGTGCTCTTTATACATACCGGGGGAACTCCGGGATTTTTTGACTGCATATCGGGAGGCAAGGGGCGGCATGGCTTTTGAAGATAACAGCTTTAAAGATGATATACTTGTGTCCGTCTCCTGCATAACCTACAATCACGGAAAGTATCTGCGGGACGCCATAAAGGGCTTCCTCATGCAGGACTGTGATTTCAAATATGAGATACTGATTCACGATGATGCCTCAACGGATGATACGCCGGACATAATAAGAGAGCTCGAAAGGGAGTACCCCGATATAGTAAGGCCGCTGATACAGACTGAAAACCAATATCGAAAGGGCATAAAAAACATAAGCGGTGTATGGAATTTCCCCAGGGCGAGAGGAAAATACATAGCCATGTGCGAGGGGGATGATTTCTGGACAGATCCCCGGAAACTTAAGCTCCAAGCGGATTACATGGAGAGCCATCCGGAGTGTGCAATGACTCTTCACTCGGCAGTGATAAGCTCTGAGGACGGGGCCTACAGAGGAAAAAAAATGATAAGGCCCTACAGAGAAAGCCGACCGGTAAAGGCGGAGGAGGTCATCTCCAAGAGGTCTAACTATCCCACCGCCTCCTTGATGTTCAGGACGGAGTATGCAAGGTCTCTTCCGGACTATTATTATAAATGCCCTGTGGGAGACATACCTCTGCAAATATATATGGCTTCCAGAGGCACGGTGTACTATTTTGATCGGCCTATGTCCGTCTATCGGGCCGGGGCCGAGGGCTCTTGGTCCTCCGCTATAGATTCCGACACGGAGGGGACTAAGTGGAAGGAACACCGAGAGGCCATGAGGGAGCTTTTCGAGGCCTTTGATCTGGAGACGGAGGGAAGATATCACGCTGCGGTGGCGGAGGCTTTGGAGAGAGAGAGCTTTTTGATAGATTTGAAGCTGGGGAAGCTCTCCGTACTTTCGGAAAAGAAAAACAGGAAGTTTTCGTCGGAGCTTCCTTTTGCGGACAGGAGCCTGCTTCTTTTGAAGCTTAAATTCCCCGGAATGTGGGAGCTTTTGCGACGGCTTTATTACAAGTTTTTTACATTTTCCTGATAAAAGGGATAGGCTATTGGCAATGTCAGGTTTTTTGTGATAGATTATATTTATTATCTGCGCTTTGCAGACAAGGAGGTTTATCAGCAATGCATAAGAGGATCAGATCCGCCGTTACGGCATGTTTTGCGGCGGCAATGATGGCGCTTGCACCCATGACGGCGCTTGCAAGCAATATCATATGGGCTCCCGGGACAGACGGATATGAGAGGGAGCAGCAGAGAGCCGCTGAGGAGGCCGCACAGGCCGAGGCGGAGGCCATAAGGCAGTCCGAGCTCTATCAGGAGGGCAGCGTAAAGGCTGACGATATATTGGGACTTGTTCCCGAGGTCCACGCTCAGATGATAAAGTCCGACGGGAATCTCACCGAGGGCTTCACCACCAACATGGACTTCTTTCAGGCTCCGGAGGGGGCTTTCTATGGGCTTAAGGTCCTTATGGGCAACGGCATAGGAGACGTATATTACAGGGTATATACAGCAGAGCACGGATGGAGTCAGTGGGCCATGAATGAGATGCTTACTCCCTACGGGGGAGACGGAGCCAAGGTCACTGCCTTCCAGATGAGGATAACCGGCTACACCCATACCCTCTACGATCTGTATTACAGAGTGACTTTAAACGACGGAACTGTCTTGGACTGGGCTCACGACGGGCAGACTTCGGGAGCTATGGGGACAGGACAGTATATCACTGCGGTGCAGCTCAAGCTCTGGAAGCACGGTCTTCCCTTCATAGAGGAGACGGCAAACCATATGTCTGCGGCGAACTATGAGGGAGTCGTCATAGGAGCGGACGGGATAGTGAGATACTCCACCTTTGACGGACAGCCTTATACAGGCTGGGGCTATAATGACAGAGACAAATATTACTTTGCGGGCGGTCAGGCTGTTACAGGTTGGCAGTATATAGACGGGTACAAATATTATTTTGACGCTACAGGCAAGGTGGTTACGGACTTGGAGCCTGTCATAGGTCTTCCCGGGGACTATCAGATAAGGATAAATAAGGACATGAAGACCCTGACCATATACACAAAGGACGGGGCGAACGGATATATCATCCCCTACAAGGTCTACCTTGTCACCATAGGCTCCGCCACCCCCATAGGGACCTTCAAGACCTATGCGAAATACAGGTGGAAGATAATGCACGACAATATTTACTGCCAGTACCTGAGCAGATTTAAAGACGGATTTTTGCTGCACTCTCTCATTTACCTTGATGCTCCGGATTCATATCATCTGGATGCCGGAAGCTATAACTACCTCGGAAAGATATACTCCGACGGATGCGTCAGGATGAGGGCGGGAGACGCGGCTTGGATATACAACAACTGTCCTACAGGGACACAGGTCACCATCTACAATGACGCGTGGGTGACAGGGCCCTTTGACAGGCCGGCTATAGAGCAGGCTATACCTATGTCTCAGAATTACGATCCTACGGATCCGGCCATAACAGGGGCGCAATAAAATCACAAAGATTATATGCGATAACCGCAGAGTTTAAGGGCTGCGGTTATCGTATTTATTGGGAGGAAAAATGGCTTCCGAGAAAAAGCTTCTCACAAACTACAGTTTCTTGAGAATATTGGCCATACTTATGGTCATATCCACCCATATGCTCTCGCAGGTCTATATAACCGACGCCGCGTCGGATCCCTTCGGCTGGCATATACGAGAGATAATAAGGACAGTTACCCTCACCTGTAACGGACTGTTTTTTATGCTCAGCGGAAGATTTATGCTTGAGAAGGACTATGGAAACATATGGGGATTTTATTGGGACAGGATAGTGAAGATAGGCATACCTGTCTTCTTGGTGACGACCTTCAATTATATCTATATCTTCGGCTTTTCCCCGGAGCTCGCCTACATTAAAAATTACCTTAAGCTTTTTCTGCAGGCAAAGGTCTTGGGGTATCTCTGGTTCGTGTTCGCTCTGGCGGGGTTCTATCTTGCGGCACCTTTTTTAAAGAGGATGTTTGAGCACATGCCGATCCCCGAGAAAAAGACACTCATTGTCGTGAGCTTTCTGTATTTTCTTGTGGAGGATCTCTATCATCTGGAGAGGATGGAGATGGTGCTCACCTCCTATATCTTCTACAGCTGGGCCTTCTACTGTGTATTGGGCTATCTTCTTGACACCATAGAGCTAACGAAGGGGCAGACCCGGGGGCTTATAGCTGCAGGGGCTGTGGGGCTTCTTATATCCTCGCTGGAGGAGTTTTTTATTCCGGGACAAAATGCTTTCATACACGACTACGCCCCCAGCATGATACTTATGACCGTGTCACTCTATCTCCTGATAACCCGCTACAGCGGATTTTTGACCCGGAGGATAGAGAAGGCGGTCAATTTCGTGGCGAGATATATATTTTTCGTATATCTCTTTCACGGCTTTACCCAAAATCTTATAATCATGGATATACTGACGGAGACCCCTGCGGGCTACGGGATGTGGATACTCCTTACCATAGCTTCGTTCCTGATGGCCCTCGCTATGGCGATAGCCGCCTATCACCTCATATATAAGCCTCTTTTGAGACTTCTTTTGCCGAGGAGAAAAGGAGGAAGGCTATGAGCGGGGGAGCATTTGAATTGAGAGACAAAGTGGTAAAGGGCTTTTTTTGGAAGGCCCTTGAAAACGGCGGGGACCAGCTCATCACCTTTATTATCTCGCTGGTGCTGGCAAGGCTTTTGGGCCCTGAAAAGTACGGCACTATGGCTCTCATGCTTATTTTTGTGTCCATAGGTAACGTGATAATACAGACGGGCTTTCAGACGGCCCTCATACAGAAAAAAGAGGTGGACGAGGGGGATTATTCCTCAGTGCTTTGGCTGGGACTCCTTCTGGCTCTTTTCATGTATGCGCTTATATTCGCTGCAGCTCCCGCTGCCGGGAGGTATTTTGGCGATGGGGAACTGGCTCCCATGCTGAGAGTGCTGTCTCTGATGCTCTTTTCAGGCGCCGTCGTCTCTGTGGAAATGGCGTATATAGCGAGGAGCATGGACTTTAAGAAGCAGTTTGCGGCTACGGTCATGGCGGACATTCTCTCGGGAGGTGCGGGGATAGCCGCGGCCTTCCTTGATGCGGGCACTTGGGCCCTCGTCATCCAACAGCTTTTGAAGAACCTGTTTTTGATGCTGATCTTCATTTTTCTCGTTCCTTTAAGGCCCGGGGCTGTTTTCTCTTTAAGAAAGCTCTCCTCCCTTTTCTCCTACGGGTGGAAGGTCCTTGCGTCAGGCCTCATCGACACTGTGTACAACAATATATATACCCCTGTCATATCAAAGCTTTACAGTCCTGTCACCACAGGTCTCTACAGCAGGGGAAACCAATTCCCTCAGATAATAGCGAACGCCATGGCCCAGACCATGCAGTCTGTGATGCTTCCGGCCTTCTCAAAAAATCAGGATAAAGGGGAGGAACTCAGGTCCATGCTCAGAAGGACCGTGAAGATGGGAGGCTTTGTCATGTTCCCAATGATGGCGGGACTCATGGCTGTGTCGGTTCCCTTGATAGAGGTGCTTTTGGGCGAGGCTTGGGAGGGCTGCGCTCCCTACCTTATGCTCTGCGCCCTCGGCTACAGCGTGTGGCCCATGCATGTGGCAAATCTGCAGGCCATAAACGCTCAGGGACGAAGCGATATATATTTAAAGCTTGAGATAATAAAAAAGGCGGCGGGAATAGGAGTGCTGCTTCTGAGCCTTCCCTTCGGGATAATGACCATGATATTTTTAAAATCATGTTTTGACTTTGTGTGCACCATAATAAACGCGGCTCCCAATAAGAGCCTCATAAACTACGGGCCTCTGAGACAGTGGAGAGACGTGCTTCCGGAGTTTTTGTGCTCCGCGGCCATGGGCATAGCGGTGTATTTGACCGCGAGACTTTTCCCTGAGGGAGCATTGAGTGGGGCTGCGACTCTCGCCGTCCTCATAGCAGAAGGGGCGGCCATATATCTGATTTTGGCGAGAGCCTTCAGGCTTGAGAGCATGAGCTACCTCCTTGCGGCCATAAAGAACTGTAAAAAACTCGGATAGTGTGATATGATACAGACTATGAATATTTTACTTACAAGCGCGGGAAGAAGAACATATATGGTGAAATGGTTCAAGGAAGCCCTTTCAGGAAAAGGGCTTGTTTTTGCCTCCAACTCCACCGAAAGCCCTGCGCTTTATGCTGCGGACGGGTATGTGCTCACGCCGCTTATCTACGACGGAGCTTACATCCCCTTTCTTCTGGACTTCTGCAGAGAAAAGCACATAGACCTTATAGTTCCCCTCTTTGACATAGACCTTCCCATATTGGCGGAGCACAGGGAGGAATTTTCAAGGGAGGGCGTTTTCGTTCTGGTATCCGACAGGGAGGTACTTTTAAACTGCAACGACAAGTACAATATGTACATGAAGCTTTGGAAGGAGGGCATAAGATGCCCCCACACGGAGCTCTCCCTCGGGGGAGCGAAGCTCGCCGTAAAGACCATGATGATGAACTTTCCCCTTATCGTAAAGCCCCGCTTCGGAATGGGATCCATAGGGGTGGAGAAGGCCTATGACAAGGAGGAACTCAAGGCATTTTACTCAAGCTGCAAAAGGAGAGTGGAGCAGAGCTATCTGAAATACGAGTCCAAGGCCTTTAAGGAGGAGTGCGTAGTAATACAGGAGCTCAGAGAGGGCAATGAGTACGGCCTTGACGTGGTAAACGACTTGAAGGGTGAATATGTGGCCTCGGCCATAAAGAGAAAGCTCTCCATGAGGGCAGGGGAGACGGACGAGGCTATCGTCCTCGGGCCCTCCGACAGGGAGTTCGCCGTTTTATCAGAGCTTTCCGTAAAGATATCAAAGGCCTTCAGGCATATCGGGAACATGGACGTGGATGTGATCATGGATCCCGAGAATCTTTGCCCCTACGTGATAGACATGAACGCAAGGTTCGGAGGGGGATATCCCTTCTCACATTTGGCGGGATTTGACCTTCCGAAAGCTGTGGTGGAGTGGCTCTCTTCGGGACATGCTTCCGAGGAGCGCTTTAAAATAAAAGAGCATGTCCACGCATACAAGGACATGGTGATCAGGGAATGCTTATGAATAAGGACAGGACACTCCTCGTTATACCTGCCTACAACGAGGAAAAAAGTATAGAGGCGGTGGTGGAGGAGCTCATAAGGGATTACCCGGAGCTTGACTATGTGGTGGTGACCGACGGCTCCACCGACGGCACTCCCGCTCTGTGCAGAAAACGCGGCTACAGGACGCTGGAGCTTCCTGTAAATCTTGGCCTTGCAGGCTGTTTTCAGACCGGGATGAAGTATGCTCTGGATATGGGATACGGATGCGCCGTGCAGTTTGACGGAGACGGACAGCACAGGCCTGAATATATAGCCGACATGAGAAAAAAGATGGAGGAGGGCTATGACATTGTGATGGGCTCCCGCTTCATCGGGCTTGAAAATCATATGGGAGGCATGAGGAGCATAGGGTCGAAGCTCATTGCCCTGTCCATAAGGCTGACCACCGGAAAAAGGGTGACGGACCCCACCTGCGGACTCAGGATGTACAGCAGGGATATGATCGAGGCCTTCTCGAAAAATCTCAATTATGCTCCCGAGCCTGACACTATATCTTTCCTCATAAAAAACGGGGCGAAGGTGGCGGAGGTCCCTGTGAAGGTCAGCGACAGAGAGACAGGGGAATCCTATCTGAGACCGGTAAACGCCATGAAATATATGCTCAGGATGCTTATATCCATACTTATAATACAGAATTTCAGAAAAACTTCAGATAAAAAATGAGCGGAAATGCTTTGTCAATAAAAAAAATAAATAGGGATCTGTTTTGGAATACCGCAGGCAGCCTTTTCTATGCCCTGTCCTCAATGATACTCGCCTTCTTTGTCATGAGGGCCGAGGGGCCCTCGGTGGGAGGGATATTCGGCTTCGGTTTTTCAACCTTCGGCCAGCAGATGTTCATAGTCGCCTACTTCGGCATAAGGCCCTTCCACATAACCGACGTGAAGCCGGAGTACAGCTTCGGGGAGTACAGAAGGTCAAGGCTTCTAAGCTGCGGGGCGGCGATACTCTTTTCCGCGCTGTTTTCGGGCTTCATGCTTCTTTCGGGGGTATATTCGGCCTACAAAGCCTTCGTGATATTTTTGCTGGCGCTTTGGAAGGTTGCGGACGGAATGGGAGACGTGTACGAATCGGAGTGCCAGAGAGGAGGGAGCCTATATTTGGGAGGGAAAGCCCTCTTTTTTCGCACCATCACCTCTGTCCTCATATTTATGGCGGCTCAGCTCATTACGGGGAGTCTTCCAATAGCGGCGATCTCGGCCCTTTTGGGACAGCTTACAGGGCTTTATTGCTTTGACAGCAGATACCTGAGGGAGGGAACCGGTAAGCCGGATCTTAGGGTGGAGGCGGGAAAGACCGCAGGGATCTTCAAGGCTACCGTTCTCCTTTTTTTGTCGGTGTTTTTGGATTTTTACATATTTTCGTCGGTAAAATACGCCATAGATATGTTCCTTGGGGACGAGTCAAGCGGTATATTCAATATACTCTTTATGCCCACGAGCTTCGTCTACCTTCTGGCAAATTTTATAATAAAGCCTTTTATGACCATGCTTGCCACAGCCTACGGCAGAGGCGACAGAGCGGGATTTTTAAGGATATGCAAGAGGATAAAGCTTTTTATCGGAGGCCTTGTGCTCCTATGCTTTGCCGCCGCCCTTGTCCTTGGCGGCTTCGTGCTTGATATAGCCGAGTTTTTGTTGGGAGAGGGCTACAGCGGAAGCCTTGTTCCCCACAGGTATTCCTTTGCCTTTATAATCCTCGGAGGAGGATTTTATGCCATGGCAAACTTTTATTACTATATTTTGGTGATAATAAGGCGACAGAAGGGGATATTTTTCGTCTATGCGGCCACGGCCCTTGTTGCAGGCGCAGCCTCCCGCTATGCCGTGCCGAGGTTTTCCATAAAAGGAGCCGCGATGTGCTATGCCATGCTCATGCTGATACTTATGCTGAGCTTCCTTTGGATGTCGCGGTACTATATAAGCAGGGAAGGAGCTTTTTCCGGAGAAGATGGATAGGAGATTAAAGGCGGACATCATCATACCTGTGTACAAGCCGGGAGAGCTTTTTTTGGAGCAGCTTTTGAGGCTTTCGAGGCAGGCCTCCCTCATAGAGAGGCTCATAATAATAAATACCGAGGAGGAGCTCATGGGTGAGGAGATAAAGAAAGCCGTCTCCAAATACGGAGCTTCCCCGAACTCCCCCCTTTTCGGAAAGACACAGCTCATACACATAAAGAAACGGGAGTTTGACCATGCGGCCACAAGGCGTATGGGAGCCGAGATGGGAGAGGCGGAGTTTTTCGTGTTTATGACGGACGATGCCTTGCCTGAGGACGACTCGCTCCTTTTAGAGCTTTTGAAGCCCTTTTCTGATGAAAATGTAGCCCTGTCCTACGCAAGGCAGCTTCCGAGGAAGGATTGCAGGGAGGCGGAGCGCTTTACGAGGGCCTTCAATTATCCCGAGGACAGCCTTATAAAGACAGAGGCCGATATCGGAAGGCTCGGCATAAAGGCCTTTTTTGCCTCGGACGTGTGCTGTGCTTACAGAAGGAGCGTTTACGGGAAGCTGGGAGGGTTCGTTGACCACGCTATATTCAATGAGGACATGATATACGCGAGAAAGGTCCTCAAAAACGGATATTCCATATCCTACACGGCCTCGGCGAAGGTGATCCACTCACATAACTACAGCCTTTCCGAGCAGTTCCACAGAAATTTCGATCTGGGATTGAGCCAGGCGGAAAACGAGGAGGTCTTCGGGGGGATAAAGAGCGAGGGCGAGGGCGTGAAGCTTGTAAAGAGCACGGCCCTTCACCTCATGAAAAAGGGAATGCCGCTCTCCGTAGCGGGACTTTTCTTCTCCTCGGCGGCAAAGTACGCGGGATATCTTTCGGGGAAGAATTACCGGCGTCTCCCCAAAAGACTTCTCAAGGCCTTTGCCATGAACAAGGATTATATAGATAAATATTACGGTTTTTAAGCTTTAAGAGGTCAATACTATGATGACAACGCTTTTCAGGATAATTTTGATAGTAGTTTCCTTAAGTACCTTCGGTGTGATAGTCCAAAAGATCAGGCGCTCAAGGATGAGGATAGAGGACTCTATTTTTTGGGTGATACTCTGCCTCATGTTCGTGGTGTTCGCCCTCTTTCCGAGTGTTGCGGACGGCCTTGCGGCGCTTTTGGGCATCTATTCCACTGCGAACTTTCTTTTCCTCTTTACAATCTTTATTCTTATAATGAAGCTTTTCTCCATGAGCATGGCAATATCCTCATTGGAGACGAAGCTCAAGGAGCTGGCTCAAAAAAATGCTTTGGAAAAGCTTGAGAGCCATGAGAAGGGCGGAGATGCGAATGATGAGAGAGACAGGGAAAAAACTGAAGAATAAGGTAATAAGGGCAGCCATAGTTTTCCTTGCGGCCTTCTCTGTTGCCGCGGTGGTGGAGCTCATTTCAGGCGCCCAAATCGCATCTTCCGGAAAAGGGGAGGGGCTCTCCTTTATATCAGAGGAGACAGCCTTTGATGAGGACGGAAAAGGCCCTGTGACAGAGGTCGGAGGCCTCTCGGGAGACAGGATCTCCTTTGAGCTTTCAGGGGGAGTCTTAAGAGACGGGGTTTTTTATCCCGTGGGCTCTCAAAGCATGAGTTTAAGGATAGGCGTAAAGTACGAGGGAGACAGGGATTTCACCTATATAACGGATGAGCAGCCCGCATACCTCACAGAGGAGACGATACCCATAGACGGGGACCGCAGAGTGGAGGCTGTGAGCATAGACGCCCTGGCGGCGCCCTCGGGAGAGGAAGAGAGGGATGCGGACTTCTCGGCTCTTTTTATAGACAGAGCGTATTTCGGGTATTACGAGGGGACAAATCCTTATAGGGCGCTGTTTGTATTTTCGACGGTCTTCCTATTGCTTTGGCTGAGCCTGTTTTCAAATTACGCGGCGGCAAAGCCCCATGTGACTTTTCTTGTCATATGCCTCGTGACGGGAAGCGTTCTCGCGATTTCCCTTCCTCCAAATAAGGTTGGAAACGACGAGGAGACCCATCTTCAGGCGGTGATGGACATAGCGGCTTTTCCCTCGGAGCTCCATGTTTCAGATGCCATAATGAACCAGCTCATGGTCACGGACCTGAATAATCCCGAGGCTCAGCCCGGGAGCATAGAGGAGATGGAGAGCTACGTGCAGATAATGGAGGAGGCGGGAAACTATAAGTCCGGAAACAGGAATCCGGATTTTTACACGCCGAAAAACAGGGTGCCTGCCTATCTGGCCTCGGCTTTCGGAGTAAAGCTTGCCAAGGGCCTCGGGCTTTCATGGCCCTCTGTTATGCTTGTGGGAAGGTTTATGAATCTGCTTATGTACGGCGTCTTGATGGCGACGGCCATAAAAAGGCTTCCCTGCGGAAAGCTTCTGATGATTGTAATAGGACTGTTTCCGCAGAATCTTTTCCTTGCGGACACCTTTTCCTACGATCCATTTATAACAGCCTGCCTCTCCCTCGGGTTCGCCTGCCTTATGGAGGAGCTTCTGAATCCCCAAAGGGAAATAAATATGAGAACTCAGACTGTGATGGCGCTTTCATTTTCGGCAGGCTGTGTGGTGAAGGCGGTCTACGCCCCTCTGATCCTCACGGCGCTTCTCATGCCACGGGGAAAATTTAATAAAAAGACCTCTCAAATATGCTACAGAGCCTTTATTCTGCTGCTTTTTGTACTTCTTATCTCAAGCTTTATCCTGCCCACGGTGGTGGCGCCATCGGAGACAGGGGACCTTAGGGGAGGGGATACCTCGGAGGTGTCTCAGATAGGGTTTATATTGGGCGCCCCCTTAAGCTATGCCCTTATACTTTTAAGGCAGATGATAAGCTGGATACCCCAGTGCTTCATAGGACCTGACTGTACCACCTTTATGGGACATATAGTGGACGGAAATTCCGCCTTCAAGGGCTACTATCAGGCAGTGTTCCTCATTTTGACGGTCTCGGTACTTTCGGACAGGAGGAGCGCGGCAAAGACCGTGCTTTCCGAAGGGCAGAAGCTTTGGATATTCCTTATGGCGGGGGCTGCCTGCGTGCTCATATGGACGAGTATGTATGTGGCCTTCACAGAGCCCGGCGCGGAGGAGATAGCGGGAGTTCAGGGAAGGTACTTCATTCCCCTTATATTCCCCATGTATCTTCTCTTAAATCAGAGGAAAAAACTCCTTCCCACGGCCATGGCTTCAGGAATAGAGACAGAGGGGGCCATCCTTGCAAGGAAAAATGATATATGCTATTATTTAATAACAGTTTGCGCGGCAGCGGTGGGCGCGGCGAGCGTTTGGAGCTCGGTGGTGTCACGGTTCTGCCTTTAAATATAAACGAATCAAAGAGGGAACACAGATGGGAAAGATAAAGGTAACACAGTGTGAAAAGGACGGGATAAAGATAGAGGGCCTCTGCGTCATAGAGCCCACAGTATTTAATGACGAGAGAGGCTATTTCATGGAGACCTACAATCAAAACGATTTTCGGGAGGCCGGACTTTCCATGAATTTTGTACAGGACAACCAGTCCTGCTCCGTAAAAGGAGTTTTGAGAGGGCTTCACTATCAGAAGGAGCATCCCCAGGGAAAGCTGGTGAGAGCCGTGAGAGGAGAGGTCTTTGATGTGGCTGTGGACCTGAGAGCGGGTTCGGAAAGCTATGGAAAATGGTTCGGTGTCATTCTCTCCGAGGACAATAAAAAGATGTTTTACATACCGGAGGGATTTGCCCACGGATTTTTGGTCTTGAGCGACGTGGCGGAGTTTGCCTACAAGTGCACTGACTTTTATCATCCCGGAGATGAGGGAGGACTCATCTACAATGACAAGGACATAAACGTGGAGTGGCCCATACCCGCAGGAATGGAGCTCATAATGTCCGAGAAGGACAAAAAATGGGGAAGCCTTAAGGACACCTTTAAATTCAGATAAAATCAAAATCAAGTTTAAGTAAAGTCTATTGACCGTCCCCCGTCACAGGGGGATAATTATTAATGATCAGGAATTACGGCTGATGAGAAGCATAACGCATTTGATAAAAGGCATAATTGAAAAGAGAAAGATGATATGGGATCTGGCAAAGGCGGATTTCAGAAAGCGCTTTGTGGGATCTTACTTCGGGATGGTCTGGATGTTTGTTCAGCCTATAGTCACGGTGCTGATATTTTTCTTTATCTTCCAGCTGGGAATGAAGTCCACGCCCCCGGTACCGGACACGCCCTACGTCATCTGGCTCATACCGGGCCTCATACCTTGGTTCTATTTTCAGGAGGCACTTCTCGGAGTCACCAATAACCTTCAGGAGTACAGCTATCTTGTGAAGAAGGTGGTCTTTCCGGTGGAGCTTTTGCCCATAATAAAGGTGGTGTCGAGCCTCATGGTGCATTTCTGCTTCCTCATCATCATGGCGGCGGTGTTCCTTGTGGCGGGATATACTCCGAGGATAAGCTGGATACAGGTGTTTTACTATTCCTTCGCGGCTACGGTGCTGGCTCTGGGCTTGGGTTATATAACCTCGGCGGTAAATGTCTTTTTCAAGGATATGTCCCAGATAGTCTCCATATCCCTTCAATTCGGGATGTGGCTTGCGCCCATTATGTATTGGGACGGCATGTTTACGGCAGATCACCCTTGGATGGCCCCAATATTCAAGCTGAACCCTTTTTACTACATAGTGGCGGGCTACAGAGACAGCATGCTCACGGGAAACGCCTTTTGGGAGAGGCCTTTAAACACAGTCTATTTTTGGATAGTGACTGTGGGTATCTTCTATCTGGGGCTTAAGATATTTACAAGGCTCAGGCCTCATTTTTCGGACGTGCTTTGATGAGAGGAAAGATATGATAAGAATAGCGGCAGTGCTCATAACGGTGATATGCTTCCTTATATTTGGGATACCCCTTTTGATATTTGAACAGATACTTGCAAAGCTCGACCCGAAAAAGCAGGGAAGGCAGTGCAGGCTCATAATCCAAGGGGTGTTCAGAGGCCTTTTAAAGATCACAGGGACAAGGATCACGGCCTATGGGACGGAAAACATTCCTGATGATGAGGCGGTGCTTTTTGTGGGGAACCATCGCTCCGACTTTGATATACTCATAGCCTACAGCTTCGTAAAGACGGAGACAGGTTTTATCGCCAAGGCGGAGATCGGAAACGTCCCGCTTCTGCGGCAGTGGATGAAAAACATCAAGTGCCTGTTCCTTGACAGGAGCGATATAAAGCAGGGCTTAAAGACCATCCTTGACGCTGCGGCGCAAATCAATTCCGGGATCTCGGTGTGGGTATATCCGGAGGGCACCAGGAACAGGAACGAGGACCCGACAAAGCTGCTTCCGTTCCACGACGCCACTTTAAAGATCGCCTCAAAATCGAAATGCAGGGTAATTCCTGTGGCTATGCTGGGAACAGATGATATATTTGAAAAGCATTTTCCTTCGGTGCGACCTGCCGATGTGACGGTGAGGTTCGGAGAGCCTGTGTCTCTTGAAAAGCTTCCTCCGGAGTGTAGAAAAAAGCCCGGAAAGTATTTTGAGGAGCTCATTTCCCGCATGATAGGCGAGCTGCAGGAGGAAGTGAAAAAGGAGCGTGAGTAAATGGCTTACCATATTTTTGCTGCCATCAGGGTGGGGAGCCTTGAGCAGGAGCTGTCCATATATGAGATAGGCGGCAAGAGACAATTTAAGAGGATAGACAGGATAATAAACAGGATACCTGTCGGCAGAGAGACCTTTGAGCTGGGGCGTATCTCCTACGACGCCATGGAGAGGCTCTTTGAGGTGTTGAACGGTTTTGCCGAGATCATGAAGACATACAAGGTGAACGCCTATAAGGCCTACGCGACCTCGGCTTTTCGTGAGGCGGAAAATTCAAAGATAGTCACTGACAGAATAAAGGTCCGCACGGGAATAAACATAGACGTCGTGTCAAATTCGGAGCAGCGCTTCATAAATTACAAGGCCCTTGCCGTAAATCCGGACATAGGCTTTGATGAGATAATCAGGGAGAGCACCGCGATTATAGACTCCGGATATGGAGGAATGCAGATATCCCTTTTTGACAAGGACAAGCTGGTGTCGACGGAAAACCTACCCTTGGCCTCATCAAAGATAGCTGAGATGGTGGGGGAGCTGCCGGTATCGAGGGATATAATAATCAAGGACATAAGGGAGATAACGGACGCGGAGCTTGAGAGCTACAGAAGGCTCTATCTCAAAAACAATGTCATCACAAACCTTATAGGTATGGGAGAGAGCATAAGCTACATCTTAAGGAGCGAGGACAGGCCGGGGATGGCGGTATTTACCTCGGAGGAGGTAATGGAGCGCTGCGACGAGGTCATCTCCATGAGAGTCGAGAGACTTGAGGAAAGGCTCTACGTGAACAGGAGCCTTGCCGAGGCGCTTTTTGTGACGGCGGTGATCTACAGGAGGCTGATAGAGTTTTTCGGGGCGAAGAAGATAATACTCCCCGGCACCGGCTTTTGCGACGGAGTGGCGGCTCAGTACGGGGAGAAGACTAAGCTTCTCAAATTCAGCCATGACTTTGAGGAGGATATTGTGGCGGCCTCCCGAAATATGGCAAAGAGATATAAGTGCGACACAGCCCATTCAAAACTGGTGGAGGCATACGCCCTCGCCATATTTGACGGCATGAAGAAGATAGGCGGATTCTCAAAGAGGGACAGGCTGATACTTCGCATAGCGGCAATACTCCATTCCTGCGGAAAGTTTATAAATATAAAGAATTCCGCAGGCTGCGGCTACAACATAATCCTTTCCACAGAGATAATAGGGCTCTCCCACGAGGAGAGGCTGCTCACGGCAAATGTGGTAAAGTATAACACCGCAGAATTTGATTACGGCCTTACGGAGAGCGGAGCGGATCTCATAAGGGCTGCCAAGCTCACGGCGGTCCTTAGACTTGCAAATGCTCTGGACAGGGGACACAAGAGCAAGCCGGAGAGCATGAAGATCACTGCAAACGACAAGGAGAGGAAGCTTTTGATAAGTGTTTCCTCCAAGGAGGATATGGTCTTGGAGAGGACGGAGCTTGAGAAGAAGGCGGTCTTTTTCGAGGAGATATTCGGTTTAAGGCCTGTTTTAAAGCACAAGAAGGTGCTGTGACAGACGGGTCCTTTCGAGAGGAGATAAGATATGGCGGAGCAGAAAAAACAACAGTCCGACAACTATATAAACAGAGAATTGAGCTGGCTGGAATTCAACCGCAGGGTGCTGGAGGAGGCGAGGGACAGGAGCCTTCCGCTTATGGAGAGACTTAAGTTCCTGAGTATCACCGCCTCAAACCTTGACGAATTCTTTATGGTCAGAGTGGCCTCCTTAAAGGACATGGTCCATGCCGGATACAAGAAGACGGACATAGCGGGCATGACTCCCAAGGAGCAGCTTGAGAGGATATCCGAAAAGACCCACGACATGGTGGACATGCAGTATTCCACCTACAAGAGGGGTCTGGTTCCCGCCCTTAAGCAGGAGGGACTCACGGTAATAGGAGAACACGAGGATATGACGGAGGAAGAGAAAAAGGCGGCGGACCTGTATTTCTCGGAGATGGTCTACCCGGTCCTCACTCCCATGGCATTCGACTCCTCAAGGCCCTTCCCGCTGATACTCAACAAGACCTTAAATATCGCGGCTCTTGTGAGGAAGAAGGGATCAAAGGAATCTGACGAGGCCGAGTTCGTCATGGTCCAGGTGCCCTCGGTGCTTCCAAGGGTCGTGGAGCTTACATCTTCGGAGGACGAAGAAAAGTCCTGCCGTAAGGTCATACTCCTTGAGGAGATAATAGAGAGGAACATCCAAAAGCTCTTTTTGAATTACGACATAATATCAGCGCACCCCTTCAGGATAATGAGAAACGCGGATTTCGACCTTGACGAGGAGGACACAGAGGACCTTCTGGAGGAGATAAAGAAGCAGCTGAAAAAGAGACGCAGAGGAGAGGTCATAAGGCTTGAGATAGAGGACAAGACCGACAAGCGCCTCCTGAAGATACTCAAAAAAGAATTTGAGATAGAAAACGACGATATATACATGATAAACGGGCCGCTGGATCTCACCTTCCTCATGAAGATGTACGGCCTTGAGGGCTTTGACAGGCTCAAATACAAAAAGTATGTGCCCCAGCCTGTCCCCGAGCTCATGAACGACGATGACATATTCGAGAACATAAGGAAAGAGGATATCTTCCTCTATCACCCCTACGAGAGCTTTGAGCCCGTCATAGATTTCGTGAGGACGGCGGCAAAGGACCCCAAGGTACTTGCCATAAAGCAGACCCTTTACAGGGTGAGCTCCACCTCCCCCATCATCGCGGCTTTGGAGGAGGCTGCCGGAAATGGAAAACAGGTCACCGTCCTTGTGGAGCTCAAGGCGAGATTCGACGAGGAAAACAACATAGTCTGGGCAAAGAGGCTTGAGAAGGCCGGATGTCACGTCATATACGGCCTCGTGGGCTTGAAAACACACTCGAAGATAACGCTGGTGGTGAGGTACGAGGACGACGGCATAAGGAGATACGTACATCTGGGAACGGGAAACTATAATGATTCCACCGCAAAGCTCTACACAGACTGCGGGATATTTACCTGCAACGAGCGTATAGGCGAGGACGCCACGGCGGTGTTCAACATGCTCTCAGGCTATTCCGAGCCTGAAAATTGGAACGAGCTCATAGTTGCGCCTCTTTGGCTCAGGAAAAAGCTTCTTAAGCTCATAGAGAGGGAGACTGAAAACGCCAAGGCGGGAAGGCCCGCATCAATAACGGCGAAGATGAATTCCCTGTGCGACAAGGAGATAATAGACGCCCTCTACGAGGCCTCCGCAAACGGAGTAAAGACAGAGCTCATAGTGAGAGGCATATGCTGTCTGAGGCCGGGGGTGGCGGGCTTAAGCGAAAACATAAGCGTCCGCTCCATAGTGGGCAATTTCCTTGAGC
>CALWLK010000093.1 GCA_944381505.1 uncultured Lachnospiraceae bacterium
TGAGGTGTCATGCATGTCCGCGGCAAATATCATAGACTGTATAGATCGAGAGCTCTACGACGTGACAGCTGTGGGGATCACCAAGGAGGGAGAGTGGCTTCTGGCTGATAAGCCCGAGGATGTGCGCTCCGGGAAATGGGCGGATTCCGACACCGAGGCTGTGGTCAGCCCTGACACAAAAAAGAAGGAGCTAATCATTACATCCAAGGACGGGGAGAGCTACAGGATAAAGGTGGATGTAATATTCCCTGCTCTCCACGGGAAGAACGGGGAGGACGGAACTGTTCAGGGCCTCTTTGAGCTGGCGGAGATACCCTACGTGGGCTGCGGCGTCCTTGCCTCCGCAGTCTCCATGGACAAGCTCTACACAAAGATAATAGTTGACGACCTTGGCATAAGGCAGGCTGCCTATGTGTCTGTGTACGCCCATGAGCTTGACAGTGAGGAGGGAATGGAAAGAGTCATAGACAGAGTAGAGGCAAAGCACGGGAAATACCCTGTGTTTGTAAAGCCCTCAAATGCAGGCTCCTCCTGCGGAGTGTCAAAGGCGGAGAACCGTGAGGAACTCAGGGAAAGCCTCAAAAGAGCTGCCGAGATAGACAGAAAGATCCTTGTGGAGGAGATGATATACGGCAGAGAGGTGGAGTGCGCTGTATTTAAGAGCGGCGAAAAGGAGACCTGTGCTTCGGGAGTGGGAGAGATACTCTCCGCGGGGACCTTCTACGATTACGACTCAAAGTACAATAACCCCGACTCAAGGACTGTCACAGATCCCGAGCTCCCCGGGGACAGCGCGGAGAGGATAAGAGGATACGCCGCCCGCATATTCGATGCGGTTTCAGGCTACGGCCTCTCCAGAGTGGACTTTTTTGTGAAGGAGGACGGAGAGGTGGTATTTAACGAGATAAATACCCTCCCCGGATTTACGGCGATAAGCATGTATCCTATGCTCTGGGAGGCAAGAGGCATCTCAAAGAAGGAGCTTGTGCAGAAGCTCATAGACAGCGCCATGGTGAGATATGAGTTGAGATAGGCGCGGGGATCAAAATGATCAGAGATATGACAGAGGGAAAGGTCGGCGGGCTGCTTCTTGGCTTCGCCGTACCTTTGGTTTTAGGGAATTTATTTCAGCTCTGCTACAATGCGGCTGACAGCATGATAGTGGGGAGGTTCGTGGGTACAGAGGCTTTGGCGGCGGTGGGAGCCGCCTCCCCCATAATGACCTTGGCCATCCTTTTTATAAACGGGATGTGCATGGGAGCCTCTATACTCATGGGGGTTCAATTCGGTGCGGGAGACATTGAAAAGCTCAAGAGACAGGCGAGCACCACCATGGTGTCGGGAGTTGTATTTTCTGTTGTCGTATCGGCTTTATGTATAGTGTTTACCCCGAAGCTTCTTGAGCTGGTGGAGGTGGATGCTTCGGTAATGCCCCTTGCGGTGGATTACCTGAGAGTCATCTTCGGAGGGATGATATTTACCTTCATATATAATTTTTACGCCAACACTCTGAGGGCGCTGGGAGACAGCAGAGGCCCTCTCATATTCCTCGTCATAAGCTCTGTCCTCAATGTGGCGGGAGACCTCTTTTTCGTGTTTGTCACAGACATGGGAAGCACAGGCTGCGGCATAGCTACTGTGCTGAGCCAGCTTGTCTGTGCCGCAGCCTGCGGCGTTTATGTGAAGAAAAAGGTGGATTTTTTAAATCTTGGCAGAAAGTGGCTGGTATTTGATAAACAACTTTTTGTTACAACCGTAAATTACGGCTGGGTCAGCGCCACACAGCAGGCTTCGATACAGCTGGGGAAGGTGATCGTGCTCGCCATGGTAAACGGCATGGGAGTGTCAGCGGCCGCAGCCTTCACCGTGGCGGGAAGGATAGATGACTTTGCGATAATCCCCGCATCAAGTATAGCGGCGGCCATGACTGCCCTCATGGCCCAAAACCTGGGAGCCCGAAGATACGGACGGCTGGAGGAGGGCTTTAAGGTGGGGATGAGGATAGAGATCACATACGGTATCGCCATGGGGATACTGTGTATAGTATTCTCCGAGGCCTTCATGGGGCTCTTCAGCGATGACCGGGAAGTGATAGAGAACGGAAAGATATATCTGGGGCTCATGGGCTTCTTCTATATAATGCCTGCGCTCACAAACGGCATTCAGGGCTATTTCCGGGGGATAGGAGATCTCAAGGTGACAATGTGGTCGAGTTTCGTGAACATAGGGACCAGAGTAATAGCGGCGGCTGTGTTCGTAAAGCTCTTTGATCTGGGGATAGGCTCTGTCGCTGTGGCAAGCTTCATAGGATGGGCTGCCATGCTCATCTACGAGATCCCGATACTTAAGAAAACGGAAAAGGGGCATTACTACGAAAGAGGATAGATAATATGAGAAAATCCCGCAGGAGCTTCGTACAGGCTTTTGCCTTGCCGAGGTCCCTGCGGGATCTTTGAGTTTTCAGGATGCATAAGCAATCCGTATTTTCTATTTTGCTTTCTTTGCTTCCTTTTTTGCGGCCTTCTGATTTGCCTTGGTCCTCTTCTTGATCTCCTTCTCGTCGAGGACTCCGCCCTTTATTATCTTTGTGATATAGATGCCGCTGAGAACCACCTTGCATTCGCTCTTTACGGGAAGCTGCTTGTAGACGTTTCCCTCAGCCATGAGAGTCATGACCTTGGGTCCTATCTTTGCCTTCACAACAGGGAGCTTCATGAGCCTCATGTATTTGGGGGCGTTCTCATAGGCTATCTTGGGAAGGCCCGCATCTTTAAGCTTCATTTTCTTCTTATCAATAACCAATATGGTGGCTGTCTGAGCCATGGAATCCAAAAGCTTCTGTGACTCGAGCTGCTTCGATTCCAGCTTTCTGCCTAAAAAGTAGAGGACTCCGAAAACCAAAAGGAGCACGACGCATATTATCGCTATAATATTAAGTAGATCCATAAATGTTTACCTCCGAGCATAAGTGCAAATAGTATATCATTTTTCCCGGTAAAAATCAAGAAATTTCTGCTTGACACCTTGACGGGGCTGTGTTATCTTTAAGAATGCACTATTGTGGATTTATAGACCTTAGTGCGCGCAAAAATCAACAAAATGTACCAAAAATAAAAATAAAACAGGGGTGAAAATGTCAATGGATAAGAGCAAGATGCGTCCGGTCAAAGCCGGAAAAAGCGTAAGAATGACATTTTCAAAACAGAAGGAAGTTTTGAAAATGCCCAATCTCATCGAGATACAGAAAAACTCCTATCAGTGGTTCCTCACAGACGGACTGCGGGAGGTTTTCGACGATATCTCACCCATTTCGGATTTTGCAGATCACTTAAGTCTTGAATTCGTTGATTTCAGGCTCTGCAGGGAGGAGATAAAGTACAGCATAGACGAGTGCAAGGAGAGAGATGCCACCTATGCCGCGCCTCTGAGAGTCAAGGTGAGACTTATCAACAGGGATAAGGATGAGATCAATGAGCACGAGATATTCATGGGAGACCTTCCTCTTATGACCGATACAGGCTCCTTCGTCATAAACGGAGCTGAGCGTGTAATCGTCAGCCAGCTCGTGCGTTCACCCGGTATATATTATGAAGTGACCCATGACAAATTGGGAAAAGAGCTCTTTGCCTGCACGGTGATCCCCAACCGCGGCGCTTGGCTGGAGTACGAGACAGATTCAAACAATGTATTTTACGTTCGCGTGGACAGAACAAGGAAGGTTCCTGTGACTGTCCTCATTCGTGCGCTCGGAATCGGCACCAACAAGGAGATAACGGATCTCTTCGGCGAGGAGCCCAAGCTCCTTGACACCTTCAACAAGGACACCTCCGACAATTATCAGGACGGACTCCTTGAATTATATAAGAAGATAAGGCCCGGAGAGCCCCTCTCGGTGGATTCCGCTCAGAGCCTTTTAAACAGCATGTTCTTCGACCCCAGAAGATATGACTTGGCGAAGGTGGGAAGATATAAATTCAACAAAAAGCTTGCTCTTAAGAACAGGATCTCCGGAAAGGTACTTGCGGAGGATGTGGTGGATCCCTCCACGGGAGAGATACTCGCAAGAGAGGGAGACACGGTCTCAAGAGAGCTTGCGGAGAATATACAGAATGTGGGAATACTTTCCGTCACTGTAAAGGGAAAGGATGCCGAGAACGAGAGAAAGGTAAAGGTGCTCTCAAACCTCATGGTGGATCTCGGAGCTTACGTGAGCTTCGACCCTGCGGAGGCAGGCGTTACGGAGCTGGTATATTACCCTGTATTAAAGAACATCCTCGAGGAGAACGGCTCTGACGAGGAGGCTTTAAAGGAAGCGATAAAAAAGAATATCCATGAGCTTGTGCCTAAGCACATCACAAGGGAAGACATCCTTGCTTCCATAAATTACAACATGGCTCTTGAGGAGGGCATAGGAAATTCCGACGACATAGACCATCTCGGAAACCGGCGCATCCGCGCGGTGGGAGAGCTCCTTCAGAACCAGTACAGGATAGGACTTTCCCGTATGGAGCGAGTGGTGAGGGAGCGCATGTCCACTCAGGATATAGATGAGATAACCCCTCAGTCCCTCATAAACATAAAGCCTGTGACGGCTGCGGTTAAGGAGTTCTTCGGCTCCTCACAGCTCTCACAGTTCATGGACCAGAACAACCCTCTGTCGGAGCTCACCCACAAGAGGCGTCTCTCGGCTCTGGGACCCGGCGGACTTTCAAGAGATCGTGCGGGATTTGAGGTAAGAGACGTACACTACACTCATTACGGACGTATGTGTCCTATAGAGACCCCTGAGGGACCCAACATCGGACTTATCAACTCTCTTGCTTCCTATGCAAGGATAAATGAGTATGGATTCATAGAGGCGCCCTACAGGATAGTTGACAAGACGGACCCCAAAAATCCCGTCGTAACCAATGAGGTCGTATACCTCACAGCGGACGAGGAGGACAACTATACTGTGGCACAGGCCAACGAGGCCCTTGATGAGGAGGGACATTTTGTGCACACGAATGTCTCGGGACGTTATCGCGAGGAGACTTCGGCCTTCCCCAGAGAGCGCATAGACCTGATGGATGTATCGCCCAAGATGGTGTTCTCTGTAGCTACCTCCATGATACCCTTCCTCTCAAATGACGACCCTACCCGTGCCCTCATGGGATCCAACATGCAGCGTCAGGCGGTGCCCCTTCTTAAGACGGAGCCTGCTGTGGTGGGAACAGGTATCGACGATCAGGTGGCCGAGGACTCGGGAGTCTGCGTTCTCGCAAAGAGAGCGGGAACCGTGGAGACAGTATCCTCCAACAAGATAACCGTAAGGACTGACAGCGGACAGGAGGACGTATATCACCTCACCAAGTTCGCAAGGAGCAACCAGTCCAACTGCTACAATCAGAAGCCCATAGTGTTCGCAGGGGACAGAGTGGAGGAGGGAGACGTCATAGCCGACGGACCTTCCACCTCGGGCGGGGAGATAGCTCTCGGAAAGAACCCTCTCATAGGCTTCATGACCTGGGAGGGCTACAACTACGAGGACGCCGTCCTCCTCTCGGAGAGACTTGTCAGAGACGACGTATATACTTCGGTACACATAGAGGAGTACGAGTGTGAGGCGAGAGACACGAAGCTCGGGCCCGAGGAGATAACCAGAGATGTTCCCGGCGTGGGCGAGGAGGCCTTAAAGGATCTTGACGAGCGCGGAATAATCCGCATCGGAGCCGAGGTAAGAGCGGGAGACATACTCGTAGGAAAGGTCACCCCCAAGGGCGAGACGGAGCTCACCCCCGAGGAGAGGCTTTTGAGAGCCATTTTCGGAGAGAAGGCGAGAGAGGTGAGAGACACCTCCCTGAAGGTGCCTCACGGAGCCTACGGAATAGTTGTGGACGCCAAGGTGTTCACCAGAGAGAATTCGGACGAGCTCTCGCCCGGAGTAAGCGAGTCCGTAAGGATATACATAGCTCAGAAGAGAAAAATAGGCGTCGGAGACAAGATGGCCGGACGTCACGGAAACAAGGGTGTCGTGTCAAGAGTGCTTCCCGTGGAGGATATGCCTTATCTTCCCAACGGACGTCCCCTCGACATAGTGCTTAACCCTCTGGGCGTGCCCTCACGTATGAATATAGGACAGGTCATGGAGATACATTTGAGCCTTGCGGCAAAGGCCCTCGGCTTCAATATTTCAACACCTATATTTGACGGAGCAAACGAGGACGATATCCAGAATACTCTTGAGATCGCCAACGACTACGTTAATACCGAGTGGGAAGACTTTGAAAAGAAATATAAAGACGTATTAGATAAGGATGTGATGGACTATCTCGGCTCACACCTTGAGCACAGAGCCCTCTGGAAGGGAGTTCCCTTAAACAGAGACGGAAAGGTAAGGCTGAGAGACGGAAGGACAGGAGAGTATTTTGACTCGCCTGTAACCATAGGACATATGCATTACTTGAAGCTCCATCACCTTGTAGACGACAAGATACATGCCCGTTCCACCGGCCCTTACTCTCTTGTCACCCAGCAGCCTCTCGGAGGAAAGGCTCAGTTCGGAGGACAGCGTTTCGGAGAGATGGAGGTTTGGGCTCTTGAGGCTTACGGTGCATCCTACACCCTTCAGGAGATCCTCACGGTGAAGTCTGATGACGTTGTGGGACGTGTAAAGACCTATGAGGCCATCATAAAGGGAGAGAACATACCCAAGCCCGGCATCCCCGAGTCCTTCAAGGTGCTCCTTAAGGAGCTCCAGTCCCTTGCCCTCAATGTGAGAGTTTTGGGAGAGAACGGAGAGGAGATCGAGCTCAAGGAGAACCTTGATGATACGGATATGAAGCTCCACAGGATCCTTGAGGGAGACAGAAGATACGACAGAGGAACGGAGAATGAGAAGTTCGGAAGCTACGGCTACACCGAGCAGGCCTTCAATGATGAGGGAGACCTTGAGAACGTGGAGGAGGACTCATCTGAGGCTGACATTGATTTCCCCGGATTCGGAAGCGCCGAGGAGACGGATTCCTATGACGACGACTTCACAGATGAAGAATAAGGAGGATTAGGTAACTATGCCGCAAATGCAACAAAATACATATGAGCCCATGACATTTGATGCTATTCAGATAGGCCTTGCATCTCCTGAAAAGATCTTGGAGTGGTCCCACGGCGAGGTAAAAAAGCCTGAGACCATAAACTACAGAACTCTTAAGCCTGAGAAGGACGGACTTTTCTGCGAGAGGATCTTCGGGCCTACGAAGGACTGGGAGTGTCATTGCGGAAAATACAAGAAGATAAGATACAAGGGAGTTATCTGCGACAGGTGCGGTGTCGAGGTCACAAAGTCCTCCGTAAGACGTGAGAGACTGGGACATATCGCCTTGGCGGCCCCTGTGTCGCATATTTGGTATTTCAAGGGCATACCCTCACGCATGGGACTTATCCTTGACATATCTCCCAGAGTTCTTGAGAAGATATTGTACTTTGCTTCATATATAGTTCTCGATCCCGGAGAGACCTCCCTTTCCTATAAGCAGGTCCTCTCGGAGAAGGAGTACAGAGACGAGGTTGAAAAGTACGGACACGACGCCTTCAGAGTTGGCATGGGAGCAGAGGCTGTGCTTGAGCTCTTAAAGGACATAGATCTCGACAAGGAGTCCGAGGAGCTCAAGGCCGAGCTCAAGGACGCCAACGGACAGAAGAGGGCCCGCATAGTAAAGAGACTTGAGGTGGTCGAGGCCTTCAGAAGCTCGGGCAACAAGCCTGAGTGGATGATACTTACAGTCATCCCCGTGATACCTCCCGATATCCGTCCCATGGTACAGTTGGACGGAGGCAGATTTGCCACCTCGGACTTAAACGATCTTTACAGAAGGATAATAAACAGAAACAACAGACTGGCAAGGCTCCTTGAGCTGGGAGCTCCCGAGATAATAATAAGGAACGAGAAGAGGATGCTGCAGGAGGCTGTGGACGCCCTCATCGACAACGGAAGGAGAGGCCGTCCTGTGACAGGCCCCGGAAACAGAGCCTTAAAGTCTCTTTCGGACATGTTGAAGGGTAAGCAGGGACGCTTCCGTCAGAACCTTCTCGGAAAGCGTGTTGACTACTCAGGACGTTCGGTTATAGTGGTAGGTCCCGAGCTTAAGATCTACCAGTGTGGACTTCCCAAGGAGATGGCTATAGAGCTCTTCAAGCCCTTCGTCATGAAGGAGCTGGTGCAGAACGGAACGGCCCACAACATTAAGGCCGCAAAGAGAATGGTGGAGAGGCTTGAGCCCGGAGTTTGGGACGTCCTTGAGGACGTGATAAAGGAGCATCCCGTAATGCTCAACCGTGCCCCGACACTTCACAGACTGGGAATACAGGCCTTTGAGCCCATCCTTGTTGAGGGTAAGGCCATAAAGCTTCATCCCCTTGTCTGCACAGCCTTCAACGCGGACTTCGACGGAGACCAGATGGCGGTGCACCTTCCCCTTTCGGTGGAGGCCCAGTCGGAGTGCAGATTCATGCTTCTGTCACCCAACAACCTCTTAAAGCCCTCCGACGGAGGCGTGGTTGCGGTTCCTTCACAGGATATGGTGCTTGGAGTTTACTACCTCACTCAGGAGAGAGAGGGAGCCAAGGGCACAGGCTCTGTATTTAAGAGCGTAAACGAGGCCATACTCGCCTATGAGAACGGAGAGGTGACCCTCCACTCAAAGGTCAAGACCAGGATCAGGAAAAAGCTTGAGGACGGAGAGGTCCATTCGGGAATAATAGAGACTACAGTGGGAAGGCTCATATTTAATGAGATAATTCCTCAGGATCTCGGATTCGTGGACAGGAGCATAGCAGGAAACGAGCTCCTTCCCGAGGTGGATTTCCTCGTCAAAAAGAGCGAGTTAAAGAGCATACTCGAGAGGGTAATGACGATACACGGAGCTACTCAGACAGCCATAACCCTCGACAACATAAAGGCTATAGGCTACAAGTATTCAACAAAGGCCGCCATGACGGTATCCATCTCCGATATGACCGTGCCCTCCACGAAGCAGAAGCTTCTCGACGAGGCACAGGCCACGGTGGACAAGATATCAAGGGACTACAAGAGAGGACTTATCACAGAGAACGAGCGTTATCAGGAGGTGATCGACACCTGGAAGGCTACCGATGACGCCATAACGAAGGAGCTTCTCGCAGGCCTTGACAAGTACAACAACATAAAGATGATGGCTGACTCGGGAGCCCGTGGTTCCGACAAGCAGATAAAGCAGCTTGCAGGTATGCGTGGACTGATGGCGGATACCACAGGACATACCATAGAGCTTCCCGTTACCTCGAACTTCAGAGAAGGACTTGATGTTCTGGAGTATTTCATGTCGGCTCACGGAGCCAGAAAGGGACTTTCCGATACGGCTCTCCGTACAGCGGACTCGGGATACCTTACGAGGCGTCTCGTGGACGTGTCTCAGGACCTTATAATAAGGGAGACGGATTGCTGCGAGGGCAAGGACGAGATCCCCTACATGGAGATAAAGGCCTTCAAGGACGGACATGAGACCATAGAGGAGCTGGAGGAGAGGCTGACAGGCAGATACATTGCCGAGACAATAATAGATCCCGACACAAAGGAGATAGTCATAAAGGCAAACCATCTCTGCACCTCAAAGAGGGCAAAGGCTGTCATGAAGGCTCTTGAGAAGCTCGGCAGAGATTCCGTAAAGATAAGGACAGTCCTTACCTGTAAGTCAAAGATAGGCGTGTGCGCAAAGTGCTACGGAGCAAACATGGCTACCTCGGCTCCCGTTCAGGTGGGAGAGGCTGTAGGAATAATCGCTGCCCAGTCCATAGGAGAGCCCGGAACACAGCTCACCATGAGAACCTTCCACACAGGAGGAGTCGCAGGAGGAGATATCACTCAGGGTCTTCCGAG
Organism: uncultured Lachnospiraceae bacterium; assembly: GCA_944381505.1. GTDB lineage: Bacteria > Bacillota > Clostridia > Lachnospirales > Lachnospiraceae > Avilachnospira. The sequence goes on from CALWLK010000093.1 coordinate 9,896, forward strand.
AGTAGAGGAGCTCTTCGAGGCTCGTAAGCCCAAGGGACTTGCAATAATCTCGGAGATCGCCGGAGAGGTCGCGTTCAGGGATACGAAGAAGAAGAGAGAGATAGTCGTGACTGCCGAGGACGGAACCTCAAAGACCTACCTGATCCCTTACGGATCGAGGATTAAGGTCCAGGACGGAGACGTTATAGAGGCGGGAGACGAGCTCACAGAGGGTTCCGTAAATCCCCATGATCTTCTCAAGATAAAGGGCGTGAGAGCCGTGCAGGACTACATGATAAGAGAGGTTCAGCGTGTCTACAGGCTTCAGGGTGTTGAGATAAACGACAAGCACGTTGAGATGATAGTTCGTCAGATGTTAAAGAAGATAAGGATAGAGGACGCGGGAGACTCGGAATTCCTTCCCGGAACCTCAGTGGACGTACTCGAATTTGACGAGGTGAACGAGAACCTCATAAAGGAGGGCAAGAAGCCCGCAGAGGGAAAACAGGTGATGCTCGGAATAACAAAGGCATCCCTTGCAACGGATTCCTTCATGTCGGCGGCATAATTCCAGGAGACCACCAAGGTGCTCACGGAGGCGGCCATAAACGGAAAGATCGATCATCTTAACGGCCTCAAGGAAAATGTCATCATAGGAAAGCTCATCCCCGCAGGTACGGGAATGAAGGAGTACAACGATATAAGGCTCACAAGCGACGGAGACTTGGCCGTAAAGGAGGCTCAGGTGACCCCGGAGGACTTTATGGAGATTCATCCGGTTGAGGAGAATACCGAGGTTTCCGAGAGTCCGGAGGAGCTGCAGGAGGAGCCCGATACTGAGGTCGAGGAGGCCTCTGAAGTCCTTCAAACCGATATTTTATAAAATATCTTGACAACTTAATGAACAGCGAATAAAATATTATGGTGCGTGCCCTACGGTACGCACCATTAATATTATTATTTACAACCAATCAATATTAGAGGAGGTGAAAAGAATGCCTACATTTAACCAGCTGGTAAGAAAGGGAAGACAGACTTCAGTAAAGAAGTCAACAGCTCCTGCCCTTCAGAGAGGATTCAACTCACTTAAGAAGAGACCTACAAACGAGTCCTCACCCCAGAAGAGAGGAGTTTGCACAGCAGTTAAGACTGCAACTCCCAAGAAGCCTAACTCAGCGCTTCGCAAGATCGCCAGAGTACGTCTTTCAAACGGGATCGAAGTTACAAGCTACATTCCCGGAGAGGGACACAACCTTCAGGAGCACAGCGTGGTCCTGATCCGCGGCGGCCGTGTAAAGGACCTTCCCGGTACACGTTACCACATCATTAGGGGAACTCTTGATACCGCAGGCGTTGCCAACCGCAAGAAGGCTCGCTCAAAGTACGGCGCAAAGAGACCTAAAGACGCCAAGAAATAATAAGTATTCGCATTCGGATTTGTGATATTGACTGGTTGTTTACATCAGTCTCACATTCTGAGAGTACCTATGATCTAATTATGTATAGTTAAGGAGGGAAGTATTGTGCCACGTAAAGGACATACTCAAAAGAGAGACGTACTGGTAGACCCTATCTACGGTAACAAGATCGTTACAAAGCTTATAAACAATATAATGCTTGACGGCAAGAAGGGTGTTGCCCAGAAAATAGTTTACGGCGCTTTCGACGAAATCAAGGAAAAGACAGGAAAAGAAGCGCTTGAGGTATTCGAGGAGGCTATGAACAATATCATGCCCGTCCTCGAGGTAAAGGCAAAGCGTATCGGCGGAGCTACCTATCAGGTGCCCATCGAGGTAAAGCCCGAGAGAAGACAGACTCTTGCTCTGCGTTGGCTGACAACTTTCTCACGTAAGAGGGGAGAGAAGACACAGAAAGAGAGACTTGCAATGGAAATCATGGATGCGGCCAACAACACCGGAGCATCTGTCAAGAGGAAAGAAGAGATGCACAAGATGGCCGAGGCTAACAAGGCATTTGCGCACTATCGTTTCTAAATTTCTCTCAAGGAGGAAAAAATGGGAAGAGAATATCCATTAGAGAGAACTCGTAATATAGGAATCATGGCTCATATCGATGCGGGAAAGACCACACTTACAGAGCGTATCCTTTATTACACAGGAGTTAACTACAAAATCGGTGATACCCACGAAGGTACCGCCACAATGGACTGGATGGAGCAGGAGCAGGAGCGTGGTATAACCATCACTTCAGCGGCTACAACCTGCCATTGGACAAGACATAAGGGAACAAAGCCCGACCCCGAGGCCAAGGAGCACCGCATAAACATCATCGACACTCCGGGCCACGTTGACTTCACAGTTGAGGTTGAGCGTTCACTCCGTGTCCTTGACGGAGCTGTGGGAGTTTTCTGCGCGAAGGGCGGAGTTGAGCCCCAGTCGGAGAACGTTTGGAGACAGGCCGATACCTACAACGTACCCCGTATGGCTTTCATCAACAAGATGGACATCCTTGGAGCAAACTTCTACGGAGCTGTTGACCAGATAAGGACAAGGCTCGGAAAGAATGCCATAGTTACTCAGCTTCCTATAGGAAAAGAGGACACCTTCAAGGGGATCATCGACCTCTTTGAGATGAAGGCTTATATCTACAATGACGACAAGGGAGACGACATCACCATAACAGATATCCCCGAGGAGATGAAGGATGACGCCGAGCTCTACCGCACAGAGCTTGTGGAGAAGATCTGCGAGCTTGACGATGATCTCACTCTCAAGTATCTTGAGGGAGAGGAGCCCACAGATGCCGAACTCAAGGCCGCTCTCAGAAAGGGCTGCTGCGAGTGTACGGCAGTTCCTGTATGCTGCGGTTCGGCTTACAGAAACAAGGGAGTTCAGAAGCTTCTTGACGCTATAATAGATTTCATGCCTTCACCTGTGGACATACCTCCTATAGAGGGTGTTGATGAGGACGGAAATCCCACAGTCAGACATTCTTCAGACGAGGAGCCCTTCTCGGCTCTCGCCTTCAAGATAATGACAGACCCCTTCGTAGGTAAGCTCGCCTACTTCAGGGTATATTCAGGAACAGTGAACTCGGGTTCATATGTCTTGAACGCCACAAAGAACAAGAAGGAGCGTGTGGGACGTATACTCCAGATGCACGCCAACAAGCGTCATGAGCTTGACAAGTGCTATTCGGGAGATATAGCCGCGGCCGTAGGATTCAAGTTCACCACCACAGGTGACACTATCTGCGACGAGCAGCACCCCGTAATACTTGAGTCTATGGAGTTCCCCGAGCCCGTTATCGACGTGGCTATCGAGCCCAAGACCAAGGCTTCTCAGGGCAAGATGGGCGAGGCCCTCGCAAAGCTTGCCGAGGAGGATCCCACATTCAGAGCAAAGACCGACCAAGAGACAGGACAGACCATCATCTCAGGAATGGGTGAGCTTCACCTTGAGAT
>CALWLK010000094.1 GCA_944381505.1 uncultured Lachnospiraceae bacterium
GAGAGCGTCATAAGGGTAGACAGGCGCATGAGCTACAAGAACGTCTACGCCATAATAGAAAAAAATGACGGAAGACGAAAGGAACAGTACCGTGAATTCGTTCCCATGTTCATGATGATGAAGGAGCTCTCGGAGATACTCAGGAATCGGAGGCAAAAGAGAGGGGGCATAGATTTCGATTTTCCCGAGTCAAAGATAAGCCTTGACCAAAGGGGAAAGCCTATAAAGGTCGAGCCCTACGAGCGAAACGCCGCAAATATGCTGATAGAGGACTTTATGCTTGCGGCAAACGAGACTGTGGCCGAGGACTGCTACTGGAGACAGCTCCCCTTTCTCTACAGGACTCACGGCTCACCTGACCCCGAGAAGATAAAGGAACTCTACATACTCATCAGCAATTTCGGCTTCTTTGTGAAGCACTCGAGAAACGAGGAGATAAGGCCGAAGCAGATAAGGGCTCTTTTGGAAAAGATAAAGGGCTCGAGAGAGGAGCCTCTCATAGAGAGGCTTGTGTTAAGGAGCATGAAAAAGGCCCTCTACACTACGGACTGCACGGGACATTTCGGACTTGCGGCAAATTATTACTGCCACTTTACCTCGCCCATAAGAAGGTATCCTGACCTGCAGATACACAGGATAATCAAGGAGAACCTTCACTCAAAGCTTGACAAAAAGAGAGAGGAGCACTACGGGAAGATATTGCCCTCGGTGGCCCTGAGATGCTCCGAGCTTGAGCGCAGAGCAGATGAGGCGGAGCGCGAGACCGAAAAAATGAAGAAAGCTGAGTACATGAGGGGCTTTATAGATGAGGAATTTGAGGGTATAATATCAGGTGTGACCTCCTACGGCTTTTACGTGGAGCTTGAGAATACCTGCGAGGGTCTGGTCCATGTGAACACCCTCACTGACGACTATTATATTTTTGATGAGGATAAGCTTGAGCTTAAGGGAGAGAGAACAGGAAGGACCTACAGGCTCGGGCAGGAGATAAGGATAAGAGTGACAGGCGCCGACAAGGCGTCAAGGACAGTTGATTTTATGGTGGCGGAAGATGGCGAAGGACAGCATACGCTTGATAGCGAACAATAAAAAGGCATATCACGATTATTTTGTGGATGAGACCTACGAGGCGGGAATAGAGCTTTTCGGCACGGAGGTGAAGGCCGTGAGACAGGGGCATTGCTCCATAAAGGAGGCCTTCATAAAGTCCGACAAGGGAGAACTCTATGTGTGGGGAATGCACATAAATCCCTATGAGAAGGGAAATATATTCAACAGGGATCCACTGCGCACAAGAAAACTCCTCATGCACAGGGGAGAGATAAACAAGCTCATGGGAAAGGTGGCGGAGAAGGGTTTTGCCCTTATTCCCTTAAAGGTATATTTCAAGGGCTCTCTCGTCAAGGTGGAGGTAGGGCTTTGTCGAGGCAAAAAGCTCTATGACAAGCGGGAGGATATGGCAAGGAAGGCCCAAAAGAGGGAGCTTGAGAGGGATTTCAAAAATGCAAATATAAAAATATAATTTTTAAGGAGGTGTCACTTATGGATTTTCTTAAATTGGCTAAGGAGCGCTATTCATGCAAAAAGTATGACGGGAGGCAGATCTCAAAGGAACAGCTTGAGGCGATACTCGAGGCGGGAAGGCTTGCCCCCACGGCGAGAACCTTCAGGAGCAGCATGTTTACGTGGTTCAGTCTGAGGAGGGGCTTGCAAAGATAGACAAGATAACTCCCTGCAGATACGGAGCGCCCACAGTCCTTGTGGTGGCCTTTGACAAGGAGAATGTATTTGTATATCCCGGAGAAAAGAGAGATTCCGGAATAGAGGACGCCTCCATCGTGGCTACTCATATGATGCTTGCCGCAAAGGAGGTGGGAGTTGACAGCTGCTGGCTCAATTTCCTTGACCCCGAGAAGGCTTCAGAGGAGCTGGGACTCCCGAAGAACGAGGAGGTGCTTATGTTCCTTGATCTCGGCTATGCCGCTGAGGGAGCAGGCCCTCTCGCAAATCATGAGTCAAGGAAGCCCCTGTCGGAGACGGTGAGCTACATGTGATTGACAATATCCCCGCCGTCCGGTATTATGTGGCTGTAAATCTTTACGGGCTTGTACAGGTTTCGACGGGGATCATGCAGTCGGTGAAGCTATCCGCAGGAGATGCGTTAAATCTCGAATTTAAATATAAACGCTAACGATAGAGAATTAGCTTACGCTGCCTAAATGCGGCGTTGTCGGTCTTAAGGCACCTACAACTTAAGTAACCGGCATCGACTCTTGTAGGAAACGGCCCCTGCAAAGCTTTGAGCTCGGGTACGTATCATTAAGCTGGCTTTGACGTTGTGGTGTCTGTGACATTGCGTTAAAGTGAGATAATTCCCGCAGACTATGATAGTAGAAGAACGAGGAATTGGTTTTCGGACAGGGGTTCGATTCCCCTCAGGTCCATGATCGGAGGATGGTTTAAAATAGGGTAAATTACAACAGACCTTTATTTTAAACCATTCTTTTTATCTCAAATCCGGACGGGTCTCAGCATTTTCAGTTTCAGAGTCGGCTCTTGCCTTTTAGACCGCAGAAAGCGGTTTTTTACAAATAAAGGGGAAAAGGAGAATATATGGAAAAGCTTTTTAAACTCAAGGAACACGGAACAGATGTGAAGACCGAAGTCATAGCGGGCATAACCACCTTCATGACTATGGCCTACATACTTGCCGTAAATCCCAACATGCTTGGGGAGACCGGCATGGACTCAGGGGCGGTATTCACAGCCACGGCCCTGTCGTCGGCAATTGCATCATTTATCATGGCCTTCGCCGCGAACCTTCCCTTCGTACTGTCGGCGGGAATGGGGCTTAACGCCTACTTTGCATATACTGTGTGCATAGGAATGGGCCTTTCGTGGGAGATTGCACTCACAGCGGTATTTGTCGAGGGTATAATATTCATAATCCTTTCTCTCACCAACGTGAGAGAGGCCATATTCAACGCCATCCCTTCGACTCTTAAGATAGCCGTATCTGTGGGGATAGGGCTCTTCATCTGTTTTATAGGGCTGCAGAATGCACATCTTATAGTGCTCAACGAAAGTACAAAGGTGGCTATATTTTCTGTTTCCGGCAGCCTCAAGGGAGGAAGCTTCAGTTATGAGGGAATTACAGTGCTGCTCGCCTTTATAGGAATACTCATAACAGCTGTACTGGTAATAAAGAAAGTAAAGGGAAACATACTCATAGGAATACTTGCCACTTGGATACTGGGCATAATATGCCAGCTTGCAGGCATATATGTTCCTAATCCCGAGGCGGGATTTTATGATTTATATCCCACGGCCATATTCTCAATGCCCGCCAGCGCAATGCCTACATTTATGAAGCTGGATTTCAGCTATGTCACAGAGAACTTCCTCAATTTTATCGTGATAATGTTCGCCTTTCTTTTCGTGGATGTCTTTGACACTCTGGGAACTCTGATAGGCTGCGCCTCTAAAGCGGATATGCTGGACAAGGACGGAAAACTTCCGGGGATAAAGGGAGCGCTCTTTGCCGACGCTGTGGGAACCACAGTGGGAGCGTGCCTTGGAACCTCGACTATCACCACCTTCGTGGAGTCCTCCTCAGGTATCGCCGAGGGAGGAAGGACCGGACTTACCTCGGTGGTATCGGGAGCCCTTTTCCTTGTGGCCCTTTTCCTCTCGCCGGTATTTTTGTCAATACCGTCATATGCCACGGCGCCTGCCCTCGTCATAGTGGGATTCCTTATGATGCAGCAGGTAACAAAGATAGATTTTACAGACCTGCCGGAGGCGATACCCGCATACATAGCGATATTTGCAATGCCGTTTATGTACAGCATTTCCGAGGGTATAGCCCTGAGCGTTATCTCCTATGTGGTAATCCATATGGCCCTTGGGAAGTCTAAAAAGATAACCCCGCTGATGTATATTTTGGCGGTGCTGTTTGTGCTCAAGTATATCTTTATTTAGGAGCTTTCTTTCCAAGCTGATTGTATTCACTAACGAAAATTATAGAGGCAATGTTTATATGCAAAAAAGCTCATATCCGGCACCCGAAGGAATTCAGCCTGCGTCTTAATGAGGGTGTCGGATATGAGCTTATATTTTTACAGTGTTTATAGGCTTATATGAAATTCGTTACTATGCTTTCCTCCCGCTTCGGAAGCCCGTACTTTTCCTTCCCGAGGGCTATGCTCTTCATGAGAAAGGCCATGTTCCTTGCAAGGGTCCGCATGGTCTGAAGCCCTTCGCCGTCCTCTGAGGCTTCTCCTTGAAGCCTTCCGTGGACGCTGTTCCAATATTGGCTTGAGGCAACGGGCATCCCCGATATGGTGAAGTATTTATTGAGCTCATCAAAGGTGGCGGAGCATCCGCCCCTTCTTGCTACTGCCACAGCGGCGCCAACCTTCATGGTCTTGTCAAATCCTGTGCTGTAGAAAAGACGATCCAGACAGGCTATGAGGGTGGCATTTGCGCTTGCGTAGTAGACAGGGCTTGCCACAACAAGGCCGTCAGCACTCTCAAAATCAGCGGCTATATCATTTACCTCGTCGTCAAAAAAACATTTACCCGTCTTTTTGCAGCTTGAGCAGGCTATGCAGCCGCGGATATCTCTTGCGCCTATCTGTACAGTCTTTACCTCTATGCCCTCCGCCTCAAATATCTTCTCCATTTCCTTTAAGGCTATGGCGGTGTTTCCCTCTGGCCGCGGGCTACCGTTAAGCATCAGAACCTTCATTTTCATATCCCTCCTTGAACGCTATATTCCGAAAAAGGCTTTCGGAGCTTGAGATGATTTTATTCTATTTTATTATACACTAAATCGGAAATCAGGATTATAATATTATCTGATAATTCGGAAATATAAGGAGGAAAGCTGCTATGTCATTTAGAGAGATAAAACCTGAGGAGTTAAAGGAAAATGTTTTTGAGACCATAGGAAAGGACTGGATGCTCATCACTGCGGGCTCAAAGGAAAAATGCAACACCATGACCGCAAGCTGGGGAGCAATGGGCATCATGTGGGGCAAGCCCTCGGTGACCTGCTATATACGTCAGTCAAGATACACGAAGGAGTTCGTGGACAGGGAAGATTACTTTACCATATCGGTATTTGATGAGAAATACAGGAAAGCCCTTAACCTTCTGGGCACCGTCTCAGGCAGAGACCGCGACAAGATAAAGGAGTCCGGGCTTACGGTCTGCGAGGTCGGAGAGTCCGTGGCCTTTGAGGAGGCAAGGCTCGTCATCGTCTGCAAAAAGGAGTACGCTCAGTACATGGCTCCCGAAAACTTCGTGAACAAATCAAACGACGAGAGATGGTACGCTGACAAGGATTATCATACCATGTATATCGGGTCTGTGGAGAAGGTGTTTATCAGATAGAGGAAAGCTCAAATGAAACTGTCTATAGATGTATGGAGACATCTTTTGGAACTTTTAGAGATTGCGTATCCCTATAGTTTTTCTGTTGTAAATAAAACCGGAATTGTGATAGCTGACACAGATAAAAAAAAATATAGGGAAGGTTTGCCCGGAAATCATTACTGAGAGCAAGACTTTTTCTCTTCCGGAGAGGGACTGGCGTATCAAAGATTCAGTATTATATATTTTTTTAAATGGTAAATTTGAATTTGCCATAAAGCTGTCCGGTGATGTCAAAGACTCTGAAAAAGTGTTAGAAAATACATTATCAATTACAAAAGTCTTTCTTGAGGCTTTAGATATAGACTGTGTATCAGAGAAAAAGCCGGTTACAGAGCAAGAGATACTTACAACTCTTGCCGGAGTTCATCCTGTTGACAAAGCTGAATTGGTCAATGAATTGTCTGCAATAGGATTTAGTCTTGATAAGGTACATTTTACGCTTTTTATACAGCTTGAAAAGATGAATACGATACATATAGATGTGGGAGAGCGGGAGCTCATTCTTGATGACAGGCAAGTCAAAAATTCCATAACAAGATTTTTAAGATATTTGCCTGAATATTTTATGGATCCGCAGGACTTCGTTTTGACAGATGATGACAGAGGCTGTGCCCTTATTTTTTGTGCTGATTCGGAGGACAATGAATGTTCAAATATACTTAAAATCTGTGCTTTGTGTGATAAGCTCCAATCAGTCGCCCGTAGAGAATACTGCCTGAGCTTTTATGCAGCCATAGGAGAAAGGTGCAGTAAACTTGAAGACTATGAGCGGCAGTATGAGCAACTGACAAAACGTCTCAATTCGGGGAAAATGCTTTTTCCTGATAAAAGTATTTATTGGGGCCATTCAATAATATTAGGGAGTTTGGTATTTCACACCAGTAAAAGAAATAGAGAAAAGATAGCTTTATGTATTTTAGAAAATATTTTGAAATCAAGCCAAGCGTCTGTTCTCATGGAGACACTATTCGTTTTATTTGAGTGCAATTTGGACTATGTTACAGCTTCAAAAAGGCTGTTCATACATAGAAATACCTTATTATACCGCATAAAAAAATCGAATCCCTTGCAGGGATTGAATTTAAGGATATAGACAGTCTTGTGTCTTTGAGACTTGCTTTATTATGTTATAGCAGTTTGAAAATGGAAGGAGAGAATAGGATTATATAAACAAAAATATATGTGATTTATGTCAGGCCGGGGAGTTCCCGGCCTGTTTTTTGTATACAGAAAACCACGCGATAGTCGCGTGGGTTCAAAAGAGCTTAAGCGGTGAAGGAGAAAGAAGAACTCCTGATGTGTATAATAAAAACGTGACCTGCCAGTTACGAAAATAAAAACACATCAGGAGGAAAAAAGATGTCAGAACAAAATAAAACCGACGCCCAAAGTTTAGCACATACGAAGTGGAATTGTAAATATCATGTTGTATTTGCGCCAAAGTACAGAAGGAAGGTATTTTTTGAGGAGAAACGAGCGGAGATAAGAGATATACTGAGGACATTAT
>CALWLK010000095.1 GCA_944381505.1 uncultured Lachnospiraceae bacterium
AAAACAAACAGAAAAAAGGAGCGGATTTAATGGAGTCAAATCGCGAAGAAACCAACCCTGAAATAAAGCATAAGAGGCGCCCCCGCTATTCGGGGCTATATCCTAAAAAATTCAGTGAGAAGTATAAGGAGCTTGATCCTGAGAAATATGCCGACACCATAGAGCACATCATTGAAAAAGGGGGAACTCCTGCGGGGATGCATATCTCCATAATGGTGAAGGAGATATTGGATTTTCTTGATATAAAACCCGGACAGACAGGTCTTGACGCCACCTTGGGCTACGGAGGACACACTAAGGAAATGCTTAAATGTCTGGAGGGAAGGGGCCATATTTTCGCTCTCGACATAGACCCTATCGAGTCGGAAAAGACAAGGGAAAGACTTTTAAAGGCCGGCTTCGGCCCTGACATCCTCACTGTTAAAAATATGAATTTTGCGGAGGTAGACAATCTCCGGGAGGAATCGGGAGGCTTTGACTTTATCCTCGCGGATCTGGGAGTATCCTCAATGCAGATAGATAATCCGGAGAGAGGCTTTACCTTTAAGGATGACGGCCCTCTTGACCTCAGGATGAACCCCTTGGAGGGAAAAAGCGCCGCAGAGCGCCTTTATGAGATGAGCTATGAGGAGATGTGCGGAATGTTTGTGGAGAATTCCGACGAGCCCTGCGCTGAGGAGATAGCCCGAGTTATAGTGAACAGGCGGAAAAAGGGAGAGAAGACAGATACAACAGGCAAATTAAAGGAGGCCATAGAGGAGGCCCTCTCCTTTGTCCCTGAGGAGGAGAGGAAGGAGGCTGTAAAGAAGTCCTGTCAGAGATGTTTTCAGGCTCTAAGGATAGATGTAAACAATGAGTTCGAGTCCCTATACTCATTTCTCGAAAAGCTTCCCCAGGTGTTAAAGTCCTCAGGGAGGGTTGCCATACTGACCTTCCACTCAGGGGAGGACAGGCTCGTGAAGAAGGCCTTTAAGGAGGGCTACAGAGAGGGACTTTATTCAGAGATAGCAAGAGATGTCATAAGGCCTTCGGCAGAGGAGTGTATAAGGAACAGCAGAGCTCATTCTACAAAAATGAGATGGGCAATAAGGGCGTAGGAGTAAAGGTCGGGAAGATGGAAAACAAAACCGGAAAAATTAAAAATACAGGCGATAAGAACTATACAGAAAATAAGTTTTGTAAGATCGCCCAAAAATGCGGAGGCTGCAGATATCAGGGCATGAGCTACGAGGAGCAGCTGGGGATAAAGCAGAGGGAGATAAAGAAGCTCCTCTCCCCCTTCGGAAGCGTTGAGAAGATAATAGGCATGTACCACCCTTATCACTACAGAAATAAGGTCCACGCCGTATTCGGAAGAAAGAAAAACGGAGAGATAATATCAGGCACTTATGAGGCGAACACTCACAAAATAGTTCCTGTTGAGGAATGTCTCATCGAGGATGAAAAGTGTCAGGAGATAATCAGAACCATAAGGGGACTTCTCGCCTCCTTTAAGATAAAGACCTACGACGAGGATACGGGCTATGGGCTTTTGAGACATGTGCTCGTGAGAAGGGGCTTTAAGACAGGAGAGATAATGGTGGTGCTCGTTGCAGACTCTCCCATCCTTCCCTCAAAAAACAACTTTGTCAAGGCCCTCCTTAAGGCGCATCCGGAGGTCAGCACTGTTATCCTGAACGTAAATGACAAGAGAACGAGCATGGTCCTCGGGGAAAGGAATATAGTCCTTTACGGCAAGGGCTTTATAAGGGACAGGCTCTGCGGTATGAACTTCAGGCTTTCCCCTGATTCCTTTTATCAGGTAAATTCCCTGCAGACCGAAAAGCTCTATAACATTGCCATGGAGTACGCGGGGCTTAAGGGAAATGAAGAGCCCGAAAAACAAAAAGCGGATATTCGGCGCGAGAGCAAGGACGAGGGGCCTGTAAAGAAACCTGTAGTAATAGACGCCTACTGCGGAATAGGAACTATCGGCCTTGTCGCCTCAAAATACGCTGAAAAGGTAATAGGAGTGGAGCTTAACGGCAACGCGGTAAAGGACGCCGTGATAAATGCCCGTGAGAATAAGAGAGATAATATAAAGTTTTATCAGGGAGACGCAGGTGAGTTTATGGAGTCCATGGCAGAGAGGGGCGAGCATGCGGATATCTTGTTTATGGATCCTCCCAGAGCAGGCAGCGATGAGAAATTCCTCTCCTCTGCAGCAAAGCTCTCTCCGGAGACCATAGTATACATTTCCTGCAATCCCGAGACTCTGGCCGGGGATCTGAAATCTCTCAGAAAGAAGGGCTACGAGATAAAGAAGATCCGGCCTGTGGATATGTTCCCTTGGACAGAGCACACAGAATGTGTGGTGAAGCTTGAGCGGAAGGAATAGAGCGATGGTCACCTATGTTGACGGAGAGTGATATGCCGCCTTTCAGCCATCCGAAAACACAAAAAACATGCGGGGGGAGGGGCAAACTCTCTCTTTTTCTAAAGACAGCCCACAAAGCTCTCGCTCACGGAATGCAAGAACTCCTGTGAGCGGGAGCTTTTGCTGTATAAAAATATAAAACACCTGTGTCATAAATAACAGCTATATCTTATATGCCTCATTATTGAACGGGGGGGGGGTATGTTAAAAATGTATATAAAAAAGTTTGGAGCAGCTTTAATTTCCCCATAATTTGTAGTATATTAAAACTGATCAAACTCGAAATTTCGTCCTTTTAACGGACGGACAAGGAAAACTTTATGGGAAAGAGAAGACAGGAGACGTCAACCAAACAAAATTTGAAGCATAGGATCAGGGAACTGCAGAAACGTGCATCGAAGGATGAACTGTCGGGGCTTCTCAACAGGGCTACTGCCGAGGAGTATATAAATGAGAGATTGAGAGCGATGACAGAGGAAGATGTCTGCGCTCTTTTCATAGTGGATATTGACAATTTCAAGTCTGTAAACGACACTCTCGGACATATGGCGGGAGATCAGGCCATAAGGCGTTTTGCACAGATACTTTCGGGGATATTCCGCGCAAAGGATATAGTGGCGCGCCTCGGGGGAGATGAGTTCATAGCATTCATGAGCGGCCCTGTCACGGAACGGGAGATAAGAGAGAAGGGCAGCGCTATATGCAGCGGCATGCAGATGATATTGGGTGATAATCCGTCGGTGAGCCTCACTGCCAGCGTGGGAATATATATGGCTACGGGAAACAGCCATCATTTCGATGATCTGTACAGGTCGGCTGATATGGCCCTTTACCGCGCCAAAAAGAACGGAAAAAACAGCTATCGAGTGAAAAGAGGCCATGATCCCCTGCCCCTTGATGAAGATGTTCAGCCGGTCAATTCCATCCCCTTTTCAATGCTCCTTGAGTATATGGACAGCGGAGTTGGGCTTTTGGAGATGGGAGACCCCATAAAGATAATTTACGTGAGTCCTGGACTTTGCCGGATATTGGGGAAGACCCCTGAAGAATTTGTGGTGCCCTGCAATCTGGGTGATTTCGTCCATCCGGATGATATGCTGGAATTTGAGGAGCTTCTCAGGAAGGGCGTGCGGGATGAAAAGACCGTAGAGTTCACCCACAGAGTCTCGGCGGACGGGAAGGAGTGGCGCTGGTGGAATGTCAGAGCGTCCCGCATAAGCTACAATAATCCCTATCCGGTAATGTTGGCTACGACTACAGACATATCCGATTTTAAGATAAACGAGAGGCGCCTTGAGGAGATAAATCTCAGACTTAAACTGGCGCTCAAACAGACCACCGAGAGAGTTTGGGAGGTGGATATAGCGGAGCGCAAGTTCTATATGTATGACAGAAACGGAGACCGCATCCCTTTCTGGGATGAGGACAACGAATTCCCGAGGGCTCTTATCGACACCGGCCTCATTCATCCCGACTCTGTTTCCAGATTCAGGGAGTTTGCGCGAGAACTTATAAACGGGAAAATGCAGGGCTTTGGAAATTTTGTTATGCGCAATGTAAGTACCGGGTGCTACGGCTGGGTGACGCTCTCATACAAGACAGCTCTGGACGATATGGGGCGTGCGGTGCGGGCTATAGGCATATTGGAGAGTATGCCGAGGAATTTTAACGCCACAGGCGTGGCCTCTGTTCTGAGACGACCTCTTCCTGAGGCTCTGCGCTCGGCTCTCATACTGGGGATGCGAGCAAATCTCAGTCGGGACACGGTTTTGGAATTGTGGACAGAGGGAAGGAACCGGGATGAGTCAAACGGGGAAGCTTCATGCTCCGCATGTCTTGAGGACTCTCTAAATTATCTGTTTAACGAGGATGACAAGCTTAAGTATTCCTCCCTGTTCAGTACGGATGAACTGGCTGAGATGTTCAGGAGCGGGGAGAGATGGGTATGGGTGGAATATCAGCGGATGACGGAGGGTGGAGACGTCCAATGGGTCAGCCACATCGCAAATCTTGTTGCGGATCCGCTTACCGATGAGATATACATGTTTTTGTATGTGTTTAATATTGACCGTAGGCACAGCCGGGAGTTTGAAGTCAAGGGGGCTCCCGTGAGAGACCCGGTGACTCGGCTTTACACCAAGCAGGCGGCAAGAGATATTATGAATGCCATGCTTAAGAATGCGGGCTCGGAAGAGTGTACGGCGGCAGTGATAGATATCGGTGGCCTGGCGAACCTGTGTGATGAGGACGATTCATCCCCTGACAAGATACGATTTTACCTTGCGGCGGCCTTCAGTGTTTCCCTCGGGGCAGACTGCGTGCCTGCGAGATACAGTGAGGATCAGCTTCTGATACTGGTGCCTGATTCGGTTCCCGGCTATGAGATAAGGAGCCGTTTGGAGTCTGTATTCTCCTTTGTGAGATTGGTGCTTGCGGACACGGTAGATTTGGAGGGCGTGCGCTTTGTCGCAGGGGTGGTGACAGCCAGGGCTGCGACGGCAAATATAATAGCCATGTCCTCTCAAGCTTTAAGCCTTTGCAGCCTGTGGAAGAACGCCTCCTCCGATACAGTGGCCTTCCCCCATGAGGGAGACGACTGGTCTTGGACGAATCTTCACACGAATATAGAGGAGGACAGGGTAGACGTACACCATGATGAGATGGACAGGCCCTTGTCGGACAGTGAGAAGGACGTTGCCTTTAACTGTATGTCGGCAATGCTTGGCTCCGACAGCCTTGAGGCGTCGATACAGGGAGTTTTGAGCTATCTGGGAGATTACTATCGGGCGGACAGGGTATACATACTGACCCTTTCCGCAGGAGGGCGCATTGTAACCATGCCCTATGAGTGGAGCGACGGCAAAAAGCCCGGAATACAGCAGACCGTATCCGGCTCCATGATCACAAAATTCCCGCTTTTGGAGAGGTGTATGAAGGAGCGTGCTCCCGTATTCCTCACCAGAGAAAATCCCATATCCCTGCAGGGCGAGCCCCCTGTGGAGGGGACTTGGCACTTTACGGCCTTTCCCTTGATGGAAAAGGGTGCTATAACAGGCTTTTTATGTATAGAAAATGCGGGGGAGCACCTTGCGGATGCGGCGCTCTTCAGCACTTTGATACCCTATATACTGAAGGAGAAGGACAGGTACGGAAGCGAGCATCCCGGGTCTGTCGGCCCGGAGACCTCCGGGAGAGCTTTGGATATACCAAACCTCAGATTCTATATGGAGGCGATCTCGAAGTTTAATTCCGACAGATTCAACTCAATGGGAGCGGTGTGCCTCGATATTCCCGACCTGTCTTCAATAAACAGCAGCCTCGGCTTCGAGCACGGGAACCGTATGCTGTGGTATGTGTCAAAGAGCCTCACAGACATATTCGGACCCGGAAATGTGTTTCACACTTGGGACGCGGAGTTTGTGGCTATGTGTCCCAACACCACGAGGCAGGTGTTCGAGGGGAGGTGCCTGAGACTCAGAAGCCTCCTCAAACGGAGATACCCGAGGGAGCTTCGCGTGGGCTTTGACTGGTCGGACGGAATATTTAAGGCGAGGGATCTGGTGAACGAGGCCAAAAGCCGAATGCTTGGCGAGGCGAAGAACGGCTTGTGGGAGAGCGGAGCCGGCAGCAGGCACGATCCGGAGGACACGCCCGGAGCAGGGATATTCAAGGTGTATTTGCAGCCGAAGATAAACATGCACACGGGAAAGCTCTACGGGGCAGAGGCCCTTGCCAGATGCTTCAACGAGGACGGAACGATGATACTTCCGGCAGAGTTTATACCTCAACTTGAACAAAACGGAGGCATAAGAAATCTTGACCTTTTTGTTTTGGATCGCACTCTCGCGAGACAGGAAAGTTGGATAGAGCAGGGGTTTGGGACTGTCCCGGTATCGGTGAATCTTTCAAGGGAGACACTTTTGGGGCCTACAGCCTTGGCCTCCGTCCTTGCCATACAGAGCAGATATCCTCAGGTGCCTGCGGAGGCGTTGGAGCTTGAGGTGACGGAGAGTGTCGGAAGCGAGACGGGAGAGCTTCAGGAGGCCATAGACAGATTCAGGCATTGCGGGCTTAAGATAGGCTTGGATGATTTCGGCTCGAAATATGCGAACCTTTCAGTTTTTGCAAATGTGAGATTTGATACGGTGAAGCTGGATCGCTCGCTTGTGACAGGGCTTCCCGGAAATCCTATAAATCGTATGCTGATAAAGGACATAGTCAGCATATGCGAAACCTACGGCTCCGACTGCATAGCCGAGGGAGTGGAGACCAAGGAGCAGATAAAGGCGTTGACAGACATCGGGTGCAAATATGCTCAGGGCTTCTACTATGACCGTCCTATGTCGGAGGAGCAGTTTGAACAAAAGTACCTTTCGGTAAAAACCGAGGAAAACAGATCAGGAGGATCGCAGTAATGAGTGACAAAATCGAGAAAAGGGAAGGGATGCCCGGGGCTGAGACGCCAATGGTCATCGGAATCGGAGCTTCTGCAGGCGGAGTCGAGGCACTGCAGCAGTTTTTCAGCGTTATGCCCGGAAACAGCGGCTTGAGCTTCGTTGTGATCCAACATCTGTCTCCGGATTACAAGAGCTTGATGGCTGATATATTGAGCAAGCACACAGAGATGATGGTGGTGCAGGCGGTGGACAATATGCCTGTGGAGGCGGATACCGTCTATCTGATACCGCCCAAAAAATTCATGACCATAAAGGACGGAAAGCTGATACTCTCAGACTATGCCCCCGGGAAGCTCAATCACCCCATAGATATATTTTTCGCCTCACTTGCCGAGGAGAAGAAGGAACACTCCATAGCTGTAGTGCTCTCAGGTACCGGAAGCGACGGCACCAACGGCATAAAGGCCATAAAGGAGCACGGCGGCCTTGTCATGGCACAGGCTCCGGAGAGCGCAAAATTCGATGGTATGCCGAGAAGCGCCATAAACACGGGCCTTGCGGATTTTGTTCTCTCTCCGGAGGAGTTGGCGGAGGAGATACTTAATTTTTCAAACACTCCCGTGCTGCTTCCCACGGTAAAGAGCGGCGGAGCCTCCGCCGAGGAGGAGGAGCTCTTCTCCGAGGAGGAGACCCTGTCTCATATCTATACGATACTGAAGAACGCCAGCGGGATAGACTTTACATATTACAAGCGCTCCACTATCCTGAGGCGTATAGAGAGGAGGATGCTTGTAACCCACACCGGGAGCCTTGCGGAGTTCTCGAGGCTTTTGGGGGACAACCCGGAGGAGGTAAACACCCTCACGAAGGAGATACTCATAGGTGTGACGAATTTCTTCCGCGACCCTGCCTTCTTCGAGAAGCTTAAGTATAATGCCATCTTCAAGATCGTCGAGAGGGCAAAGGAGGATGAGCCCATCCGAGTGTGGAGCGCGGGCTGTTCGACGGGAGAGGAGGCCTACTCCATTGCCATACTCTTTAAGGAGGTGATGGAGGAGCTCGATGTGCAGAGGGACGTAAAGATATTTGCAACTGACGTTGACAGCAGGGCCATAGAGCAGGCGGGGCGGGGAATATACTCCGAGAACATAATAGACGATGTGACGCCGGACAGGCTGGCTAAGTTCTTCATAAAGCAAAACGACCAGTACAATATCAGCAAGGAGATCAGAAGGATGATCGTCTTTGCCACCCACAACATGTTTTCAGATCCTCCCTTCGGAAAGCTTGATCTAATAAGCTGTCGAAACGTAATGATATATTTCCAGCCTGTGATGAGGAGGGGCCTTTTCGCCATATTCCACTCGGCCATAAAGAACGGAGGATTTTTGTT
Organism: uncultured Lachnospiraceae bacterium; assembly: GCA_944381505.1. Classification (GTDB taxonomy): domain Bacteria; phylum Bacillota; class Clostridia; order Lachnospirales; family Lachnospiraceae; genus Avilachnospira. The sequence goes on from CALWLK010000095.1 coordinate 8,207, forward strand.
CTTGGGAAAGAGCGAGACTGCCGGAGAGTACATAAACCTCTTTAAGCCTGTGTGCTCCGCGGAGAAGATATATGTGCACAAGGCTGACGCAAAGGTGGAGGATCTCACACCTCCGGCATTTACAATACCGAACATAAACGCCATACCCTTAAAAAATATACATGCCGGCATGAGCAGGAGCGTG
>CALWLK010000096.1 GCA_944381505.1 uncultured Lachnospiraceae bacterium
TTGATCGCAGCAAGGCACGAAAACATAACCAAGGCGGCAACGCTTCTGCACATAACTCAGCCCACTCTGGCAAGGCAGCTTATGCAGCTGGAGGAGGAGCTGGGGGTGAAGCTTTTTGAGAGGGGGAAGACCCGCATAAGCTTGACCGCCGACGGAATGCTTCTGAAGAGAAGGGCTCAGGAGATAGTGGGACTTTCCGAGCTGACGATACAGGAATTTGCAGGTGACAGGGAGGAACTCTCAGGGGAGATACGAATGGGCTGCGGTGAGACGGAAAATATGAGCATCATATCCCGTCAGATAGTTGAGTTCAGGAGTAAAAATCCTTTGGTAAGGTTTAATATATACAGCGCCACAGCAGACGAGATAAAGGAGAGGATAGAGAGAGGGCTCATAGACATCGGCCTTTTGATGGAGCCTGTGGACATAAACAGATACGAGTTTTTGAGGATGCCTGAAAAGGAGAGCTGGGGCGTGACAGTCAGGGAGGATTCTCCCCTTTCAAAAAAGGAATTTGTCACTCCCGAGGACCTTTTCGGCGAGTACCTCATAATGCCAAGGCGAGAGGATGTGAGAAACGAGCTTGCCGGTTGGTTCGGAGCCTGTTATGAGGAACTTGATATCGCAGCGATATATAACCTTACTCTGAACGGAGTGAACATGGTAAAAAACGGGGTGGGCGTGCTTCTCGGGTTCAATATAGAAAGCGGATACTCGGGACTTAAGTTCGTTCCTCTAAAGCCTGAACTGTCCACGAGAGCGGTGCTTGCGTGGAAGAAAAATCAGATGCTTTCTCCTGTCGTAAGGGCTTTTACAGAGAGCATGAGAGATTTTCTAAACAATGCTTATAAAGCATAAATAATGATTTAAAACAGGTATTAGACATAATAAAAAAGCGGAAGTAAAATGCAGGTGTAAGTAATACATCTGCATTTTATTTTTGAGGAAAGGTTAAGACCTATGACTGAAAAGGAAGCCTGTGATTTTTTCTCACTGCCTTATGACACAGACATGGAGATCCTTCAGCTTTTGACGACACTCTGTGACATCGGTTTTGATGTAGAGGAGGCTATGCAATACTTGAATTGCGGAGAAGACACAGCTGATGGAGAGGAGGGCAAAAGAGAGTTGATGCTTGTAAAAAGGAGGAAGGCGCTTTTGAGGGAGATACATCGCATGGAAAACAGACTTGAGCAGGCGGACTTCCTTCTGTTTAAAATACGCGGTGAAAAAGAAAGGAGAGAGGGATAATGGAATACGCAAAGCTATATGAGACAGATAAGGAGCTTATGGACATATTTGAAAATTTTTCTATAAATGAGGTGAAAAATGATTCGGGCTGCAGTCTGCCGGAAAAGACGAGATACGAAGCTGTCTTGGCCGTGCTTATGGGCTGCGGAGGGGTGGATATGTTTAGGGAAGTATTGTCCGAGGCCCTTGAGGGCTCCTTTGTTAGCGCATCGGAGGCGAGAGAGATCGTGTACCAAGCTGTGGATTACCTTGGGATGGGGCGGGTATTGCCCTTCTTATACGGAGAGAACGAGGTGTTTTCAAAAGCCGGAGTGAAGCTTCCCCTTCCCGACAGCTCAACGGTAAGCGCAGATGAACGTCTTGAAAAGGGAGTTGAAGCCCAGGTACATATATTCGGTGAACATATGAGAGAGGCGTGGAAGGCGGGAAAAATCAATCGCCGGTTGGGAGCCAACTGCTTCGGGGATTTCTATACCAGAACGGGCCTTTCACTTAAGGAGAGGGAGCTTATAACCTTCTGCTTCCTCATGGCTCAGGGGGGATGCGAACCCCAGCTCACAGCCCACGCAAAGGGAAATATGAATCTTGGAAATGACCTGGACTTTCTAATGAGAGTGGTACATCAGTGCCTTCCCTATATAGGATATCCCAGGAGCTTAAATGCCATAAGCTGTGTAAATAAGGCTGCGGAGTAAGCTTTTTGAAAGCATTCGATATGTTTTTATATGATTTAAACGGTAAATACGAGGAGGAAGGAAAATGAAATACGCAGATGAGAAAGAATTTGATAAGGCAAATGTATTCGGAAAGGGTGAGCCCAACAGCGCATACGCCCGTTTTTTTAGAGGAAACTCATATCTTAATCCCCTAACAGGGAAAAAGACAGATATGCACCTCTCAAATGTGACCTTTGAGCCGGGATGCAGAAATAATTGGCATATACATCACGCAAAGCGGGGAGGCGGACAGATACTCATCTGTACAGCAGGGGAAGGCTGGTATCAGGAGGCGGGAAAGCCTGCCGTAAGCCTTACGGAGGGCACAGTCATTGAGATACCCGCAAATGTAAAGCACTGGCACGGCGCAAAGGCGGACTCGTGGTTTTCTCACATAGCCATGGAGGTTCCCGGGGAGGAGACTGAAAACGAGTGGCTTGAGCCTTTAAGCGACGAGGATTACGAAAGACTATAGAATGGTTTTGATCAAGCCGGAGGGTCTATTCTTTCCTTCAGCCTTCCGAGAAACAGCTCGGCTGCGGGAGAGAAGACCTGATGGTTTTTCCACACAATGTCAAGTCCTGACTCAAGCCTCGGCATAAGCGGTCTGAAGCAAAGGGGGCTGTCAGCCCCTGTATCAGCTATATTGTCTATAGTAAGGGCATAGCCTATCCCCGCCTCTACTAATATGGAGGCGTTGTAGACGAGATTAAAAGTGGAGACTATATCAAGGCTCTTAAAATCCTCAGCGAACCAGTCGGAAAACTCATTTCCCGTGCGATGGGGAAGGATGGCCTGCCTTGAGCAGATGAGAGGAAGACCGAGAAGATCGGACTTTTCCACATGATTTTTTTTAGAGAGCGGGCTGTCTTTTCTCATAAGTACTCCCCAGATGTCTTTTTCCGGGAGGCTCATATAATCATACTTTGTAATGTCCGCAGGTTGAATGAGTATGCCGAAGTCAAGGAGACCCTTGTCAAGGCGCTCTGTCACGTCCTCGGCATTTCCGCTGTATATATGATACCGGAGCCCCGGGAATTCGTCTCTCAGCTCATTTAATAAAACTGCAATCGGTTTTATAGCCCTCGTTTCACCTCCTCCAATATAAATATCACCGCTTACGGTGTTGTTCATGGAGTCAAATTCCGCCTTTGTCTTTTCGGCCATGGAGACTATCTCCTCGGCTCTCTTTTTCAGGAGTGCGCCCTCGGGAGTAAGCTCCACACGGTGGCTCTTTCTAATCAGAAGCTGCTGCCCAAGCTCCTCCTCCAGCTCTTTTATTTGGCGGGAGAGAGTGGGCTGGGACAGATGTAGGGAGTTTGAAGCCGCAGTTATATTTCCCTCCCTTGCCACTGCTAAAAAATACCTGAGAACTCTGAGTTCCATAGCCGTTCCTTTCTCAAATGAGTTGTTTTGACATAAATGTGATTTTATTTTACCGGCTTGTGATATTACTGTAAAGCATATCATTGGATAGAAACAAAGTATTTGTTATTTGCCTGGTATATCATGCACAATAGATGTAGAAAAAATCTATGCGGAGGATAAAAGAATGAACGAAAAATTAAAACTCACGGAAAAATGGGATAAGACCTTTCCCGAAAGCAAAAATTTAAATCACAGGAAGATCACCTTTCATAACAGATACGGGATAACTCTGGCAGCTGATATGTACGAGCCAAAAAAGGCGGAGGGCAGGCTCCCGGCAATAGCTGTGTGCGGCCCCTTCGGAGCCGTAAAGGAGCAGGCTGCGGGGCTTTACGCGCAGGAAATGGCGGAGAGAGGTTTTTTGACCATAGCGTTTGATCCCTCGTTTACAGGAGAGAGCGGAGGAGAACCTCGCTATATGGCCTCCCCTGACATAAATACCGAGGATTTTCAGGCGGCTGTAGACTTCCTGTCCGGGGAAGCCAAGGCTGACCCTGAGAGGATAGGAATAATAGGTATATGCGGCTGGGGAGGGATGGCA
>CALWLK010000097.1 GCA_944381505.1 uncultured Lachnospiraceae bacterium
CCTGTCTACCCTTATGACGCTCTCGGCTATCTCGTGATCCACTATCTCTCCGTCCCTGTCTATCTTCATGATACAGGACAGCGCCAATCTGTTCTCTCCCGCATTCAGGGAGCATATGCCGTTTGAAAGCTTTTGAGGGAGCATGGGTATAACTCTGTCAACAAGATATACGCTGGTGCTCCTCCTAAGAGCCTCCCTGTCCAAGGGAGTGCCCTCCTTTACATAGGCCGTCACGTCCGCAATATGTACCCCAAGGGTATAGAGCTCTGTGTCGCGGTCATAGCTGAGAGTAACAGCGTCGTCAAGGTCCTTCGCATCATCTCCGTCTATGGTCACGGTCATAAGCTCTCTTAAGTCAAGCCTCCCCTTAAGCTGAGATTCGGACACACTGTCCGGAATGTCCCTTATCTCCTCCATGACCTCCCGGGGAAAGCTCTCCGGAAGCCCGTAGGACTTTACTATGGATAGTATATCCACTCCCGGATCATTTATGTGACCTATTATCTCCTTCACCACCCCCTCGGGACTTTTCTTCTCGCTGCCGTAATCCGTGATATGCACCACCACCTTATGCCCCGACATGGCTCCCATGTCCTTACCCTGAGGAATAAAGATGTCCGAGGCTATTTTTTGGTCATCAGGCACCGCAAATCCGAAATTTTTATTCTTCCTGTATATGCACACAACATCCTTGTTGGCATGCTCAAGCACGTTAAGGACCTTTCCCTCGGCTCGCCTTCCCGACTTTTCGTCCTTTTCTCTCTCTATGATTATCTTTACTCTGTCTCCGTTTAAGGCTTTACCTGTTTTTTCGGGAGATATGAATATGTCGTCCTCCCTGCCCTCCACAGTGACGAATCCGAAGCCTCTGCTGTTTCCGGTAAAGACTCCTGTGGCCGTAAAAAGCTCCGGCTTTCCGTATTTGCCCTTTGGAGACAGGGCTATCCTACCCTCATACACAAGCTCCGTCAGAAGCTCTCTCAATTCCTCCCTGTTCTCCTTATTCACATCAAGGAGCATACAGAGCTCCTTGAACTTCATGGGCTTGTACACGGGGTCGCGCATGAGCTCCGATAATATCTTTTTCTTCTTTTCTCTGTCTGTCATAAATCCTTCCGTTCTCAAATAAGCAAAAATAAAGCTCCTGAAATCTCAGGAGCTTGGAAATCTTTTCAGATCCTACTTCATCAAAATATCAAGCACAAGAGCCAGAACAAGGAATACTATAGCTCCGTACTTGGTGAACTTCTCGAGGTTTCCCTCCATGGAACGGCCCTTTATCTTGCCCCAGTAGCTGTCAGCCATACCTCCTATGGATCCGAGGCCCTGGGTATTGCCCTCCTGCATAAGTATGATAGCCGCGATAGCCGCTCCCAAAATAACATATATGATTGAAATCAAGATCGTAAGCAATTTTCTCACCTCCAAAAATTCGGCTATCCTATATTAGCACAACATCCGGTATATTGCAAGCAAATGTTCCTGATATCTGTAAAAACCTTAATAAGCTCAATCGCACAGCTCTTCCATGAGCTCCTTTACGCTCATCATCCTGTCAAGCCGCCATACATTCTCTCCGCAGAACAGAAGGGCATTGTCCACGTCCCCCTTTGCGGCTCTCACCAAGGCCGCGGTGATGCAGTAGGGGATAGAGTTTATATCACACTTTTTGAGACAGCCGTAGCACTTTGTTATGTGCTCTCTCTCCTTCTCCCGAGCCTTTATAAAGTCATTCCTTATTGCTCTCCCCGGCATTCCCACGGGGCTCTTTACTATGGCCACGTCCTCTTTCTTTGCAGCCAGGTATGCCTGCTTGAAGCTCTCAGCTACATCGCACTCGTAGGTAGTCACGAATCTCGTGGCCATCTGCACTCCGTCGCAGCCGAGCTCCATATAATGATCTATATCCTTCCTGTCAAACACTCCTCCGCCGAATATAACGGGGATCTTCCGGGAGTACTTCGCCTCGTACTCCCTCACTATATCTATTATCTCCTTTATCTTTTCGTCATATCCCACTTCATCGTAATAGCCGACCTCCTCGGGGCTGTAGCCCAAGTGGCCTCCGGCCTTGGGACCTTCTATGACTATGAAATCCGCCGTCCTGTGATAATGGGTATCCCATCTCTTGAGGATGACCTTTGCGGCCTTGGGGGGAGATACGATGGGAGCTATCTTCACATTGCTGCCCTCCACGTATTTGGGCAGATCCGCGGGAAGCCCTGCTCCCGATATGATGATGTCGGCTCCGCTCTCCACAGTGCATCTCACGAAATCCTCATAGTGATTCATGGCGCACATTATGTTCACTCCTATTATACCGCCTGAGGAGAGCTCCTTCGCCTCCCTGATATAATTCTTCAGTGCTCTGAGATTCGCCTCCATGGTATCTGTGGCAAAATCGGGCTCCATGAATCCGGGCTGAGCCGCGGAGATGACTCCTATTCCGCCCTCTCTCGCAACAGCTCCCGCAAGACTCGAAAGGCTGACTCCCACTCCCATTCCTCCCTGTATAACAGGTCTTCTTGCCACCAGATCTCCGATCCTCAGTTCCTTAAGCTTCATTATAAGAAATCACCTTTCATCTCTTTGATTCCATAGTAATATCTTCCGGAAAAAGAATTTTTAAAGTCTATCTTAAGTAGTTTTGATTACTATGTTAAATTTCAAAGATGACTATACACTTTTTACAGGCTTAAGTCAATATATTCAGCACACGTAGTTGTACATAAGGATGTAATGGCATATGCTGCCGCACATCACGAATACATGGAATATCTCGTGGGCACCGAAATTTTTAGGAAGCTTTTTAAATACGGGAAGCTTCAGCGCATATATGACGCCGCCCACAGTATAGAGGAGCCCCCCTGCCAGAAGCCATCCGAAGGCATCCTTTGGAAGGGCCGCCACTATTCTTGATATGGCGAATATACATACCCATCCCATGGCTATGTATACCACCGACGAGAAGGCCTTGGGACAGTTTATCCAAAGGGCGGATATGAGTATGCCTATCACAGCTATGCCCCACACTGCAAAGAGCATGGCCCAGCCTGTGCGGTCTCCCAAAACTATGGCGCATATGGGAGTGTAGGTCCCGGCTATCAGCACATATATCATCATGTGGTCTATCTTTCTCAGTATCTTGTTGATCCTCTGAGATATGTTGAAAGAATGGTAAAAGGTGCTGGCGGCATAGAGAAGTATCATGCTGACTATGAATATTATTATGGCGACAGTATTCTCCACGCTCCTCGTGCTCCAAGCCTTCACGATGAGGGGCACGGAGGCTATCATTGCCGCAGCCATGCCTATGCCGTGGGTGAGAGCGCTCCCCGGATCCTTCAATTTATTTATCATCAATGTGACAGTATTCATATGCCGTGCCTCCTTTATGACAGTGATATCCGGTATTGCTGATATATTATCAGACAGGTATAATTGTCAGTTTATCCGGTTATGTAATGTTTGTCCGATTATGTAATATCAGTTATCACATTACATAGTTTTTAATACTATGTATCATTATATCACTATACATAAATAAAGCAAGAGCACAAAGCACATTTTTATTCCCGATGTATCTCGCCTTTCTCGTCAAGGGAGACTCCGAAGGAAAGCCCCTCATAATATCCGAAGAACTCCTCCTTCTCGGCTCCATCCGAGATCGTCCTCGTATATCCGAAGGCCGAGGTCCCTGGGTGAAGCCGCAGGCTCAGCTCACCGCTTTCGGGATACCACTTTGCCTCCAAAAGGGCCGTCCTCGGTATGCTGCTCCCGAAAAGGAATTTTCCGAGGCTGTATATGACAGGGACCTCACCTATGAACTCCGTTCCCTGCAGCACGTGAGGGTGGGACCCCACTATCAGATCCGCCCCCGCCTCTGCCATCTCCGAAGCAAGGCTCCTCATGTAATCGTCCGGGGTCTCCTTCCTCTCGGTTCCCCAGTGGATCATCACAACTGTGAGGTCACAGCTTTCCGAGAGCTCGCTTATCTCGGATAAAAGTCTGTCCTTGTAAGCGTCATAGGCGGCAAAGACTCCCGCGGATGAGCTTCCCGCAGCCCAGTGAGCAAAGGGCATGACCCTGGTCGTTCCCAGCACCGCCACGGTCTTTCCGTTTATCTCGCTTATGAAGGCCTCGGAGGCCCTTTCTCTGTCCTCCCCCGCTCCGGTATGTCCTATCCCTGCGGCATCCAAGGTATTTATCGTGTCTGAGAGGGCCTC
>CALWLK010000098.1 GCA_944381505.1 uncultured Lachnospiraceae bacterium
ACCTTACGGATGATGAGACGGAGAGAGTGATGAAGGACTCCACAGCCTTCATGCTGACAGACGCCATGAGAGAGTCAATGATATATCAGCTCAAGTGGTCTTCAAACGGCGGCGTGAACACTACCTCCACCAGAGCGCATCTTGACAATATGACATGCGCGGGCAAGTCCGGAACTACCACCAACAACGTGGATATCTGGTTCGTGGGCTTTACTCCCTACTACACTGCCGGAGTTTGGGCGGGATGTGACGAGAACCAGTCCCTCTACGACAAGACCACAGGGGTCTATAACGGAGGAACCTCCTTCCACAAGGATATTTGGCGGGAGATAATGACGAGAGTTCACGAGGGGTACGAGAATAAGGAATTTGAGATACCGGAGTCTGTAGTGGAAGTGGACATATGCAGAAAGTCCGGAAAGCTGCCTCATTCAGGCTGCTATGATGATCACAGAGCCGGCACAGATGCGGTATATACCGAGTATTTCGACGTGGACAATGTGCCCACAGAGACCTGTGACATACACACGAGTTGGGGAGGAATAATACTTCCCGAGGGTGAGGAGGACAAGTACACGGATGACAGCAGCCGAGCTTCCAATTACAGAGGCTCATATTCCGGAGGCTCAGATGCCGACACTCCTGTGCCCACAGTGATACCTGTAGATCCCACGGATGGGGCTCCCGAGCCTCAGCCCGAGCCTACACAGGAGGCTCCGGCGCCTACAGGGCAGGCTCCTAATATCATATATAATACGCCCACGACAGAAGCCGTTGGCCCGGGAATTTAGTATATAAAGGTGCCTGATTCGGAAGACCGGCCGTAGAGGATACTGTCCCCTGCGGTCACCTCCGCCTTGCCTACGCTCATTTCCGTAACAGTCTTTTCAAAATCGCAGGCCTCCTCCTCGGGGACCACATAGGAGAGCTCGCATTTTTCAAGGTAGACCTCCTTAAAAGGGAAAAGGGAACGCATTTGCGCCTGATATTTTACTTTATTTATATAGCTGTAGTCGGAGAGCACGTTTACTATCCTTCCCTTAAAGAGGGGTATCAAAAGCCCTCCGGCTTTTGCGTTTGAGAGGGCGTCCTTGAGGGCATCCGAATAAGCCCTTACAAGGCCTCCTGTTCCCAGAAGTGTGCCGCCGAAGTATCTGGTGACAACAGCGCACAGGTCATAGAGCTCGGCTCCCTTCAATATGTCAAGCATGGGTTTCCCTGCGGTACCCTGGGGCTCTCCGTCGTCGGAAAAGCGCTCCAGAACCTTTTCCGGGGTGCCGAATCTCATGGCAAAGCAGTTGTGACGCGCGTCATAGTGCTTCTTTTTTATCTCCTCGATAAAGGCCCTTGCCTCCTCCTCGTTCTTACAGGGCCTCAAAGCGGCAATGAAGCGCGATCTCTTTGCCTCGATCTCACCGGCTGCCTCGGCGGACAGTATATTGAATTCACAGCTTAAGTTTTCTTTCATGGCAGGCTTCATTGTAACACAGGGAGGGTACTTATTCAAGAAAGTGCCATGACGGAAAGCTTTACTTGACTAATAAAACCATGCTTTGTATAATGTATAACTATGATTAATTTTAATGAAGAAATCAAAAGATTTAAGCCAAGCCTTGATGTGGAGCATATCGAGGACGCCATTGCCAAGTCTGATCTCACTGACATGAACGATATCATGATGCAGCTCATTCAGGAGGCGGGCAGGGAGAATAATAGGAAACAACCTTGATTCGGAGGATGGGTACAGCAGATGGTTAATTACAGTCAGACTATTCGCCGGATCGCAAATGTCTATTATAATCTCGGCCTGGAAAGGGCAGGCTACAGGGATCTGAGCGGAGCCGCGGAGCTTTTGAAAAAATCCCTCAGATTCAACAAGTATCAGACTGACGCGAGGAATCTGCTTGGGTTGATTTATTATGAGATGGGTGAGGTTGCGGACGCATTGATACAGTGGGTCATAAGTCTTAACCTTCAGCCATCGTCTAACCGTGCGGATTTTTATCTCGAAAATGTCCAGAGGGATCCCGCGAGGCTTGAGATATGCTCTCAGCAGGTCAAAAAATTCAATCAGGCTCTCTATCAGGCCCAGCATGAGGGAGAGGATCTCGCCATATTGCAGCTCAACAGGATAATAGAGGAGACTCCCCATTTCGTGAAGGCTCACATACTTCTGGCTCTTCTCTATATGCAGAAGTCGGACAATGTGAAGGCCGGGCGCTCCCTCTATAAGGTCTTAAGGATAGACAGGAACAATCCAAAGGCTTTAGTCCTCATGAACGAGGTCAAAAAGCGCACCGGAAGGGCCGAGATAGAGCGCAACAAGCTTAAAAACGCTTTCAGCCACAGGCAGATGGAGGACGACGACGTTATTTTGCCGGAGGTCAAAAAACAGGCCACGGCAGGTCAGGTGGTCCTCTATATGTGCGCGGGATTTATACTGTCTCTTCTGGCCTTCTTTATCCTAGTGCTTCCGGCTGTGAGACGAAGCATCAATATCGAAAACAACCGGGATGTGGTGGAGATATCTCAGGAGCTATCGGAGAAGACCGCAAGGCTTTCCGATCTGGAGGAGAGCTATGCGGGGCTCGAGTCTCAGTTTAACGATGTAAGTACCAGATTGAACGCCTATGAGCAGGAAAACGCGGACTTTTTGAGCCTTTACCAAAAGCTTAACGACATAAGCGCGGCATACACCGAGGGCAATATAGTTCAAGCCGCCAACGACTATCTTACTATAGACGCCGCCTCAGTGACAGAGGAGCCCATGAGCTCAATGTATAACGAGGTGATGAGATATATGCAGAGCGAAGGCTGGCAGAGGGTGTGCGAGCTGGGAACACAGGCTTGGAACGGCGGAGATATGGCTCAGGCCGAGGCATATTACAATCTGTCGCTGCAGCTCAGACCCGAGGAGCCCGAGACCATGTTCCTTCTCGGAAGGCTCTATCAGTCTCAGGACAGGATAGAGGAGGCGAACGCACTGTTTGACAGGATAGTGGGAGAGCATCCGGAGAGTCCTTATGCGCAGAGAGCTCAGACGGCGAGAGGGTATTAGTACCGCATTTTAAATCAGCACCACAGTTTAAGCTTCGGTGGAGATATAAAAGCTTTATAATAATTTTCAGAGGAAATCAGGGAAAGAGTATGTTGCAGAAAAGAGAAGATGTAAGAAACGTTGCTATCATAGCCCATGTAGATCATGGAAAGACCACACTTGTAGATCAGCTTTTGAGACAGACCGGCGTTTTCAGGGCCAATCAAGAGGTCGTTGACAGAGTAATGGACTCAAACGCCATAGAGCGTGAGAGGGGCATAACCATACTCAGCAAGAATACGGCTGTCACCTACAAGGGCGTGAAGATAAACATTATAGATACACCGGGACATGCGGACTTCGGAGGAGAGGTGGAGCGTGTGCTGAAGATGGTGGACGGAGTTATCCTTGTGGTGGATGCTTTTGAGGGCCCCATGCCTCAGACAAAATTTGTTCTGGGAAAAGCTATGGAGCTGTCCCTTCCCGTCATAGTCTGCCTCAACAAGATAGACAGGCCGGAGGCCCGTCCCAAGGAAGTGGTGGATGAGGTTCTGGAGCTACTTCTTGATCTGGGAGCTTCGGACGAGCAGATAGATTGCCCCTTCGTATATGCATCAGCAAGGGCGGGAGTGGCCTCCTATGAGCCTGACACGGAGGGCAAGGATATGACCCCCCTGCTGGACACTATACTTGATTACATCCCCGCCCCCGAGGGAGACCCGGAGGCGCCCACTCAACTTCTGGTTTCCACCATCGACTACAACGAGTTTGTGGGACGTATAGGTGTGGGCAAGGTCAGCAACGGCTCCATAAAGGTAAATCAGCAGGTAGTCCTCTGCAACCATCACGATACTTCAAAGCTTATCAAAACAAAGATAAGCAAGCTCTATGAGTTTGACGGCTTAAAGAGGGTCGAGGTGGACTCGGCGGAGTTCGGCTCTGTGGTGGCAATAAGCGGAATACCCGAGATACATATCGGAGATACCGTCTGTTCCCCCGAGAAGGTGGAGGCAATTCCCTTCCAGAAGATATCGGAGCCCACTATAGCCATGTACTTCATGGTAAACGACTCTCCCCTTGCGGGACAGGAGGGAAAGTATGTCACCTCGAGACATCTGAGGGACAGGCTATATCGCGAGCTCAATACTGATGTTTCGCTGAGAGTTGAGGACACAGATTCCGCGGACTGCTTCAAGGTGTCCGGAAGAGGAGAACTCCATCTCTCCGTGCTCATAGAGAACATGAGGAGAGAGGGCTATGAATTCGCTGTCTCAAAGGCTGAAGTGCTCTACAAGACCGACGAGAGAGGAAAGAAACTTGAGCCCATGGAGATAGCCTACATAGATGTGCCTGAGGAATTTACAGGTACAGTTATCCAGAAGCTCACCCAGAGGAAGGGAGAGTTGATTGGCATGACTCCCATGCAGGGTGGAAACACAAGGCTTGAGTTCAACATACCCTCAAGAGGCCTTATCGGCTACAGGGGAGAATTTATGACGGACACCAAGGGAAACGGCGTTATAAACACAGCCTTTGAGGGCTACGGCCCCTACAAGGGCGACCTGAGCTACAGGCCCACAGGCTCCCTCATAGCCTATGAGGCGGGAGAGGCTATAACCTACGGTCTCTTTAATGCCCAGGAGAGAGGAACTCTGTTTATAGGGCCCGGCACCAAGGTCTACAGCGGAATGGTCGTAGGACAGTCCCCCAAGACCGAGGACATAGAGCTGAACGTCTGCAAGACCAAAAAGCTCACAAATACCCGTTCATCCTCATCGGACGAGGCTTTAAGGCTTGTGCCGCCCAAGATAATGAGCCTTGAGCAGTGCATGGATTTCATAGACACTGACGAGCTTCTGGAGATAACCCCCACAAGTCTCAGGATAAGGAAGAAGATACTTGATCCTCTCTTAAGAAAGAGAAGCAAGATAAAATAAGTACACAGTGCTTTTAGCAATATCTTTGAGTAAAGTTATAAGGCGGCCTCGAAAGACCGCCTTTTCTTTATATTGAATATTGAATATCAATGAGTAATGCAGCGTTTAATCCGCGTAGTTATCGAAGTAGCCCTGTATGAGGACTATGGGCGTTCCCTTGTCCCCGGAGCCTGAGGTCAGGTCGCACAGGGAACCTATAAGGTCTGTGAGTCTTCTGGGAGTAGTTCCCTCGCTGTGCATTTTTCCCTTGAGGTCGGCCTCCTTCTTAAGGATGCTCTTTTTGATGGCATCGGAGAGCTCCTCGCCCTTGAGATCGGCGTAATCATTGTCCGCCAGATACTTGAGCTTAAGCTCATTGGGGGTCCCCTCAAGACCGTCGGTATAGGCGGGGCTTACCACGGGATCCGCAAGCTCCCATATCTTTCCTACAGGGTCCTTAAAGGCACCGTCTCCGTATATCATGCACTGCATCTTTACTCCTGTGGCCTCAAGGAGGCTTCTCTG
>CALWLK010000099.1 GCA_944381505.1 uncultured Lachnospiraceae bacterium
CGGTATCAGCCTCTGCCGGAGCGTCATCGGGGCTTGGCGCGGCTGCTGTCACGGGTGGCACGGCATCTGCAGGAACAGCAACATCCGCATCTGCGGCGGGAATAGGCACAGCCGCAGCGGGAGGAGCCGCGACATCAGCTGTAGCAGGAACTGCGGCAGCCTCGACAGGTGCAGGCAGCGTGGCTGCGGCGGCAGGACTTTCAATAGGTGCAAAAGTGGCCATAGGAGGGATCGCGGCGGCGGTCGCCATAGGCGGTGGAGTGGTTGTCACTCACAGCCTTGGTTCCAAGACTCCTGCGGAGTCTGCGGAGACCACAGCTTATGTTGAGGAGACCGAGCCTCAGACCATAGAGGAGACCTCTCCTATGACAGAGACAGCCGAGCACGCCGATGTATCAGGAAACTACATAGGAAGTGACGGAAATCTTGTGCTTGCGGAAAATGGAGACACCTTATCTGTGACAGGTTATCTCCCTTCGGGAGTGGACGATGAGGGCTATATCATTTACGACAATATCACCGCCGAGTTCAGCCGTGATTCAATAAGCCCTACTCCAAAAGTATATAACGGCTACTCATACACCTTCGGTCCTTGGCACTGGGACATTATAGATATATTCTTCTCCGGCGATTACGCCATGCTGAGATTTGCAGGCGAGACGGATGAAGGGCCCTCGGAGATCTTTGTGAGGGAGGGTAGTTCCTCTGCCGAGGCAGAGCCCCACGAGATCGACATTGAGGCTGATATCAGTTATCTCTCCGAGGTTGAAGAATATACAGACCTCTATTTCTATGGGGAAGATGCGGGAGGATATATTGAAGAGGCCGATGGAAACGGGGAGCTGATAAACTCCTTTGACGACAGCGGAAGGCTGATACAGAAGACAGGTTCAATTTGGGATTATGCCGGAAATACTGTGGTTGATGACGTTTCCATATATTATGACACCGAGCCTAACGCAGATGGTATATGTATGCCTCTCGCAATATATGGCACCTATACATGGAATGATCAGTGGTTCGAGATCCTTTTGGACAGAGATACAGGGAGGATCATAAGCTATAGGGATAATTCCGGATCCGCCGCAGAGGAGTATCCGCTTGGAATTTCTGTAAATCAGCTTTTTACAGAGCGATTTGACACCGGGTATGTGCTGAGAGAAGCATTTAGGGACGTCGAGGGCATAGGTTACTGGGAGACAGTGGGCTGGACGACTTTTGAGAAGGCGGAAAATTATGAGGATGAAATGATGTCTCCCGATTACGGGGAGAGCGCCGAGGACATACCCTCTTCTAATCAGGAGGATAGCAATGAGTCGGCTTCGGACGTGGGAGCCGAGTCGGCTTCCGGCGACAACATGGGAACGGCGGAAGCACAAGGCCCCTACATGTTCTTATCCACGGGAAGCGCCCTTGATTCGGTTATGAATACCTACGGCTACACCGACTATTATGTGGAGTATTACTACAGCTATCCTGACGACTATACGGGAAATGTCGTCGCAGGGACGCCAGCCTATATTTATATAGTGGTAAACGGCAATGATTACGGCTATTACTTCAGCAACGGGACCCTTTCGAGGAGAGTCGATTTCACACAGGGGACAAGTTCGGACGATGTCCCCATCAATGATTTCATAAGTCAGGTATATCAGGCGGGATTTTAAAAAAATTTTTTCAAAATTATAAAACCTTTTTCCAAACCTCCGTATCTACATAAGTGAAAGGAAAAATTCACTTAGAGATACGGAGGTAAATTTATATGAAAAAGAAAATGAGATTATTGATTTCCACAGCAGCTATAGCCGGAGCCATGGGGATAACCTCCCTTGCAGGCACTTGGGATTCAAGCACAGGGGCTTGGCGCTACATGGAGGACACCGGGACCTACAGCGTGAACGGATGGGTCTCGGACGGGGGATGCTGGTACCGCACAGACGAAAACGGAGTGATGAGGACAGGCTGGTATCAGGACGTAAACGACGGAGGCAGATGGTATTACCTGCAGCCTGATGTGGGAGCTCCCCAGGGCTCCGCAAAGACAGGATGGCTTCAGCTTGACGGTAAATGGTACTTCCTCGATACAAGGATAGGAGGCCCGGAGGGGGCGATGCTCATAGGCTGGCAGTGGATAGACGGGAAGTGCTATTATCTGGATCCTGCCGATGGAGGAGCCATGGCGACGTCAAAGACTACCCCTGACGGCTATATCGTGGATGTGAGCGGAGCCTGGGTGGATGAAAACGGCAATCAGCATTATGAGGAGGGAAAGGGAATATCCTCTACAGTCAGACTTGACATCACAGGAAATGCAGGCCCCGGAGGTGGAAGCTCGGGAGGAACTGTATTCGGAGGAGGTTCCGGAGGTTCATCGGGAGGCGGAGGCAGCTCATCCGGGGGATCCTCGGGAAAGACCTACAGCACCTCCAACAGCTCATGGTCCGACTATAAGGATTCCTCGGTAAGCCATGCGGCAAATGATTTTACTACGGGTAATTGGGGCATGATGAGCGCCGACGAGCAGGCGGATGTGAATGATGCAATAAACGAGTTTAAGGAGCAGTACATAAGCTCCGATATGTCGGATTTTGAAAAGGAGATAAAGATAATTGAGTGGATAGTGGAAAACTGCCGGTATCAGAAGGGGGACGGCTGGGAGAACGCCACTGCCTACAGCTGTATCATAAACGGCGAGGCCCAGTGTGCGGGATATGCGGACGCGTTCTTGCAGACAGCCAAGGCCTGCGGTCTGAATGTGCGCTATGTCTACAATCAATTCCATGCGTGGAACCTTATAGAGCTTGACGGAGATTGGTATCACGTTGACGTAACATGGGAGGATCCCGTGACAACGAGCGGCTCCAACGGATACGGCTTCGGAAAGCTCAGCAATGAATACATAAACCTTGAGGATTCTGAGATAAGGGGAATAATATACCACGATGAATGGTCTCCGAAGACCATAAAGGCAAACGGCACAAAGTACGGTCAGGCTGTGGTTGAGGAATATCTGGAGTCGGGAGACATAGACACCTCCCTCGGAAGCTCCTTTGCCGACAGAGTAGATGAGATATTCGACTCGGCAGGCGTGGTCGTAAACTATGAGAATAAGGAGGACGCTGTGGACGAGATAATGGCGTACTTTGACGAGATCATAGCCAAAAGGGAGGAGTACTTCAACGTGATCGTAAGGTTCCCCACCAAATATAAGGATTCGGATGCGGGAGACTGGCTCTATGTAAATGACCTGATGAAAGACCTTTCCTCCGACGTCACAGAAAAATTGAATGCAAAATACGGAGATGTATTAAACGGCAAGTATGAGTTATATCTCTTCAACAAAAATGATGCCAATGACAACATCTACGGACAGGACTCCGGAAGCATAAGGTATAAGAAGGGACAGGCAAAGCAGGTGGAATACACCATAAACTTTATAGACAAGGACACCGGAGAGAAAGTGGGAACCCAGACGGGAACCACAGACAAAAATTCAAGCGTGGAGCTTGTTTTCCCCGAGCACTACAACTTTATATCAAGCGGAGAGAGCAACTGTGAGATCCTTTCAGGAAACGGAAGGAATGAGGGAAGAAGGATAACCGTCCTCGGAACCGAGGCTCTGGAAATGAATTTGAATGTTCACAGAAATGAACTTCACTACAAGGCGACATTTGTGGATGAGGATACAGAGGAGGTTCTGGGCACCGAGGAGGGCTATGCCGAATACAAAAAGAGAACCGACCTTGACTTCGATACAGATGCCTACACAATAAGATCCATAGAGACCTCCAAGGGAGAGGTTCGAAGAAACGGAGCAGGATTCATTGTGGAGTCAAGGGAAGACATAGAGATGACTGTAATACTCACAAAACGTTAATTGGAAGGTGCCTGAATTGGGGGCTTGCTCTTTCCTTACACGGATAGTATATTGTAAAAAAAACAAAACAGCTTTCGGGGAGGCGGCATGTCCGATTTAGCTATTTATAACGCAAAAGTGTATATTGGAAGGGAAGATTTCTGTCAGGCTGTCCTTATTAAGGACGGCCTGATAGCCGCTGTGGGCTCCGACTCGGAGATACTTTCGAGGACTCCGAAGGGGGCTCGCATCTATGATGCGGGGAAGAGAACAGTCATCCCGGGATTTAACGATTCTCATTTACACCTTTTAAATGTGGGAGAGACCTTATCATGTATCAGGCTTCAGGGGGCGGACAGCATAGCGGAGGTAAAGCGCAGGATAGGAGCCTTTATTGAAAAGACGAAGCCCGCTCAGGGAACTGTACTTCACGGTACGGGATGGAATCAGGACCTCTTTAAGGATGAGAAAAGGCTCCTCACCCGATATGATCTTGATGAGGCGGGAATGGGCTATCCTCTTATATTGGAGAGGGCCTGCGGCCACATACTGACAGCCGACAGCCTGGCCCTCGGGCTTGCGGGAATTACCGGAGAGACTGTTCCTCCCGAGGGAGGGGCTATAGACCTTGATGAAAACGGAGAGCCCACAGGGGTCATAAGGGAGAATGCCTGTTACCGGATCCTCAGGCTGCTTCCGAAGGATGATCCTGAGGCCATAGAGAAAAAGCTCCGCATTGCCATGGCTTATGCGGCGGAATGCGGAGTCACCTCGGTCCAGACTATGGACATGCGCCCCGGGAAATGGAGGGAGACCTTGGAGGTATATAAGCGGGTGCAGGCGGATAAGCCTACTCTGAGAGCGTATCAGCAGGTAAACTTTATGGAGCCCGGGGAGTTTAAGGAGTTTTTGGAAGAGGGCTACAGGACAGGCATGGGAGACCGCTTCCTAAAGATAGGGCCTCTTAAGATGTTTTTGGACGGAAGCCTTGGGGCCCGCACGGCTTTTATGAGGGAGCCCTACAGAGACGACCCCTCGAACCGAGGAATATTGACCATGGATCCTGAGACACTTGGGACGATGACAGGCCTCGCCGAGGCTAACGGATGCACGGCTATAATGCACGCTATAGGGGACGGAGCTGTGGATATGGCCCTTAAAGCTCTGGAGACTGTCATAAAAGGCGGGGAGAACAAGCTGCGCCATGGCATAGTCCACTGCCAGATAACAGACAGGGGGCTCCTTGAGAGATTTGCAAAAAGCGATATATTGGCCTACGTACAGCCTGTGTTTCTTGACTATGATCTCACCGTGCTTCGGGACAGAGTGGGAGAGAGGCTTGCCTCTGAAAGCTACGCCTTCAATACCTTGAAAAAACTTGGAGTGCATGAGAGCTTCGGAACAGACAGCCCTGTGGAGGACATGGATCCCATAAGAAACCTTTACTGTGCCGTGATGGGAAAAGGGCTTGCCAAAAGATCCGGGGGAGACATTTATCCTGATGAGGCCATGGACATATATGACGCGGTGGACGCCTATACCTCGGAATCGGCCTACGCAAGCTTTGAGGAGAATATAAAGGGACGCATAAGGCTGGGATACTATGGGGATCTGTGCATACTTGACGGGGATATATTCGAGTGCTCGAGGGAGGAGATATCGAATATAAAGGTGGAGGCCACCATACTTGAAGGAAGATTCGTCTATGAGAGATGAATTTCATCGTGAGGTGAAATATCCGAAGAAAATACATTAACATTTTCTTAAGTACTTGACATATAAATTTATATAAGACAGAATATGTAACATACAGTATGAATGTTACCACAAGAAAGCGCACCGGAATGAGGGATCCTTCAGAGTAGGTGCTCTTTAATTGTAGAAACCGGGAAAAATATGGCAGGTGAAATATGTTAAGGATTATCAGACACAGCTTAAGAGAGTACAAAAAGCCGGCTATCATGACCATGATACTCGTGATCTTTGAGGGCATACTTGAGTGTATGATCCCTTTCACGATAGCCAGCCTCATCACAGGAGTCAGGGCTGCCGATATGTCTCAGATTCAGAGATACGGCATAATACTTATTGTTTTGGCTGTATGCTCCCTTCTTACAGGCGCGGGAGGCGGTATCACCTCGGCCGATGCGGTGACCGGACTCTCAAGGAACTTGAGAAAGGATATGTTCGAGAGGATACAGGCATTCTCCTTCGAGAACATAGACAAGTTCTCGACGCCCTCCATAGTCACGAGGCTCACCACGGACGTAATGAATGTACAGCAGTCCTTCATGATGATAATACGTATGGTCATGAGAGCTCCCGTCATGATAATATTTGCAACTATCATGTCCTTCAGGATATCCAAGGAGATATCCATGCTCTTTTTGGGGCTTATCCCCTTCGTGGCAATACTTCTCTTTGTAATAGTAAGGCTTGTAATGCCTGTATTCAGGAGAGCCTTTCACAAGTATGATGACCTGAACGCCTCCGTAGAGGAGAACGTTGAGGGTATCAGAGTAGTAAAGGCCTACGTGCATGAGGACCTTGAGACTGATAAGTTTGAGAGAGCTTCGGGAAACCTCAGCAAGGACTTTACAAAGGCTGAGCGCATTCTCGCATGGAATGCTCCCCTTTTGCAGCTCTGCATATATTCTGTCATCACGGTGGCTCTATATCTCGGAGCTCAGACCATAATAGATTCTCAGGGAATTAAACTCAATGTTGGAGGCATATCCTCCATCGTTGTCTACGGAATGCAGATACTTATGAGCCTCAACATACTCTCCATGGTGTTTACCATGATATCAATGTCCATGGAGTCCGCCGAGCGTATCGAGGAGATTCTTGACGAGGAGCCGAGGATAAAAAATCCCGAGAATCCTGTCTACGAGGTAAAGGACGGATCAATAGATTTCGACGACGTGTATTTTTCATACGGCCCCAATTCGGCGGATGTGCTCAAGGATATAGATCTCCACATTGACGAGGGAGAGACCATAGGCATAGTCGGAGGCACAGGTTCTTCAAAGACCACCCTCATAAGCCTCATATCAAGGCTCTATGACGTTACCATGGGAAGAGTCCGCGTGGGAGGCAGAGACGTAAGGGATTACGACATAGATACCTTGAGGAGCGCGGTTGCGGTGGTGCTCCAGAAAAACGTTCTTTTCTCCGGTACTATAAAAGAAAACATGCGCTGGGGAGACAAGGACGCCACCGACGAGGAGATCGTGGAGGCATGTAAGCTGGCTCAGGCCGACGAGTTTATAAGCACCTTCCCCAAGGGCTATGACACATATATAGAGCAAGGCGGCACCAACGTATCCGGCGGACAGAAGCAGAGGCTCTGTATCGCGAGAGCCCTTTTAAAGAAGCCCAAGGTGCTGATACTGGACGATTCCACCAGCGCCGTGGATACCTACACGGATGCCCTTATTAGGAAAGCATTCAGAGAGTCTCTTCCCAAGACTACGAAGATCATAATCGCTCAGAGGATATCCTCGGTGCAGGACTGTGACAGGATAATAGTAATGCACAAGGGAGCTGTAAACGGAATAGGAAAGCATGAGGAACTCCTGAAGACTAACGATATTTACCGTGAGGTTTACGAATCACAGCAGAGGAAGGCGGTGGAAGAGAATGAATAATCAGGAAAAGAAGCCGAAGTCGGCAATGGGCTGGGTATTTTATGAGATATTCAAGGCCTACCCGAAGCTCATGCCTGTAACTATAGTCTGTATCATTGTGAGCGCAGGCATCACCGCGATCCCTTCCATCTTCATGGAGAGGATATTCGATATTATAGAGAACGGACTTGAGGCAGGCCTTGCATGGCAGGATCTGTCCGGCACGGTGCTTAAATATGTGGGAGTGCTGGGAAGCCTCTACGTTCTGTCTCTTATCATAGCGTCGTTTTATCATCAGGCGCTTGCCATCATGGGACAGGGCTCTCTCATGGCCATGCGTAATCAGATGTTCGCATCCATGCAGAAGCTGCCCATAAGATATTTCGACACCCACAAGCATGGCGATATCATGAGCTATTACACGAACGATATCGATATGCTCAGACAGCTGATAACTCAGGTGATCCCTAACGCTCTCATGCAGGGGACCATACTTATCTGCGTGTTCGGGATAATGATGTACTACAGCATTCCCCTTGCTATAATAGTTGTGGCGGGCTCTGTTATAATGACCCTGGTGGGAAGGAAATTCGGAACCTCAGCCTCAAAGCACTTCATGCGCAATCAGAAATACATGGGAGCCATGGAGGGCTATATCCAAGAGATGATGAACGGCCAGAAGGTCGTAAAGGTCTTCTGTCATGAGAAGGAGACTCTCGAGGGATTTGTGGATATATCAGACAAATTCTACATGGAGTCCAGAAACGGAAACCGCTTCGCAAATATGCTCATGCCTCTCGTGGGAAATATGGGAAATATAATATACGTTGTGGTGGCCTTCATGGGCGGATGGTTCCTCCTTACAGGCTTTAAGAATTTCAGCCTTTCAGGAGCACCCTTCTCAATAGCTATAGTGGTCGCCTTCCTTCAGATGACAAGGCAGTTCTCCAACAACATAACTCAGATATCCAGCCAGTTGGGCTTTGTTGTAATGGCTATGGCGGGAGCCGACCGGATATTTACTCTTGTCAGCGAGGAGCCGGAGGTCGACGAGGGCTATGTGGATCTTGTAAACGCTACGGAGAAGGACGGGGAGCTCACCGAGTCCAAGGAGAAGACAGGCATATGGGCTTGGAAGCATCCTCATAAGGTCGACGGTACCATAACCTACAAGAAGCTTGAGGGAGACGTGAGATTTGAGGACGTAAACTTCGGATACACCTCTGAAAAGATAGTCCTTCACGATATATCTCTCTACGCGAAGCCCGGACAGAAGGTAGCCTTCGTGGGAAGTACCGGAGCGGGAAAGACCACCATCACGAACCTTATAAACAGGTTCTATGACATACAGGAAGGAAAGATACGCTACGACGGCATAAATATAAGGAAGATAAAGAAGTCCGCCCTGAGGAGATCCCTTGGCATAGTCCTTCAGGACACCAACCTTTTCACGGGAACTATAATGGACAATATCCGCTACGGAAATGTTGACGCTACAGACGGAGAGTGTATAGCCGCCGCAAAGATGGTTGGCGCCGACGAGTTCATAATGCAGCTTCCCGACAAGTACAATACCTTCCTCACAGGAAACGGTGCTATGCTCTCACAGGGACAGAGACAGCTTCTCTCCATCGCCAGAGCCGCAGTTGCCGATCCTCCTGTAATGATAATGGACGAGGCTACCTCCTCCATAGACACAAGGACCGAGGAGACAGTTCAGCGAGGCATGGACGCTCTGATGCAGGGAAGGACAGTATTTGTCATTGCCCACAGGCTTTCCACCGTGAGAAACTCCGACGTGATCATGGTGCTGGAGCACGGGCGTATAATAGAGAGGGGTACTCATGAACAGCTTCTTGCGGAGAGAGGCACCTACTACAAGCTTTACACCGGAGCCTTTGAGTTGGATTAAAACCTATTTATAAACCGGGAATAAAAGACATAAGTATTTTTCATATCAGGAATTGTAAAGACCGTATGTCATCGGAAATACATGGAAAAACCGAGGACATGCGGTTTTTTCGTGTTTTAAACGGGCTTTCATATTTATGCTGTCTTTTGACAGGCATGACAATTTTATAACTTTTGAGAATTGTATTGATAAAAATACAAATATATGATACAAAGGCAGAGTGGTTGTTTTTATAAAAACCACACGAAAACAAAAAAGGGGGTAGGATATGAAACAAAACCTTTTTAAGATCGACGGCAGATTTTACTATGGATGGGTCATGTTATTCTGCGGCTTTATGTCCATGTTCATCTGCTACGTTATCAAAGTCAACTGCACATCACTTTTTTATACTCCGGTCTGCGATGAATTCGGAGTGTCGAGAACAGCCTTCACTCAGGTGAATACAGCTATGACGGCGACAATGATGATAGGTTCGGTCTTCATAGGAAAGATATATAAGAAGTTTCCTATGAAATTTGTCCTTACAGGCTGTGTGGCTGTGGCGGCTCTTTGCTATGTGGGAATGTCTTTTGCCACAGCGATATGGCAGCTTTGGGTGCTGGGAGCCATTCAGGGCTTTGCATGGTCAGGAGCCACGAATCTCCCGGTGACTATTATGGTCAGCAACTGGTTCGGCCCTAAGATAAAGGGAACGGCAATGTCTATCGGAATGCTCGGAAGCGGTGCGGGCGCGCTGGTATGGGTTAAGCTTATAAACTCGGTTATATCCGACAGCGGCTGGAGAGCGGGATATCTGGCAATGGCCGGAGCCCTCGCCATAATGATACCCATAGCCCTCATACTTGTTGTCAGCATGCCCACTGACAAGGGCTTCGAGACCCGTGTAGGAGACCCCTCACCTGAGGAACTTAAGGCCTCTCATACAGTTTCGGCACAGAAGGCGGGCATAACCGGCCAACAGGCCCTGAAGACGGCAAGATGGTGGCTGCAGTGGCTTGCCGGAATGACTACCATGATAGGTGCGGCAGCTTTCTCTGCTCAGTTTGTAGATTATTATACAGGAGTTACAGGCTCCAGCGATCAGGCCACCACGCTTTATTCGGCGGCTCTCGGGACCCTTATACTCGGAAAATTCCTTTTGGGAGTTTTTTCGGACATTTTGCATGTAAAGAGGACCTCCGTCATAGCTCCTCTCTTTTATGCGGGGGTATTCGTCTGCATGGCCCTTTCTTCGGGAAATATGATGTTCGCCACGGTACTCATACCGCTCTATATGATAGGCGGGGCTGTTCCGTCAGTTACGCCTTTCCTTGTCACGGCTTATAATTTCGGTGATAAGGAGTACGGAGTAATGAGCGGCTGGATGAATATTGCAGGTAATGTAGGACAGATAGTAGGCCCCACGATAGCGGCAATAATCTTCGATGTGACCGGAACATATAATCTGGCTTGGGTGATATTTGCGGTACTGATGGTGGTCGTGGCATTGCTCTATTTTGCTTCAAGTCTTGCAAGCAAGAAGCAGATAGCTGCTATGGGTTACACACCTGTAAAATAATATATAGCGGAGGGAAATATAATGAAAAATTACTTTGATGTCAGCGGAAAAACAGCTATGGTGACCGGAGCTTCATCAGGGCTCGGCAGACAATTCGCCATCTGCCTTGCGGAGCAGGGAGCCAATGTGGCGATAATGGCGCGCCGCGTTGAAAAGCTTGAAGAAGTAAAAAAGGAAGTCGAAGCCTACGGCGTCAAGTGTCTCGCCGTACCCTGTGACGTTACGGACACAGCTCAGATAAAGAACGCGGTGGAAGAGACTGTAAAGGAATTCGGTCGCATAGATATCCTCATAAATAATGCGGCGGCGGGTTTTGCAACTCCGGCTGTGGAGACAGATGACGAGTTATGGAAAAAGGTTATGAATACCAATGTAAACGGAGTGTTCTTTGTCGCCCGCGAAGTGGGAAAGGTGATGATAAAGCAGCACTACGGAAAGATCATCAATATAGGCTCTTTCCACTGTATAGTCACAATGAACGGAGTTCCCAGGTCAGGATATTCCACAGCCAAGGGAGCTGTGAACATGATGACCAAGGCTTTGGCTGCCGAGTGGGCAAAAGAAGGCATAACGGTAAACACTCTCGGACCGGGATATTTTAAGAGCGAGATGGCGGATAAAGTCACAGATGAGAAGTATGACAGAGGTATCAGGGAGAATTGTCCTATGGGCCGCAGAGGAAATCCCGGCGAATTGAACGGGGCAATGCTTTATCTGGCATCCGATGCCTCGAGCTATGTGACAGGACAGCTGCTTCTTGTGGACGGCGGATGGACTATAGTTTAAAGCGGGAGGTAAAGAAGTTCTATGGTTGAACCCGGCATAACGGGTCTTATCATCCTGGCTGTAATGATAGTCTTGTTTATCCTAAAGCCCATACCTGCGTCTGCCGCAGGCGTTCTGGGCTGCACTCTTATGGTGCTTCTCGGAGTCGCTGATTTTGATACGGCATTTTCAGGATTCTCAAACAGTATCGTCCTCCTTATGGCAGGCGCTATGGTGGTGGGGATAGCAATGTTTAAGACCGGAGCGGCTCAGATAATAGGTCGAGCAGTCATGAAGGTCTCGGGAGGAAAGGAAAAGACCTATCTGCTTGCAGCTTGCGCGGTAGCAGGTATTTTGTCCATGTTTTTGGCGAATACAGCTATACTTGCCGCTTTCATAGCCATTACCGACAGTGTAAGCCGTGTATCCCATGGGATAAAAAACAGAAACATAGTCCTTCCTCTGGCCTTGGCTGTTATGTTTGGCGGAGCTTCAACTTTGATTGGATGTACGCCGCAGCTCACCGCAAACGGCATTATGAGCGAGATGGCGGGGATAGAGATGGGTATGTGGGATCTCACAGGCCCGGGACTTACCTTGTTTGCGGTTTTTTTGGTATATACCTACTTCTTCGGATATCGTCTGGGCCATCGTATATGGGGAGACAGGTGTATAGTCGGATCGACTGTGGACGAGGAGAAAATAAGGTCTGTGGTAGAGGGAAAATTTGACGGTTGGAGAGTAGGCCTTATGCTTGGCATAACGGCCGCAATGCTTATAAGCTACATCACTTCCTTTATACCTGTGGCACTTACGGCCATATCGGCGGCCCTTCTCTGCGTCATTTTCGGGCTGTGCAGTGTGGAGGATATCGAGAAGGAGCTGGACTGGAATACAGTGGTGTTTTTGGCTTCCTGCTTGGGCCTTGCCCATGGCCTGACTGTGGCGGGGTCGGGAGAGATAGTCGCGGACCTTGTGTCTGGAGTCTTGGGAGATGTGGATTCTCCGCTTCTGATATTTGCCGTGATCGTATTTATAACGCTCTTTATAAGCCAATTTATAACAAATTCGACGGCAATAATAATCACCTTGCCTATGGCGATGTCTATGTGCGATCTGTACGGTATGAATCATATGGCATTTACTATAGGAATAACCTTGGGGGCAAGCATTGCCTGCTGTACCCCTCTTGCCGCAGCTCAGATCACCATGACTCAGGTGGCGGGATATGAGTTTGCAGACTACATGAAATACTGCTTTCCTCTCACTGTGATCTGCTATATTGCCATAATTGTGGCGGTACCTGTGTTTTTTCCTTTGATATAGAAGCCGGACGGCAGATCTCGCCATATATTAAACAAATCTTACCTTTAGCTTAAACTCTTTCCGATACCATTGACTTGTGAAAGGTTTTGGAAGATTATAACGTATACAGTTTGCAAAAAGAAAAAAGAGATTTAAGCGAAGGAGAAGAATTATGAGAAAAAATAATAAATCTGTAGTGTTTTTTGCGGCGGCAGCTGTCAGCGCGGGACTTTTGGCGGGCTGCGCCGGGACTGAAAAGGCCGAGACAGAGTCTTCAACAGAAATTGTGACCGTAGATACGGACTGCGGGCCCTCGGCGGTCTATCCTCAGCCTGAGTCCTCCGAGCAGACGGAGGTATCCGCAGAGGCAGGAGAGGATGCGGCAGTCTCCGATGAGGAAACATATACAGATATGAAGCCTGTAGCCAAGTGGGGATATATAAGCTCTGTGGACGAGGAAAACAAGAAGATAAACTTTGTGAGTCAGGAGTCTTATTTAGTGGATGAGGAGGAAAATATTTACAATGATTCTTTGGTAGATATAGTTCTTTATTACACAGACCATACCCCGATATTGGACGCGAAAACTCTGTTGCCTGTAAAGCCCTCGGATATAGAACCCTCGGCTTCCGTATATGTGTGGACATCTCAGGCCATGACCATGAGCATGCCTCCTCAGACCACGGCACAGGCGATAATAGTGAATGTTCCCGAGGATGCGTCGGCACCCATGTATGTGGTGGCTCAGGCCGTGGAGAACACTGACGGCGGGATAGTTATAACAGATCAGGACGGTGTGACTTGGAGAGCGGACGGAGACACGGAAGTCACTCCCTATCTCACAAGAAACATAGTGACTTTGGACGACATAAAGGAGGGAACAAGGATGATCATATCCCAGGGAT
>CALWLK010000100.1 GCA_944381505.1 uncultured Lachnospiraceae bacterium
TGTTTCAGAAGCGTGAGGAGTTTGACAGGAAGATAGAATCAACAAAACATCAATAGCGGACAGCGAGGACCGAGGTGGGCCTTTACACAGAGCATCACAATGCCCTCATTTTCTGAGAAAGGCATTATGTTTTTAAAGAAACTTAAAATAGGAGCTCTGGAGCTTGAAAACAACGTGGTGGCCGCGCCAATGGCGGGAGTCACGGATCTGGCTTACAGGCTGATATTAAGGGATATGGGAGCAGGCCTTGTGACTACCGAGATGGTGAGCGCAAAGGCCATACTGTACAAAAACAAAAATAACGAGATAATACTGAGGACAGACAAGAGGGGGAGGCCCGTAGCTGTTCAGCTTTTCGGGGCGGACCCCATGATAATGTCCGCCATGGCACAAAAGATATGCGGACCCTTTGACGCGATAGACGTAAATATGGGCTGCCCTGTGCCGAAGATAGTAAATAACGGGGAAGGCTCAGCTCTCATGAAGGATCCCGACAGGGCCTTCAAGGTACTTGAGATGATGTGCAGGGTGCTTGAAAAGCCCGTGACGGTAAAATTCAGGAAGGGCTTTGACGACTCTCACGTAAATGCCGTGGAATTTGCCAAGATGGCCGAGAGCGCGGGAGTGGCAGCAGTCACCGTCCACGGCAGGACCCGTCAGCAGATGTACTCGGGAGAAGCCGATTGGGATATCATAAGGCAGGTAAAGGAGGCTGTGAGCATCCCTGTCATAGGAAACGGAGACATCAAGGAGCCTCGGGACGCCGCAAGGATGATGGAGGAGACAGGCTGCGACGGAGTGGCTGTGGGAAGGGGCATAAAGGGAGACCCTTGGCTCATAAGAAGGATAATCTCTTACCTGGAAACGGGAGACCCGGGGAAGGAGCCTTCCGTCAGGGAGCGCAAGGACATGATACTCCGCCATATGGAGCTTATGATAAAGTACAAGGGCGAGCATATGGGGATACTTGAGATGAGAAAGCACCTCGCCTGGTACACTCAGGGGCTTCCGGGAAGCGCAAAGCTCAGGGCTGCCATGAACGAGATGAGCACAGCAGAGGATCTCACAAGGCTCACGGAGCAGATCCCCGAGTAGAGCCTCTCAAAAAGCCTTCCGGGCAGGGATAAGTGCCTGCAGCTAAAGGCTTGTATTGACATGAAGTAAAAAATTGCTATAATACAAGAATGCAACCAAACAGTTGCTGCTATTTTTATATATTTAAAAGGAGTCGGATCGTATATGGCAAACGAGACAAAATCAATGCTGACTTATGCGGGGCTTAAAAAGTATGAGGAGGAGCTTCATGACCTTAAGGTCAACAGAAGACAGGAGGTCGCGCAGAAGATAAAGGTGGCCAGAGAGCAGGGGGATCTCTCGGAGAACGCCGAGTATGACGCGGCAAAGGAAGAGCAGAGAGATATAGAGATAAGGATAGAGGAGCTGGAAAAGATTCTTAAGCACGCCGAGGTGGTAGTGGAGGATGAGATAGATCTGGACAAGATAAACGTGGGCAGCAGAGTCAAGCTTCTCGACATGGAGTATGACGATGAGGTGGAGTACTATATAGTAGGTTCCTCAGAGGCAAACAGCCTTCAGGGAAAGATCAGTAACGAGTCTCCCGTTGGCGCCGCACTCATCGGACACAGGCCCGGGGACATAGTGGACGTAGAGACCCAGGCGGGCAAGCTGCAGTTTAAGGTATTGGAGATAAAGAGACAGGATTAAGGAGTAGATATGTCGGGAGAGAACCTTAATAATCAGAAAAACAGAGACAACACAAATACAAAGCCTCAGGGAGAGGCCGAGCTCAACCACATCCTGCAGGCAAGGCGCGACAAGCTTTCAGAGCTTCAGGCCGCCGGCAAGGATCCCTTTGTGATAACGACCTACGATGTCACCAATCACTCCAAGGAGATAAAGGACAACTTTGATTCCTTTGAGAACAAGGAGGTTTCGGTAGCAGGCCGCATGATGCTAAAGCGCGTTATGGGAAAGGCCTCCTTCTGCAATGTTGCGGACAGGGACGGAAATATCCAGGCCTATGTGGCGAGAGACAATGTGGGCGAGGAGGAGTACAAGGAATTCAAGAAGCTTGATGTCGGAGATATCATAGGCGTAAAGGGAACCGTATTTAAGACAAAGACGGGAGAGATATCCATCCACGCCACAGAGGTTAAGCTCCTCTCCAAATCCTTGCAGGTTCTTCCCGAGAAATTCCACGGGATCACAGACACAGATATGCGCTATCGTCAGAGGTATGTTGACCTTATAATGAATCCCGAGGTCAAGGATACCTTTGTCAAGCGCTCGCTTATAATCAGGGAGATAAGGAGATACTTGGATGACAAGGATTTCATCGAGGTGGAGACCCCCATGCTTGTGGAGAACGCAGGTGGAGCCAGCGCCCGTCCCTTCGTCACCCATTTCAATGCCCTCAACGAGGACAAGAAGCTGAGGATATCCCTTGAGCTCTACTTAAAGAGGCTTATAGTAGGAGGCCTTGAGAGAGTATACGAGATAGGCAGAGTATTCAGAAACGAGGGTACGGACGCCATGCACAATCCGGAGTTCACCCTCATGGAGCTCTATCAGGCCTACACGGATTATCACGGAATGATGGACCTTGCGGAGGGCCTTTACCGCGACGTGGCAAAGGCCGTGTGCGGGACCACGCTCTTAAACTACAAGGGCAACGTCATTGACCTTGGAAAGCCCTTTGAGAGGATAACAATGCTCGATGCCGTAAAGAAGTATGCGGGCATAGATTTTGACGAGATACACTCCGACGAGGAGGCAAAGGAGCTGGCGAAGAAGCATAAGCTCGAGTACGAGGAGAGACATAAGAAGGGAGATATCCTCAGTCTCTTCTTTGAGGAGTATGTGGAGGATAAACTCATCCAGCCCACCTTTGTGATGGACCATCCGGTGGAGATAAGCCCTCTCACAAAGAGAAAGCCCGACAAGCCCGAGTACACAGAGAGGTTCGAGCTCTTTATAAATGGCGCTGAGATGGCAAACGCCTACTCCGAGTTAAACGACCCCATAGACCAGAGAGAGAGATTCAAGGCTCAGGAGGCTCAGCTTGCGGCGGGCGACGAGGAGGCAAACACTACAGACGAGGATTTCATCAACGCCCTTATGATAGGAATGCCCCCCACAGGAGGCATAGGCTTCGGAATAGACAGAATGGTTATGCTGATGACAGACTCGGCAGCCATCAGAGATGTTCTTTTGTTCCCCACAATGAAGTCCTTAGATGGTGTAAATAAGAAAAATGATGTAAATAATACAGTTTCTGAAGCACCTGAAAAAAATGTAAAAACTGAGTCTGAAAAGATTGATTTTTCTAAGGTAAAGGTAGAGCCTTTATTTGAGGAATTTGTTGATTTTGATACATTCAGCAAGTCAGATTTCCGTGCAGTAAAGGTTAAAGAGTGTGTTGCAGTACCGAAGTCAAAGAAACTGTTACAGTTTACTCTTGATGACGGAACAGGCACAGACAGAACCATTTTAAGCGGTATTCATAGCTTTTATGAGCCGGAAGAACTGGTTGGAAAGACTCTGATTGCTATCACAAATCTTCCACCGAGAGCTATGATGGGCATTGACTCTTGCGGTATGCTCCTCAGTGCTATTCATGAAGAAGAAGGTGAAGAAAAGCTACATCTTCTGATGGTTGATGACCACATTCCAGCAGGTGCAAAGCTCTATTAAAATGATGTAAAGATGTACCGTTTTACCGAATAGACGGGACGTACTTCATTTGATAAAAAACTAAAAAAACAGCGATTTACATCAAACTTACATCAATTGATGCAGAAATCGGTGCAAGCAAGAAAAAATCGCATAATTAGTGCAATGAGTGGGCAATTCCAATCGGAGTTGCCCATTTTTAAAACAAACAGAAATACAAATCGAGATTTTCAGGAGGTTCATTGAAGTGGAAAAAATAAAAATAGAAAAGAATACCGTTCAGGAAACACTGATTATACCTCTATATGGTAGAAAAATGTGTTCTGAAAAATTTTCTGCTCTTTATACTGAC